>NZ_JBFBBK010000057.1:0-52535 GCF_040682635.1 Streptomyces sp. NPDC051133
GGGGCATCGGGTTCGGCGCGGTGTGCGGCGGACTGTTCCTGCTCACCTCGTTCATCGCCGCCCTGACCGCGTGCCCCCCTCGCCGGGGGGCCGCCGCCTTCTCAGTCCGTGGCCGTCGGCTCAGCTGAAGGAGTCGCCGCAGGCGCAGGAGCCCGTCGCGTTCGGGTTGTCGATCGTGAAGCCCTGCTTCTCAATGGTGTCGACGAAGTCGATCGACGCGCCGCCCAGGTACGGAGCGCTCATGCGGTCGGTGACGACCTTGACCCCGCCGAAGTCCTTGACGACGTCGCCGTCGAGGGAACGCTCGTCGAAGAAGAGCTGGTAACGCAGGCCGGAGCAGCCGCCGGGCTGGACGGCGACACGCAGGGCGAGGTCGTCACGGCCTTCCTGGTCGAGCAGGGCCTTGACCTTGGCCGCGGCGGCGTCACTCAGGATGATGCCGTCGGTGGCGGTGCTGGTCTCGTCCGATACGGACATCTACATCTCTCCCGGGTTGTACGGAGACTGCTTGCCGACGAGTGCAACCGGCGCTTCCGCGGATTCATTCCGGGCCGGGCAGTCGCGTTGTCGCGTTGTCGCTTCCTTCTTCATGCTCGCACATGGCCGACAGAGCGGACAGCAGCCCGAGGAGCGACCCGGGCGGGATTCACGTCACATGGACGCTATGGGCATCGTCAAACTGACGTGAAGCGGTTATGATAGATAGCGTCAGTTAGACGAAAAGTAGAAAGGGTGCGTGTCGTGACCACCGCCCAGACCCCGGAACTCGACGTACAGCCGACTCCGCTCGCCCTGTTGCTGCTCGGCCGCGAGGCCGACCCGAAGAGCGAGCGGGGCGTCGAGTGCCCCGGCGACCTGCCTTCGCCGTCCGACCCCGACCTGGTCCAGCGCGCCCGCGCGGCCAAGGAGAAGCTCGGCGACAAGGTCTTCGTGCTCGGCCACCACTACCAGCGCGACGAGGTCATCCAGTTCGCCGACGTCACGGGTGACTCCTTCAAGCTGGCCCGGGACGCGGCCGCGCGCCCGGAGGCCGAGTACATCGTCTTCTGCGGTGTGCACTTCATGGCCGAGTCGGCCGACATCCTCACCTCGGACGCCCAGAAGGTCGTCCTGCCCGACCTCGCCGCCGGCTGCTCCATGGCCGACATGGCGACGGCCGAGCAGGTCGCGGAGTGCTGGGACGTGCTGACCGAGGCGGGCGTCGCCGAGCAGGTGGTGCCGGTCTCGTACATGAACTCCTCGGCCGACATCAAGGCGTTCACCGGCAAGCACGGCGGCACGATCTGCACCTCCTCCAACGCCAAGCGGGCCCTGGACTGGGCCTTCGAGCAGGGCGAGAAGGTGCTGTTCCTGCCCGACCAGCACCTGGGCCGCAACACCGCCGTCCGCGACATGGGCATGTCCCTGGACGACTGCGTGGTCTACAACCCGCACAAGCCGAACGGCGGGCTGACGGCGCAGCAGCTGCGGGACGCCAGGATGATCCTGTGGCGCGGCCACTGCTCGGTGCACGGCCGCTTCAGCCTCGACTCGGTCAACGACGTCCGTGAGCGCATCCCCGGCGTGAACGTGCTCGTCCACCCCGAGTGCAAGCACGAGGTCGTGGCCGCCGCCGACCACGTCGGCTCCACCGAGTACATCATCAAGGCCCTGGAGGCCGCGCCGGCCGGCTCGAAGTGGGCCATCGGCACCGAGCTGAACCTGGTCCGCCGGCTGGCGAACCGTTTCGCGCCCGAGGGCAAGGAGATCGTCTTCCTGGACAAGACGGTCTGCTTCTGCTCGACCATGAACCGCATCGACCTGCCCCACCTGGTCTGGGCCCTGGAGTCCCTGGCCGAGGGCAACCTGGTCAACCGGATCGAGGTCGACCGGGAGACGGAGGCGTTCGCCAAGCTGGCCCTGGAGCGGATGCTGGCGCTGCCGTAGGGCTCCCCCGGACAGGACCGAGGCCCGGCTCCCCGGAAGGGGGGCCGGGCCTCATCGCTGTGCTCGGGGCCCGCGGGGTTCAGACACCCGCAGGTTCGAGAACCTCGGCCTCCTGCACCTCGCGCTTCGCGGCCCGCTTCTTCGCCCGCCGCTCCTTGCGCAGCTCCAGCATCGCGTACAGCGTCGGGACGAGGAGCAGGGTGAGCAGGGTGGACGTGATCAGACCGCCGATGACGACCACCGCCAGCGGCTGGGCGATGAAGCCGCCCTCGCCGGTGACGCCCAAGGCCATGGGCAGCAGGGCGAAGATCGTCGCCAGGGCCGTCATCAGGATCGGGCGGAGCCGGTGGCGGCCGCCCTCGATCACGGCCTCGACCACGCCGTGGCCCCGGCGCCGGTACTGGTTGATCAGGTCGATCAGCACGATCGCGTTGGTCACCACGATGCCGATCAGCATCAGCATGCCGATCATCGCCGGGACGCCCATCGGGGTGCCGGTGGCGACCAGCAGCCCGATCGCGCCCGTCGCCGCGAACGGGATGGAGACCAGCAGGATCAGCGGCTGGGCCAGGGACCGGAACGTGGCCACCAGCAGCATGAAGACGATCGCGATCGCCGCCAGCATGGCCAGGCCCAGGTTCTTGAAGGCGTCGTTCTGGTCCGAGGTCACGCCGCCGATCTCCGCCTCGGCGCCCGCGGGCAGCCTCAGGGCCTTGATCCTCGACTGCAGCCGGGTGCTGACCGCGCCCGTGTTGTCGCCGGTCGGCCTGGCCGTGACGGTGGCGGCGCGCCGGCCGTCGATCCGGGTCAGCGAGACCGGGCCGTCCACCAGCTTCACCGTGGCGATGTCGCCCAGCTTCACCGGGCCGAGGCGCAGGCTCTTCAGCTGGGCCAGGGTGGTGGCGGGCTTCGCCGACCTCACGACGACGTCGCGCTCGGTGTCGTCGAGGACCGCCTTCGCCGCCGTCGTCCCGCGGACCGCCTGGGCGACCGCCGCGCCCAGCTTCTGGTCGTCGAACCCGGCCGCCGCCGCCCTGGCATCGGCCTTCACCGAGATCCGCGGCACGCTGGTCGCGAGGTCGCTGGTGACGTCCGTGACGCCGTCGAGGCCGGCGACCGTGGAGCGGACCTGCTCGGCCGCCGTGCGCAGCGCCTGCGGGTCGGCCGCCTTGACCACCACGCTCAGGTTCTGGTTGCCGAAGCCGTCACCGGCCGACACGGTGGTCGTGCCGATGCCCTTCAGCTTCTTCAGGCCGTCCTCGAGGTGCCGCTGGACCTTGTCGTAGGACTTCGAGTCCTCCAGCATCACCTGGTACGACGCCTGGTTGGTGTCCGTGCCGCCGCCGAACGCCGCCATGAAGCCGGAGGAGCCGACGGTGACCTGGTAGTCCTTGACGCCCTCGGTGGACGCGAGCAGCTTCTCGACCCGCTTGGCCTGCCGGTCCGTGGCGGCGAGG
This sequence comes from Streptomyces sp. NPDC051133, assembly GCF_040682635.1. Taxonomy (NCBI): domain Bacteria; kingdom Bacillati; phylum Actinomycetota; class Actinomycetes; order Kitasatosporales; family Streptomycetaceae; genus Streptomyces; species Streptomyces sp. NPDC051133. The sequence goes on from NZ_JBFBBK010000057.1 coordinate 3,384, forward strand.
CTCGTACCCGGCTTCAGCTCCTGCTTGACCGTGAGGACCTCCTGCTCGCCCTGGTCGAAGAAGTTCGTCTTCAGCAGGCCGCCCATGCCGAACGTGACGACCAGAACGACGATCGCGATCACGACGCTGGTGAGGCGGCGGCGGGTGGCGAAGCGCAGCACGGGGACGTAGAGGCGCTGGAGGCGGCTGTTCGCCTCCTTCTCCTCGGCGCGGCGGCGGGCCTCGTCGGCGTCCCCAGGGGTGCCCTTCGGGGCGCGCAGGAACCAGTACGACAGGACGGGCACGACCGTCAGCGACACCAGCAGCGAGGCCAGCAGGGCCGCCGTCACCGTGATGCTGAAGGAGCCGAACAGGGCGCCCACCATGCCGCCGACCAGGCCGATCGGCAGGAACACGGCGACCGTGGTGAGGGTGGAGGAGGTGACCGCGCCGGCCACCTCGCGGACGGCGGTCAGGATCGCCGCCGTGCGCTCCTCGCCGTAGCCCAGGTGCCGCTTGATGTTCTCCAGGACCACGATCGAGTCGTCGACGACCCGGCCGATGGCGATGGTCAGCGCGCCCAGCGTGAGCATGTTCAGGGACAGGCCGCGCGTCCACAGCACGATCAGCGCGAGGACGACGGACAGCGGGATGGACACGGCCGTGACCAGCGTCGAGCGGATCGACGCCAGGAAGACCAGGATGATCAGGACCGCGAAGAGCAGACCGAGGGCGCCCTCCGTGGTGAGGCCCTTGATGGACTTCGACACCGCCGGGCCCTGGTCGCTGACGACCGTGAGCTTCGCGCCGGAGCCGAGCTGCTCGCGCAGGCCGGGCAGCTTGTCCTCGACCGCGTTCGAGATGGTGACCGCGCTGCCGTCGTGGTCCATGGTCACGGTGACGGCGAGGCTGGGCCGGCCGTCGGTGCGGGTGATCGCGTCGGCCGGGGCCGGCTGCTCCCGCACGGTGGCGACGTCACCGAGGCGTACGGGCCTGCCGCCCTTCTCACCGGTGACGGCGAGGTCCTGGATCTGCTTCAGCGAGGTGAAGCCGCCGCCGACCTGGACGGTGCGGTTGGCGCCGTCCTCGTCGAAGGAGCCGGCCGGGACGGTCGCGCCGCCGGCCTGCAGGGCCTGGCCGAGGGCCGCGGAGGTGAGGCCCGCCCGGGCGAGCTTCGCGTCGTCCGGCGTGACCGTGACCTGGAGGTCGCGGACGCCGGTGACCTGGACGCGGCCCACGCCGTCGATGTCCTTCAGGGCCGGTACGACGGTGGTGTCGAGCTGGTCGGCGAGCGCCTGCTGGTCCTTGCCGGAGGTGGCGGCGAGGACCACGGTCGGCATGTCGTCCGTGGAGCCGGAGACGACCTGCGGGTCCACGCCGTCGGGCAGCTGGTTGCGCGCCCGGTTCACGGCCTGCTGGACGTCGGAGACGATCCGCTTGGTGTCGTTGCCGTAGTCGAAGGACGCCATGATCACGGCGTTGCCCTCGCTCGCGGTGGAGGTGACGCCGCTGACGCCGTCGACGCCCTGCAGGTTGTTCTCGATGGGCTCGACGACCTGCTTCTCCACGACGTCGGGCGAGGCCCCCTGGTACGGGGCGATCACCGACACCATCGGCAGGTTGATGGTGGGCAGCAGCTGCTGCTTGATCTGGGGTATCGCGATCAGCCCGAAGACGAGCGCGACGAGCGACATCAGGCCGGTCAGGGCCCGTTGCCGGAGGCTGAATCTCGACAGCCAGGACATGGATCAGGGTCTCTCTTCAGGGAGCGGCAGACCCCCTCACCCTCACCCATCGCTCAGGGCCGAACCGTAAGCCCAGAGTCCATTTCCTTATCCGGGCCCTACTCCACCCGCAGTACACGCGGGTGGAGATCAGTCCGTCCTCGGACGCACCAGCCCCGACTCGTACGCGATCACCACGAGCTGTGCCCGGTCCCGCGCGCCGAGCTTGGCCATGGCCCGGTTGACGTGCGTCTTCACGGTCAGCGGGCTGACCTCCAGGCGCTCGGCGATCTCGTCGTTGGAGTGGCCGCCCGCGACCTGGACGAGCACCTCCCGCTCCCGGCCGGTGAGCGCGCCGAGCCGCTCGGAGCGGGCGGGGTCGCGGTCGTCGCCGTCGCCCTGGGCGAGGAAGCGGGCGATCAGCCCCTTGGTCGCGGCCGGGGACAGCAGCGCCTCGCCGCCCGCCGCGACCCGGATGGCGTTCAGCAGCTCCTCCGGCTCGCTGCCCTTGCCGAGGAAGCCGGAGGCGCCGGCGCGCAGCGACTGGATCACGTAGTCGTCCACCTCGAAGGTGGTCAGGATGACCACCCGGACCTGTGCGAGGGACGGATCGGCGCCGATCAGACGGGTCGCGGCGAGGCCGTCGGTGCCGGGCATCCGGATGTCCATGAGGACGACGTCGGCGGCCGTCTCCCCGGCCAGGCGCACCGCCTCCGCACCGTCGGAGGCCTCCCCCACCACCTCCATGTCGGGCTCGGAGTCGACCAGCACCCGGAACGCGCTGCGCAGCAGCGCCTGGTCGTCGGCGAGCAGGACACGGATCGTCATGCGGGCTCCCCCGGGGCCGTCGTACGCGCTTGGGTCGTGAGGGGCAGGATCGCATGGACCCGGAAGCCGCCGCCGTAGCGGGGCCCGGTGGTGAGGGTGCCGCCGAGCGCGCCGACCCGCTCGCGCATGCCGAGCAGCCCGTGTCCGCCGCCGGCCTGCGGGGCGCCCGGTGCGGCCGAGCCGTCGTCGAGGACGGTGACCTCGATGTGCGGTCCGACCCGTACGACGCTGACCTGCGCCTGGGCGCCCGGCCCCGCGTGCTTGCGGGCGTTCGTCAGGGCCTCCTGGATGATCCGGTAGGCGGCCAGGTCGACGGCGGCGGGCAGTTCGGTGTCCTCGTCGGTGCGGGCCACGTCCACCGGGAGGCCCGCGCTGCGGAAGGTGGCGGCCAGGTCGTCGAGTCGGCTGAGGCCGGGGGCGGGTTCGGTGGGGGCCGCGGGGTCGCCGGACTGGCGGAGCAGGCCGACGGTGGCGCGCAGTTCGTCCAGCGCGGAGCGGCTGGCCGCGCGGACGTGGGCGAGGGCCTCCTTGGCCTGGTCGGGCCGCTTGTCCATGACGTGGGCGGCGACCCCGGCCTGCACATTGACCAGGGCGATGTGATGGGCGACGACGTCGTGCAGATCGCGGGCGATGCGCAGCCGCTCCTCCGCGACCCGGCGGCGGGCCTCCTCCTCCCGGGTGCGCTCGGCGCGTTCGGCGCGCTCCCGGATGGCCTGGACGACCGCGCGGCGGCTGCGCACGGCGTCGCCCGCGGTGGCACCGATGCCGGTCCAGGCGACGATCGCGAGGTTCTCCTGCGCGTACCAGGGCAGCGGGCCGGCGAGCATGGCGGCGGCCGTCAGCACGGTCATGGTGAGCAGACCGACCCGGAGCGTGGTGGTGCGGTCGGTGGTCGAGGCGACGGTGTACAGGGCGATCACGGCGGACATGGCGACCGGGGCCCGGGGGTCGCCGGTGACGCACTCGATCACGGCGAGGGCGCCGGTGACCGCGAGGACCGTCCGCGCGGCACGGCGGCGGAAGACGAGCGTGACCGCGGCGAGGAACATCAGCACCAGGCTGAGCGGGTCGGGGGTGCGCAGGCCCCAGGTGACGCCGTGCGGGCCGCGGGGCACGACGAAGGAGCCCGCGACCATGCACACCAGGACGCCTGCCGCGATGGCCGCGTCCAGGGCCCAGGGATGGGCCTTGAGGCTGCAGCGGGCGCGGTCGAGAGTGCTCACGTCCTGAACAGTACGGGTGGTTTCCAGCGCCTTGTACCGGTGCGGGGACGAGCGCACCGTGCGGGACGCGGGGAAATTGGGCGTCCGGACGCCCGACGGACCGTCAACTGTCGATCCCCGTTGGCCGGATGTCCTCAGCCTTCTCGCCAGCATCCCGCCGACGAAAGGCCCCCCGTGCGCCCTCAGCTCCGTGTGATCTGGTCCGCCGCAGCGCTCTGTCTCGTCTCGGCCACCGGCCTGACCACCTCCGCCCACGCGGTGACGTACGGCACCCCGACGATCAAGCTGTCGGCCTCCTACCTCTCGGGCGCCGTCGGCGGCACGGGCGACCCCGTCGCCACCGTCACCGTCGCGCAGAGCGGTGCCGACGCCTCCGCCCTCACCGTGACCGCCACCAGGACGAGCGCGAGCGGCGTGGCCGGCACCGGCGACGTCCGGGTCACCGGCACCGCAGGCACCCGTACCGTCGCCGTGACCGCGCACGGCCAGGGCTACGCCGACCTCACGCTGAAGGTGACCGGCCTCGGCGGCAAGACGGCCACGACCACGCTGCACTACGCGGCCTCCCCGGCCGTCCAGCACTCCGCCGACGCCGGCTACCTCACCGGCGCCTCGGACGCCTCCGCCGCGGTGGACGTGGGCGGCGGATACGTCGTCGTCGGCAACGACGAGGACAACACCCTGCGCCTGTACGACGGCTCGGCCTCGGGCGCGCCCGTGCGGACCTGGGCCCTGGACGGCGCGCTGGGTGCCGACAAGGAGGTCGACATCGAGGGCGCCGCCCGCGTCGGCAACACGATCTACTGGACCGGGTCGCTGGGCAACAACAAGGACGGCGTGTACAAGGCCGACCGGAACACGGTGTTCACCACGACCGTCTCCGGCTCGGGTGCCGCCACCCGGCTCACCTTCGGCACGGCGGGGCACCGGCTGCGGGACGACCTGGTGGCCTGGGACGAGGCGAACGGCGACCGCTACGGCTTCGCCGCCGGCACCGCCGACGGGCAGGTCCCGAAGGAGATCGACGGCTTCAACGTCGAGGGGCTGGAGTTCGCGCCGGGCAGCACGACCACCGCCTACGTCGGCTTCCGCGCCCCGCTCGTGCCGCCGCAGAACGGCGGGAAGGCGCTGATCGTGCCGGTGACGAACATGGACCAGGTGGCACGCGGCACCAAGGCGGCCTTCGGCACGCCGATCGAGCTGGACCTCGGCGGGCTGTCCATCCGCGATCTGCGCAGGAACGACGCCGGCCAGTACCTGGTCCTCGCCGGCTCCTGGGCCGCCGACGACAACAGCGACCCATACGCTCTGTACTCCTGGGACGGCGTGGCCGGGCACCAGCCGGTGAAGGTGCTCGATCTGCCGACGGCCGACGCGGGCGCCTGGGAGTCCGTCGTCTCCGTGCCCGACCTGAGCGCCTCCGGCGCCCGGGTGCAGCTGATCACCGACGACGGCTCCGCCGACCTCTACGGTGACGGCACCGAGGCGAAGGACCTCTCCCACCCGGAGTGGCAGAAGTCCCGCACCACCTGGTTCACCCTGAACTGACCCGGAGTCCCGGCCCTGCCCCGGCCCGGACGTGCGCCCCGGGCCGGCTCCCGGGCGGGGGTCAGCCCGGGATCAGCCCGTCGTCGCTGAGCATCTGCCGGACCTCCTCCAGCGACGCGTCCGGCGCCGGCAGGATCAGCTCGGAGGGTTCCAGCGCGTCGTCGGGCAGCGGCTCGCCCAGTTCACGGACCTTGCCCAGGAGGGCCTGGAGAGTGGCGCGGAATCCGGCGCCGTCGCCGCTCTCCACCTCTTCCAGGAGTTCGTCGTCCAGCTTGTTCAGCTCGGCGAAGTGGGCATCGGCGAGCTTCACCTGGCCCTCCCCCATGATCCGTACGATCACGTCGGCCTCCTCGGCTCGGGTCCCGGCGCCGGGCTACTGCTTGTCGAAGCGCGGGGTGTCCTGCGGCTGCTGCTGGGACTGCCCCTGTCCGGTGCCGCCCTCGATCGCCTGCTGCGGGGAGCCCCCGGCCAGCTCGGCCTTCATGCGCTGCAGTTCCAGCTCTACATCACTACCACCGGAGATCCGGTCCAGCTCGGCCGCGATGTCGTCCTTGGCCATGCCGGACGGGTCGTCCAGGGCACCCGAGGCGAGCAGCTCGTCGATGGCGCCGGCGCGGGCCTGGAGCTGCTGCGTCTTGTCCTCGGCGCGCTGGATGGCGAGGCCGACGTCGCCCATCTCCTCGGAGATGCCGGAGAACGCCTCGCCGATCCGGGTCTGGGCCTGGGCGGCGGTGTAGGTGGCCTTGATGGTCTCCTTCTTCGTACGGAAGGCGTCGACCTTGGCCTGCAGGCGCTGGGCCGCCAGGGTGAGCTTCTCCTCCTCGCCCTGGAGGGTCGTGTGCTGCGTCTCCAGGTCCGTGACCTGCTGCTGCAGGGCGGAACGCCGGGACAGCGCCTCGCGGGCCAGGTCCTCCCGGCCCAGCGCGAGCGCCTTGCGGCCCTGGTCCTCCAGCTTGGAGGACTGCTGCTGCAGCTGGTTGAGCTGGAGTTCCAGGCGCTTGCGGCTGGTCGCCACGTCGGCGACGCCGCGGCGCACCTTCTGCAGCAGCTCCAGCTGCTTCTGGTACGAGTAATCGAGGGTCTCGCGCGGGTCCTCGGCCCGGTCAAGGGCCTTGTTCGCCTTCGCGCGGAAGATCATCCCCATACGCTTCATGACACCGCTCATGGGCTTCGCGCGCCCCCTTCTGACGGACTCCAGCTCACAGATCCTGCGACAGAACCCACAGTACGGGCCCTGACTCCATTACCGCACTGTCCGGGAGGTGATGCGCTCATCCCCGAGGACGACTGCGGACGATATCGCTCCGGCGTGAGGAGTAGGTGATCCCCCACCGGGACCCCCTCGGACCCCACCGGGCCCCCCTCGGGACCCCGGCCGGAACGCCCCCTCTGTCCCTCCATGACGCCCGGTGTTGCCGGATCGTTCCCCGCCGGGCTGGGGTCCATGCCGGGGATGCCCTTACCCTTGGGTTTTGTGTTCCGTAGCCGTGCCAAGGATGAGAAGGCCCCCGCCGACAAGGCGCCGGTAGCCCTCTCGAAGCAGCCCCGTGACCCGCAGGCCCCGAAGGGCAGGCCCACGCCCAAGCGCAGTGAGGCCCAGTCCCAGCGCCGCAGCGTCGCCCAGACCCCCACGAACCGCAAGGAGGCCGCGAAGCGTCAGCGCGAGGACCGGCGCCAGGCGCTCCAGCGGCAGCGCCAGGCGCTGGCCAGCGGTGACGAGCGCTATCTGCCCGCCCGTGACAAGGGCCCGGTCCGCAGGTTCGCCCGCGACTGGGTGGACTCGCGGTTCAACGTGGCGGAGTTCTTCCTGCCGCTCGCCGTGGTGATCCTCGTGCTGAGCGTGGTGCGGGTGCCGGCGATCCAGTCGATCGCGCTGCTGCTCTGGCTGATCGTGATCGTGCTGATCGTGCTCGACGCGGCGTTCAGCGGCTTCCGGCTGAAGAAGCGGCTCAAGGAGCGCTTCGGGGACCAGAACACGCGTGGCGCGGTCGCCTACGCGCTGATGCGGTCCCTGCAGATGCGTCGGCTCCGTCTGCCGAAGCCGCAGGTCAAGCGCGGAGAGCGGCCCTGAGCGCAGACGCTTTCACCGGGGGGGCGGCCGACGCCTGGCTGAGCAAGCTGGGCGGCCTGCGCGACGTCGTGCGGCAGGAGCTGGTGGCCCGGCAGCTCGACGAGCAGATAGCCGGGCGGTTCCCGGTCGGGCAGCGGCTGCGCGTGCTCGACGTGGGGATGGGCCAGGGCACGCAGGCGCTGCGGCTGGCCCGGCTCGGCCACCAGGTGACCGGGGTCGAGCAGGACGCGACGATGATCGCGACCGCGCGGGAGACGCTGGCCGGTGAGCCGGAGGGCATCCGCGCGCGGGTCCGGCTGGTGCAGGGCGACGGACGGGACACCGGCGTGCACTTCCTGCCGGGCAGTTTCGACGTGGTGCTCTGCCACGGCGTCCTGATGTACGTCGAGGAGCCCGACCCGCTGGTGGCGGGCCTGGCCCGGATGCTGGCGCCGGGCGGACTCCTCTCCCTCCTCGTGCGCAACGGCGACGCGCTCGCCCTGCGGCCCGGCCTGTCCGGGGACTGGGCGGGCACGCTGGCCGCCTTCGACACGGTCTCCTACCGCAACCGCCTGGGCCTGGACGTCCGCGCCGACCGGCTGTCGGCGCTCACCGCCACCCTCGCCGGGATCGCGGCCCCGCTGCACGCCTGGTACGGCGTCCGGGTCTTCACGGACACCGCGGCGGACGGCGCCGAGATCCCGGAGGACCTGCAGACGCTGCTGGCGGCGGAGGAACGGGCCGGGCGCACGGACCCCTACCGCGGCGTGGCGGCACTGCTGCACCTGTGCGGCGTACGGGGCTGAGCCCGTTCAGGGGAACTCCACGGGCCGGGTGATCACCGCGCGGTGAGACTCGGGGCATGGACGCCTCCCCCAGCCGTGCCCTTCGGAAGACCGTCACCGCCGCCGCACTGGTCTGCTGCGCGGCCCTCGCCGCGGGCTGCACCGAGTCCGTCGGCCCGGCCCGGCCGGAGGCGGCGGTGGCCACCGGGGCGGCCGTGCCGACGGCCGCGGCCGATCTGCAGAGCCGGTTCCAGCAGGTCATCAGGGACGTCCTGCCGTCGGTGGTGCAGATCCAGGCGAGCCATGACCTGGGCTCCGGAGTGGTGTTCGACGACAGGGGACACATCGTCACCAACGCGCACGTGGTGGGGTCGGAGAAGACCTTCAAGGTGACGACGGCCCACACCGAGGAGCCGCTCACGGCGAGCCTGGTCTACTCCTACCCCGAGCAGGACCTCGCCGTGATCAAGCTGGACAAGGTGCCGGACGGGCTGAAGCCGGCGCGGTTCGGGGACTCCGGGAAGGTGGAGGTCGGGCAGCTCGTCCTGGCCATGGGATCGCCGCTCGGGCTGTCCTCCAGCGTGACCCAGGGCATCGTCTCGGCGACCGGACGGACCGTCAGCGAGAACGGCGGCGGGGGGACGGGCGCGACGATCGCCAACATGGTGCAGACGTCGGCCGCCATCAACCCCGGCAACAGCGGGGGCGCCCTGGTCGACCTCGACGGGCGGGTCATCGGCATCCCGACGCTCGCCGCGGCCGACCCCGCCCTCGGCGGCAGCGCCGCGCCCGGTATCGGGTTCGCCATCCCGGCGTCGATGGTGCGGACGATCGCGGAACAGATCGTGAAGCACGGCAAGGTCGTCGACTCCGGGCGGGCCGCGCTCGGCATCACCGCGCGGACGGTGGTGGACGCCGGCTACCGGCCGGCCGGGGTGGCGGTGGTCACCGTGCACGGCGGCGGCGCGGCCGACAGGGCGGGGCTGCGGGCCGGGGACGTCATCACCGAGGTCGGCGGCCGGCCCGTCACCACCCTCACCTCGCTGGCGGAGGCGCTGGCCACGGCCGAGCCGGGGCAGCGGACGACGGTCACCTACCAGCGCGCCGGCGCGCGGCGGACGGCGCAGGTGACGCTGGGCGAGCAGTGAGGAGGGCCGCGGCCGAACGCGGACGCCCTCCTCACCGCCCGGCGGGTCCTACGACGCGTCGGCGTGCAGGCTCATCGGCCCGTAGATCTCGCTGGTCTCCTCGAACAGCCGCACCTGGTCGGCTCCGCCCTCCTGCAGCGCCTTCCAGTGCTCGCCGATCCAGGACTCGGCGTCCCCTTGCGTGGTGAACTCCTCGGGCTGCACCGAGGGCTGGACCTCCGTCCCGTCGGCCTTCTCGAACCGCCACGTCCATGCCGTCATGTAGGCCTCCTTGTGATCCAACTCCTGCTCGTCAGCGTATGCGCTCCGCCGGGTCGGCCGTTAGAGGTGGTGGATCACCCGCGGGCCGGTGGCGTCCCCAGGGAGCCGCAAGTGAGCGGTACCCGCCGGCACAGGTGAGAATCGGTGCGTGGAAGTGACTCTGCTCGGTACTGGTGCCCCGGCCGGACTGCCTCGGCCCGACTGTCCCTGCGCCGCCTGTGCGGTCGCGCTCGGACCGGACGCGCGGGCGGCGACCGCCGTGCTCGTGGACGGGTCGGTGCTGCTCGATCTGACGCCGGGTGCGGCGTTCGCGGCGGCGCGGGCCGGGCATTCGCTGGGCGGGGTACGGCAGGTGCTGCTGTCACATCCGCACGACGGCCCGCCGGTCGAGGTGCCGGCCGGGCTGCCGCAGCCCGGACGGGTGCCGGACGGGCGGGAGTTGACCCTGCTGACGGGGCATCGGGTGCGGGCCGTGGCGATGGACGCGGGCGGCACCGGGTACGCGGTGACCGGGGCGGACGGGCAGCGGTTGCTGTATCTGCCGCCCGGCGGGGCCCCGGCCGGTCTGGAGGAGTCGACGGCGCGGTCGTACGACATGGTCCTCGTGGACGTGGTGGGCCGTCCGGACGCGCTGGCCCGGCTGCGGGCGGTCGGCTCGGTCGGCCCGACGACGGATGTGCTGGCCGTCCACCTCGACCACGACGTGCCGCCCGGCCCGGAGTTGCACCGGCGGCTGGCGGCGGCCGGGGCGCGGGCGGTGCCGGACGGTACGACGCTGGCGGTGGGGGTGTACGAGGACGTGCCGGACGTGCCGCGCCGGACGCTGGTGCTGGGCGGGGCGCGGTCGGGCAAGTCGGTGGAGGCCGAACGGCGGCTGGAGTCCTTCCCGGACGTGCTGTACGTGGCGACCGGGGGGACGCGGGGTGGGGACACCGAGTGGGCGGCGCGGGTGGCCGCGCACCGGGAGCGGCGGCCGGGGTCGTGGCGTACGACGGAGACGACCGATCTGGTGCCGCTGCTGGCGGAGGAGGGCCCGCCGCTGCTGATCGACTGTCTGTCGCTGTGGCTGACGGACGTCATGGACTCGGTGGGGGCCTGGGACGACGCGGAGTGGGCGGGGGGCGGTGAGAAGGCGCTGCGGGAGCGGGTGCGGGAGCTGGCGTCGGCGGTGCGGGCGAGCCGGCGGACCGTTGTCGCGGTGTCCAACGAGGTCGGCTCGGGCATCGTGCCCGCGACGGCGTCCGGCCGCCGCTACCGGGACGAACTGGGGCGGCTGAACGCGGCGTTCGGGTCGGAGTGCGAGCAGGTGCTGCTGGTCGTCGCGGGTCAGGCCGTGGTGCTGCGGGGCTGAGCGGCGCCCGGCGGCCCCGGCGCGGGGGCCTGCGGCCGGGCGGGTGCGCGGGCCACGAGCCGGTAGGTGTTGGAGAAGGGGGTGCGACGGGTCAGGGGGGAGAGGATGTGGTCCAGCTCCGAGGCCAGGATCAGGGCGGGGGTGGCCACCGCCCGCAGGAGGGGGTGGGCGTGGGCCACGGCCAGGGCGACGGCCGCTGACAGGTCGTAGGGGATGTGCGCGGAGCCGCGGTCCGTCACCAGGACCGTGCAGCCCAGGGCCTCCAGCTCCGCGCGGAGGTTGGCCGGCGGCATCAGGCTGAGGGTGCGCGGCTGGCCGTAGGGGAGCCACCACCTGCCGAGGAGCAGGGCGAACGCGCTGCGCGGATCGGTGACTTCGATGACGAGGTGGCCGCCGGGACGCAGGACCGTCAGGGCCGCGCGGAGCTCGGCGCGCGGGTCGGGGGCCTGCTCCAGGTGGTGGAACATGCTGACCACGTCGTAGCGGGCGCGCAGCCGGGCCGTCGTGCCGGGGGTGGTGAGGTAGCCGCGGTGGGCCTCCTCGATCCGCTCCTCCATGGCCGCCTGCTCCACCCGGGCCGTCGGGTCGAGTCCGTCGAAGCTGGTGTACGGGAAGAACTCCTTGGCCGCCTCGGGGAAGCGGGCGTGGCCCGTGCCCACGTCCAGCCAGCTCTCCGGTTCGGGCAGCTCCGACAGCCGGTGGGCGGTGGCGCGGTGCCGGCGGCGGACCTCCTGCGGGGTGAGGAGGCGGTCCGCGAACTCCTCCAGCTGCCGCTCGTAGAAGTCCCGGTGGAAGAAGGCGAGTCCCTCCGCCGTGAGCCGGGGGTTCTGGAAGGTGTGGGCGCAGTCGTCGCATCTGTCGAGCGGGAACGCGCCCGGCCGGTGCCGCAGCGGATCGGCCGCGCGCACCCGGACGCGCAGCCGGGGGGAGCCGCACCACGGGCAGTTCTCGCGGCGCGGTTCCAGGAAGGTGTCGGCGGCGTCCGAGGTGACGTACGGCGTGGGGGGCGAGGTCGGCATGGGCGGCTCCCTGTGCGACATTCCGCTGCAAACCGGAACGTATGGGATCCCGATCCGGGGAGCAAAGACATCGTCGGAGTGTGGTGGCCATGTGGCGCGGAAGCGTTCGTTCGCTGGCGGTACTGTTCGGCGAATGAGCAGGCTTAATCTGGACGACTTCACCGATCTGATCGAGCGCCCGGACGGGGGCGTGCGCCGTGACGCCGAGGCCCGGCGGGAGCGCCAGATCGTGCCGCCCGGCGCGCTGGGCCGCCTCGACGAGCTGGGCGAGTGGCTGTCCGCCGCCCAGAGTGCCGTACCGGTACGGCCGGTCGAACGGCCCCGGGTGGTCCTCTTCGCCGGTGACCACGGCGTCGCCGGGCTGGGCGTGTCGGCGCGGCCCGCGGGCGGCGCCGGGCAGCTGGTGCGGGCGGTCCTGGAGGGTGCGAGCCCGGTGTCCGTGCTCGCCCGGCGGCTGGACGTGCCCGTGCGGGTCGTGGACATGGCGCTGGACTGCGAACCGGACGCGTTCCCCGAGGACGTCGTACGGCACCGGGTGCGGCGCGGCAGCGGCCGGATCGACGTCGAGGACGCGCTCACCCTGGACGAGGCCGAGGCGGCGCTGCGGGCGGGTGTCGCGGTCGCCGACGAGGAGGCCGACTCCGGCACCGACCTGGTGGTGCTCGGCGACATCAGCGTGGGCGGCACCACGGCGGCGGCGGTGCTCATCGCCGCGCTGTGCGGCACCGACGCCTCGGTGGTGACCGGGCGGGGCGGCCTCGCGATCGACGACCTGGCGTGGATGCGCAAGTGCGCGGCGATCCGGGACGCGCTCAGGCGGGCCCGGCCGGTGCTCGGGGACCAGCTGCAGCTGCTGGCGACCGTGGGCGGGGCGGACCTGGCGGCGATGACCGGGTTCCTGCTGCAGTGCGCGGTGCGGAAGCTGCCGGTGATCCTGGACGGCGTCGTGACCGCGGCGTGCGCGCTGGTCGCGCAGCGGGTCGCCTTCCGGGCGCCGGACTGGTGGCTGGCGGGGCACGACAGCGGGGAGCCGGGGCAGGCGAAGGCGCTGGACCGGATGGCGCTGGAGCCGCTGCTGGAGCAGGGGGTGAAGGTCGGCGAGGGCGCCGGCGCGCTGCTGGCCCTGCCGCTGGTGCGCAGCGCCGCCGCGCTGGCCGCGGAGCTTCCCGAGCGGCCGGAGGACGAGAAGGAGCCGGAAGAGGCTCAGGAGTAGTCGGGTTTCGGCCGGTTCGCCACCGCCGGTCCCCGCCGTCCGTCCCCGCCGTCCGTCCCCGCCGTCCGTCCCCGCCGTCCGTCCCCGCCGTCCCCGCCGTCCCGGCCGAGTGCCGTCGCGGCGGAAAGACGGCGCGGGCGCTGCTCGCACGGCAGCACGGATGACCTGAATAACATGGTTCGCGGCCAGGTCGCCCATATGATCCTTCACCATGGGAGATGCCCGAATTGCCGTTCAGTCGCGAACCGAACCAGGGCGCCCGAACGCGCAGGGGCGGCGGTCGACCGGGGCTTCCCGGCGGGGCGCCGCCCTCGCCGTCTGGTATCTGCGGACCGTCGCCTTCATCAACTTCCTCAGCGCGGTGTGGGTCTCGCTCGGCCAGGACGTGCGCCGGCACAACCAGGACGACTTCTTCACGCCCTATCTGCTGACCGCCGGCTTCGCCTCGGGCCTGTTCACCGCGTTCCTGGCGATCACCATGCGGCGCAGGAAGCGGGCCGCGTGGATCCTCAACACCGTGCTGAGCGGGGCGTTCCTCGCGCTGTTCGCCTTCGCCATGGCGTTCCCGGAGATCCGGCGGTACGCGCAGAACTGGGTGTCGCTGGGGCTGACGGCGGCCTTCGTCGGGGCGCTCCTCGTGGGCCGGCGGGAGTTCTACGCCAAGGGCGACCGGGCCAATCCGCGGCTCGCCGCGACCGTCGCCGTCGGGGGCGGGCTCGTCGCGAGCCTGCTGGCCGGGCTGCTGGTGACGGTCACCAACCAGGCGCCGGACACGGCCCGTTCGACCTTCCTCGAGCGCTGGCACTACGGCGCCCTGCGGCTGGTGTCGGTGGCCGCGGAGGAGTCCCGCTTCCCCGGCATCGACCCGCCGAACTGGGCCAACGTCGCCGTCAACGTGCTCAGCACGGCCCTCGTCCTCGCCGTGTTCTACGCGGCCTTCCGCTCCCGGCGCGCCGTCGACCCGCTCACCGAGGACGACGAGAAACAGCTGCGGGCGCTGCTGCAGCGGCACGGCGAGCGGGACTCCCTCGGCTACTTCGCGCTGCGCCGGGAGAAGAGCGTGGTGTGGTCGCCGACCGGGAAGGCGGCCGTCGCCTACCGCGTGGTCGGCGGGGTGAGCCTGGCCTCCGGGGATCCGCTCGGCGACCCGGAGGCGTGGCCGGGGGCGATCGCGCCGTGGCTGGCCCAGGCGCGGGCGCACGGCTGGATCCCGGCGGTGATGGGGGCGAGCGAGGAGGCGGGGACGGTCTACGGCCGGCACGGGCTGGGCGCGCTGGAGCTGGGCGACGAAGCGCTCGTGGAGGTCGCCGAGTTCACGCTGGAGGGGCGGGCGATGCGCACCGTCCGGCAGGCGTACAACCGGGTGAAGCGGGCCGGGTACGAGGTGCGGATCCGGCGCCACGAGGACATCCCGGCGGACGAGACGGCGTATCTGGTCGAGCGTGCGGACGACTGGCGGGACGGGGCGACCGAGCGCGGGTTCAGCATGGCGCTGGGGCGGCTCGGGGACCCCGAGGACGGCCGGTGCGTGATGCTGGAGTGCACGGACGCCGAGGGCCGGCTGCGGGCGCTGCTCTCCTTCGTGCCGTGGGGGCCGCACGGACTGTCCCTGGACCTCATGCGCCGGGACCGGGACTCCGACAACGGGCTGATGGAGTTCATGGTCATCGAGCTGCTGCGGCGGGCCGGAGAGATCGGGATCACGCAGGTCTCACTCAACTTCGCGATGTTCAGGTCGGTCTTCGAACGTGGGGCGCGCCTCGGTGCCGGACCGGTGCTGAGGCTGTGGCGGTCGCTGCTCAGCTTCTTCTCCCGCTGGTGGCAGATCGAGTCGCTGTACCGCGCCAACGCCAAGTACCGGCCCATCTGGGAGCCGCGGTTCCTGCTCTTCGAGAAGAGCGCGGACCTGCTGCGCATCGGCCTCGCCTCGGCCCGCGCGGAGGGCTTCCTGGAGGCGCCGGGACTGCCGAAGTGGCTGCACCGCAGGCACCTGGACACGCACAGATGAGGGACCTTCCATGAACCGGCTCGCCCGCTGGGCCCGCACCGAGTGGGGCCTGCTGTACGTCACCGTGCGGGAGGCCGTGGCGAAGCGGTCCCTGCGGGCGCTCCCGATGACGGTCGGGGTGGTGTGTCTGACGGGCTTACTGCAGTACGTGCAGAACCAGCCGTGGGGCTATCCGATCGTGCAGAACGCGGGCGCGGTGCGGGCCGAGGACCCGCTGTGGATGGCCCTGCTGCGCACTCCGCTGTCGCTGTACGTGCCGGCGCTGGACCTGCCGGTGTGGGGTGCGCTGGCGCAGATCCTGTTCGTGTTCGGGGTCGCCGAGATCTGCCTGGGGTGGTGGCGGGCCCTGGCCATCGCGTACGTCGCCACACTCGCCGGGACGCTGTACGCGCGCACGGGCATCGGGTTCGGCGCGCACGCCCCGTTCGGGCTGCCCTGGACGGACGCACAGGTGGTGGACACCGGTCCGTCGGCGGCCGTGGTGGGGCTCGCCGTATTCGTGAGCTGGCGGTACGGCGCCTATCTCACGGCGGGCGCGGTGACCTTGGCGATGGTGGCCGAGGTGCTGCTGAAGGAGAACCTGGCGGGCAAGGAGCACCTGGCCGCGCTGATGGCGGTGGGAATGCTGTGCCTGGCGGTGGCGGTGCGCCACCGGTACGGCCAGGAACCGCACGACCGACTGACCCGCACCCGACGCCTCCGCCCGACCCCGGCCCGCCCGAAGGTGCCGTAGCCGCACGGGCGGCCCCGGGGCGTCGGCGGCGGACGGGCAGGGTTGAAGGTGCCGTAACCGCACGGGTGGCCCCGGGGCGTCGGCGGTGGTCGGGCAGGCGGCGTCAGTGGTGGTCGGGCAGGCGGGTCGTGTGGGGGTCGGGTTTGCCGCCGATCCAGTCCTGGACGGCGCGGCTCGGCCGGGACCAGCGGCGGTCGTGGCGGTAGGCGCGCAGGGCGGCCCGGGCGCGGGCGCGGGGACGGCGGCCGTAGAAGCGGCGGGCCCACAGCGACCCGGGGCGGGCGAGCCGGATCGCGCCGACGAGCGCGACCAGCGGCACGACGGCCCCGAAGATCGCGGTGCGGGCCTTGCCCTTGCTCAGGGCCACGAGCGAGAAGAGGAAGTTCACGGCGATGGTGCCGATGACACCGCCGCGGTCCTGCAACTCGTCCTGGGACATGTCGTTGACCCCGAACGGGACGAACCCGGCCAGCAGCAGGCCGACGAGGGCGGCGGTGACGACGACGACCTCGACGCTCTTGCGGCCGTCCTCGCCCCAGTAGACGTCGTCCAGGTGCAGGATCAGCGCGAACTCGTCCAGCACCAGCCCCGCCCCCATGCCGAACAGCACGGCGGAGACGGTCGCGCCGGTGCTGTTCCGGTCGCTGGCGACCGCGCCGAAGCCGCCGACGACGGTGAGGAGGACGCCGGGGACGACGTGGTGGATGTGCAGCCCGCCCGCTTTCACGTTGCCGAACGGACCCCTGCCCGCCCGGATCAGGCGGGTGATCACCCGGGTGACCGCGAAGGTCAGCACGAAGGCGGCGAGGGCGAGCAGCAGCGGGAGCTTCCCCGGTTCGACGACGTTCCGCACCCACCAGTGCCCCATATGCGCACCTTATCCCCGCCCGCGGAAGGGGGCTCCGTACCCGCCCGCAGAAGGGTGCCCCGCGGGCGCCTAGTACCCTGCGCCGGTGCTCAAGTCCTCCCCCCTCGACGGCCTCCGCTTCGCCTTCGGCACGCTCACCGTGCTGCCCGTCCGGGTGCGCCGCTGGGACCGGGAGGCGGCCCGCGGCGGGATGCTGACCGCCCCGGTGGCCGGGCTGGCCGTCGGCGCGGCCGCGGCCGGACTCGGCCTGCTGCTGCTCCTCCTGGGCGCCGGTCCGCTGCTCGCCGCCGTCGCCTCGGTCGCCGTACCCGCCGCGCTGACCCGTGGCCTGCACCTCGACGGGCTCGCCGACACCGCCGACGGGCTGGGCAGCGGCAAGCCCGCCGAGGACGCGCTGCGGATCATGAAGCAGTCGGACATCGGGCCGTTCGGGGTCATCACCCTCGTCCTGGTGCTGCTGGCCCAGGTCGCCGTGCTGGCGCAGCTGTACGGCGACTCCTGGGCCCGGGGCGCCGTGGCGGCCCTGACCTCGGCGGTCGTGGCCCGGCTCGCGCTCACCCTGGCCGCGCGGACCGGGGTGCCGGCCGCCCGGCCCGAGGGGCTGGGGGCCGCGGTCGCCGGGGTGGTGCCGGTGCCGGGCGCGCTGGCCGTCACGGCCGCCGTCACGCTCGCCTCGGCGGCCTGGGGTGCGGTCCTCGGCCCGTACGGCGGCCTGCGCACGGCACTCGCGGCTCTGCTGGCCCCCGCCGCCGCCGAACTCCTCCTGCGCCGCTGCGTGCACCGCTTCGGCGGGGTCACGGGGGATGTGTTCGGAGCGCTCGCGGAGACGGCCGCCACGACCGCGCTCGTGGTGCTGGCCCTCGGAAAGTGACCCCCGCTGCGCCCGGCGGGCTAGGATCTTCGGCCGTACACGGAGAAGAAGCGTGATCGGGGGACATCCGTGCTCACACTGCGCCGCGCCATGGCCTGGTTCATCGACTTCGCGCTGGTGGTGGGGGCGGCCTCGCTGCTCGCGGTCCTCACCTTCCACCGGATCACCGCGCTCGTCACCGACGTGCCGGAACTGGCCACGAAGGGCGGCCTCGACCTGCTGGCCTCGCGCGGTGACGTCATCGGCGCCTCCGAGCACCTCGGGCTGTCGCTGTGGGACAAGGTGGTGCTGGACGTGGAGGAGGCGTTCGGGGCGCTCGTCCTCGTCACGTTCCTCTACCAGTGGGCCTGCCTCGCCCTGCTCGGCCGCACCCTCGGCAAGGGCCTGACCGGACTGCGGGTCACCCCGCGGCTGTCCCGGCACGCCCTGCGCCGGGCCGCCGTCACCACCGCCGCCGACGTGGCCGTCTACGCGCTGGCGTGCATGCTGCTGGTCGAGGGCCGGTTCCTGCTGTCGGTGCTGGTGTGGGCGTTCGCGGTGGTGCTGTTCCTGGTGAACGCGGTGCCGGTGCTCTTCCCCGGCCGCCGCTCCCTCGCCGACCGGCTGGCCGGCACCGCCGTCGAGGGAGCGTTTCAGCGGGTGGAGGTCAAACCGTGGGGCAGCGTGCCCCAGGGGTGAGCGCCGGCGCCGGGCACCGCGCAGTGCACGGCAGCGCCCCGCTCCCGCGCCGCGGCGGCCACGTCCACGCCGGGCGGGACGCCGTACACCAGGTGGCACTGGCGCGCCCCGGCCGGCGGGACGGGCGACGGCGGGCGGCGGCGGTACGCCGTCCAGGGGCCCTCGAAGGTGACGAGCAGGTCGGCGAGGGCCGCGTAGGCGGGGTGCGGCGGGGTGCCGTGGTTCAGCGCGAGGGTGCCGAAGCCGAGGGCCCGGGCGACCGTGGCCAGCCGCGCGTAGGGCCCCGACGCGTCGAGCCGGGTGCTGACCTGGTCCAGGAAGACGCCGTCGGCGCCGTACCAGGCGCGGTGCCGGGCGAGGTCGGCCACGACGTCCTCGAAGCGCCGGCGGCCGTAGCCGGTGTCGACGTAGCCGAGCACGGTCACGCCGGCCGTCCGCAGCCGCGTGGCCGCCTCGGCGAAGTCCGGGTCGGGGCGGTCGCCGGGGCCGCTCGCCGGGTTGAGGACGACTCCGTACAGACGAGGCGCCGCGGCGAGGATGGCCGCCCATTCGGCCGGGCGGACCGCGGGGTGTTCGTAGTACGGGACCAGCAGGGTGCTCATCGGTGGGCCGTCACCCTTCCGAGCAGGCAGTGGACGAGGGCGGCCTGGGCCACGACGGCCGCGCCGTACACGGCGAGGCTCGCGTGCTGCGCGTGGCCGAGCAGCGCCAGGGTCTGGGCGAGGGCGGTGGCGCAGCACACCGCCGTGGCGCCGAGCACGGCGCCGAAGGACTGCAGCAGCAGCCCGGTCCACAGCACCGCGCCGAGGGCGAGCAGCCCGGCCAGGCACGGGCCGGTCGGCGCGGGGGCGCCGGGCCAGAGCGCGGGGACGGTCAGGGCCAGGGCGAGCAGGGCCGCCAGATAGCCGGTGAGGCAGCCGGCCAGGACGCGCGCGGTGGCCCGGCGGAAGGCCCGCGGGGTGGCGCCGGCGCGCAGCGCGGCCAGAGCCCGGCTGCGGAACCGGTACAGCAGCCATTCGGCGGGTCCCATGCTGAGGGTGAGCGCGACGGCGGCCGGCGCGGCGAACGCGGACCGCCCCGCGCCGGCGAGGACGTCCCCGAGGGCCGCGTGCACCACCAGGACGCCGCTGCCGAGCCCGAACACGGCGTACGGCAGCGAGCCGGCGAGCCGGGGTCCGGGGGCCGGCCGGGACGGGAACCGGCGGCCCGACTCCCCTGCCGCCGGAGCCACTTCGCGCAGCCCCAGTGCGGCGACCGCGGCCAGGGAGATGAGCAGCAGGGTCAGGCGGGCCGGTCCGGGGAGGGGGTGGGCCAGGGCGAGGAGGGCGCCGGCCGTCGTCGGGAGGAGGGCCGCGAGCAGGACGCGTTCACGCCCCCTCACCAGCAGCACCCCGGACGCGGCCAGATAACAGGACTGACCGGCGGCGAACGCGACGTCCGCCGGGTGCCCGGTGCCCGGGACGGCGAGCGCGGCCAGCGTGCCGAGCAGCATGCCCGCCGGGGCGCCGGTCAGCAGGCACCGGCGGGCCGCCGTGCGGTCGCCCAGGCCCAGCCACACGTGGGCGCGGTGGGCGAGCCCCTGGTTCCAGGCCCAGCCGCACAGGGCGCCCGCCAGCAGGGCGCGGGTGCCGGCCGGGAGGCCCGGGGTGTCGTGCGGGCCGGTGAGCAGCGGGGCCCCGAGGACGTAGGCGAAGCCGGGCAGGGCGAAGACGAGCCCGCGCAGGAGGCAGGCCGGCAGGCCGATCCGCCAGGGGTCGGCGGGCGGGCCGGGCGGCTCGGGGTGGGCGCGCGGGGTGCGGGCGTAGAGCCGTTCGGCGAGCGCGAAGGAGTCCGGCTCGCCGTAGCGCTCGCGTATCTGCTCGTCGGACAGGCCGCCGGACTCCAGCAGGGCGGCTATCTCGTCCGGGTGGACGGCGGCGGCCACGGACTCGTCCAGGTCGCGGGCGAGTTCGTCGATCGGGTCGGGCCGTGCCCAGCCCGGCCGGGTGCGCTGCCGGGGGAAGCCGGCCGGAACCCGGGGGCGGTCGTGCACGGGGGCGTGGTCGTGCACGGGGGCGTGGTCGTGCACGGGGGCGTGGCCGTGCACGGGGGCGTGGTCGTTCACCGGCCGGCCCCGTCGTCCGTCGCGCCCGTCGCGCCCGTCGCGTACCAGGGGTCGCGCAGCTCCACGGTCCAGTCGGTGACCGTCTCGACCGTGGGCTCGTACCGCTCGGGACGTCCGGCGAGCTCCCGGTAGATGGTGCGGAAGTTGTCGACCGAGCGGCGGAGCGTGAACCGGTCGATCACCCGTTGCCGGGCCGACTCCCCCAGTTCCAGCCGTCGTTCGTCGTCACGGAGCAGGGTGAGCGCGGCGGCGGCCATCTTCTCCGGTTCCCGGGGCGGCACCACCAGACCCGTGTCGCCGACGGCCTCGCGGACCCCGCCGACGTCCGTGGAGACCGTCGTACGACCGCAGGACATGGCCTCGATGATCGAGAACGGGAAGCCCTCGGAGATGGAGGACAGCATCACCAGGTGCCCGGCGGCGTAGGCGCGCCAGACCTCGGTGACGCGGCCCTCGAAGGTGAGGCCGTCGGTGACGCCGAGCTCGGCGGCGAGCTTCTCCAGGCGGGTGCGGTAGGCCTCGCCGCCGGGCGGGACCGGCCCGAAGAGCCGCAGCCTCGTCTCGGGGAGTTCGGCGCGGACCAGGGCGTAGGCGCGCAGCAGGGTCTCCAGGTCCTTGATGGGATCGACGCGGCCGCACCAGGTGAGGGTGGGCACGTCGGGTTCGGGCCCGGCGTGCGGGAAGGCGTGCGGATCGACGCCGTTGTAGACCGTGCGGATCCGGTCGCGGTCGGCGCCGCCGCGCTCCTCCCAGCGGCGGTTGTACCGGTTGCACGGTGTGATCAGGTCGGCCGCGCGGTAGCCGTGGGAGTTCAGCGCGCGGTAGAAGCCGAGCAGGAACGCCTTCACGGGCCAGCGGTGCCCGGCGCCCCGGTGTCCGAGATACCGCTCGCGCAGATAGATGCCGTGCTCGGTGAGCAGGAACGGCACGCCGTCGAAGTGGTGCGCGGCGAGCGCGGGCAGGGTCGCGAGCCCGCTGCTGACGGCGTGTGCCACGGAGTCCTCCGGGATGCGTACGCCGAGCGGGCGCAGGGCGTGTTCCAGCAGGTCGGTGGCGGTCAGCGCGTCGTGCACGGAGGGCCGGGCGGCGGCGGTGGGCAGGTGCGGCATGGTCCAGATCCACTGCAGCGACCGCAGCGCGGACTCGCTGCGCAGGGCCGCCGCCAGCCATCCGTCCCGGGCGATGACGGCCAGGTCGTACAGGGCTTCCCCGAAGTCGCAGCGTGTCCCGGGGTCGAGGAAGGACAGCAGCAGACGCTCGTAGGCGTCGGTGAAGCGGTGCCGGGCCCTGCCGTGGGGGGCGCGGGCCCGGCCGGGGCGCGGGCCCCAGGTCGGCACGGTGGTGTGCCGGCGGACGTTCGGCGGCAGCTCCCAGGTGACGGGCTCCCGGCCGCTGCCGGTGAGCGAGACGAGGTGGAAGTCGACCTCGGGCATGCCTCTGACGAGCTGGTCGCACCAGGTGCTGACCCCTCCGTGGAGGTGCGGGTAGGTGCCCTCGGTGAGCATGGTTATGTGACGGCCGGTACGGATGGGGTCCCCCTGGGGCGCAGTGCGCCTTCTAGCTCGGTTCCATTCGTTGATCGGCGGCTGCGGGCCCGTTGTGGTCTCTCGCGCAGTTCCCCGCGCCCCTGGGGGCGCTGCCCTTACGGCAGCTTCAAAGTGACGGCCGCCTGCAGGGTTCCTGGTGCGGCCCAGGCCGAGCGCCTGCTCGCGTAGGCCGTGCCGAAGGTCGTCGTGCCGAGGAGGAGTTGCTGTTTCGTGCCCTCCGGGGCCGTCACCGGGATCTGGGTGCCGGACGGGGCCGTGACGGTGACCGTGGTGCCGATGCGGTAGGCGGTGACCTTGCCGGCGTCCAGGGCGGTCTGCCACTTCGCCCGGTTGCGCAGCTCGGCGCCGATGGCGCTCTCGCGCAGGTTCACGATCGGCGTGTTGTCCGCGAACATCGCCTGGTAGTCGGCGAGGACGCGGTCCAGGACCGGGTAGAGGATGCGGTCCTCGGCCAGGTTGGACTGGTGGGCGTAGTGCGGACGCGGGTCGTTGCTCAGCACGTGCCCGAGGTCGGTGTGGGCCTCGGCCGGCACGATGTGGTCGGTGTAGCCGGTGGCCGTGTCCAGCGGCTGGGACAGGCAGGTGGAGGTCGGGTTGTTCTCGCACAGCCCGCTGCCGCCGTCGGCCCTGGAGGTGTAGATCCAGTTGTACTCGTCGGCCATCTCGGCCTTGCTGCCGACGTTGTAGTACACGTTCATCGGGTAGCGCGGCACGGTGAGCGTGCTGCCCCCGGACACGGTCCGCTGCTCGGACTCGCGGGAGTTGTCCGAGGCGGTCCACTGCACGCCGTTGTCCGCGAGGGCGGGCGCGAGGTCGGGGTTGTCCTGCGGCTGCTGCGGCAGGGTCTTCAGCCCGGAGTGCTCGCCCGTGACCAGCTCGCCGCGGTCCACGGAGAGGCCGTGCCGGACCGCCCAGGTGTAGTTCTCGGAGATCTCGGACGAGATGTCGGACCGGCTCACCCACCGCGTCGAGCCGTCGGCGTTCTTGGCGCAGCTCCACGGCACGGTGGAGGTGTCCTGCACACAGCCGAGGAACAGGTGCGTGTAGGTGTGGTTCACCCAGCGGTACCTGGCCTTGTCCGCGAGCAGCTGGTCGGTCAGCGCGTCCGTGCCGCCGTTCTCGCTCTTCCACTCCTCGCCGGCGCCCGCGTTGAACACCATGTCGAGGGTGAAGCCGTGGCTCTGCTCCCAGGAGGCCGCGTACTGGGCGTCGGCCGCGGTCATCCGGATCGGCGCGGTGGTGTCGGTGGTGCCGTCGCCGCAGTCGATGTCGCCGGGGGTGCAGTTGCGCCCGGTGTCCCAGCGGGCGTCCGGCGCGAAGACGTCGTCCACGTGGACGGCGTAGTAGTTGCGGGCCTGCCCGAGGTGGACCCCCTGGGTCAGCCAGTCGACCATGCCGGGGGCGAGCACCCGGAACTGCTGCTGGTACTGGTTGTAGGCGAAGGTCACCACCAGCTCGCGGCGGCCGTCGTGCGCGTACTCGCCGAGCAGGCTGCCGCTGCCGGTGCCGCCGGGCACGGGGGTGTCGACATAGCTGGTGAAGCCGGTGCGGGGCTGCGCGACGAAGCCGTAACTCTCGTCCACCGAGGTCGAGTTGTCCTCGAAGGAGAAGGAGCCGCGCAGATAGCCGAAGGGGCCCGCCCTGCCGGCCGTGGTGACGGTGGCGGTGCGCCCGTCGAGCGGCCCGGCGTAGCCGTTCGCGTCCGTGTAGTCGAGGCCGACCTCGGGGTGGGCCCAGGTGTAGGCGTCGAGCTGCGGGATGCCGTACGTCCTCTCGTACGACTCCAGGGCCGTCTGCTCGGCCGAGCCCGCGCCGAACGGGGCCTCGTTCGGCAGGACCACGCCCTGGAACTTCGCCCGGGGCCGGCCGCCGACCGTGTCGCTCAGGAAGGCGGCGGTGACGGTCGGCCGCGCCGAGTCGTCCAGGTCGATCCGGGTGTACGGGATGCCCTCGCTCTTCAGCTGGGCGGTGACGGCGCCGACCGGGCCGGCGCCGTCGTCGACCACCAGGACCCTGAGGTCGATGCGTGGATCGGTGGCGGCCGCGCCCGGCGCGGCGAGGCCGAGCGTGAGCATGCCCGCGGCGGTCGCGGTGACGCCGGCCGTTCTCCAGCGGTGCGCACGGTGAGTCATGAACAGGTTCCTCCCCCCAGAGGACCCTCCGCGCGGCCCCCGAGGGTCTCGAGGCCCCTCCACGGCGGCCCCGGAGGGTCGGCTGACAACACGCGCGCCGGCGGGCGAAGGGCCCGCCGGAACGCGACGACTATGGCTGGTTCCCCGGTGCGTGGGGGGCAGAAGTGGCCACGACGCCACGCACAGGTGAACACCCGAAGGAATGAGCGAACCCGCTCACGCGCGTAGTCTCGTCCCGGGTGTTCGCCGACACAGTGAAGGCCCCGGTTGCCGCCTGCCTCCAGGCATGGATCTAGGGTCGGCTCTCGGGCCCGGTCGACCCACCCCACATCGGCCACAGCAACTTCACATCGGAAGCGAGATTTCACCACCGTGACTGCTCTGACTCTCAGCACCGCCGCGACGCCCGGCCTGCGGGCCGACGCGATCGTGATCGGTGTCGCCAAGGGCGCCAAGGGCCCCGTCGTCGCGCCGGGCGCCGAGGCCGTCGACAAGGCGTACGACGGCAGGCTCGCCGGCGTCCTGGAGACCCTCGGCGCCTCGGGTGCCGAGGGCGAGCTGACGAAGCTGCCCTCCCCGGCCGGCTTCAAGGCACCGCTCGTGGTGGCGGTGGGCCTGGGCGCGGAGCCCGAGAAGGACGCCGGCTTCGACGCCGAGCCGCTGCGCCGGGCCGCCGGCGTGGCCGCGCGGGCGCTCGCCGGCTCCCGGAAGGCCGCGTTCGCGCTCCCCGTCGACAGCCCCGGCGCCGTCGAGGCGATCGCCGAGGGCGTGCTGCTCGGCGCGTACTCCTTCGACACCTACAAGGAGAACGCCAGGGACGCCAAGGCCAAGAACGGCAAGGCGCCGCTGGCCGAGGCCGCGCTGCTCGGCGGCAAGCCGCGTGACGCCGCCCACAAGGGTGCCGTCGCCCGGGCCGTCGCGGTCTGCGAGGAGCTGAACCGCGCCCGTGACCTGATCAACACCCCGCCGAACGACCTCACACCCGCGATCTTCGCCGGCATCGCGCAGGCCGCGGCCAAGGAGCACGGCATCAAGGTGCAGGTGCTCGACGACAAGGCCCTGGTCAAGGGCGGCTACGGCGGCATCCTCGGCGTCGGCGGCGGCTCGGCCGCGACCCCGCGCCTGGTGAAGCTGTCGTACACGCACCCCAAGGCCGGCAAGCACCTCGCCTTCGTCGGCAAGGGCATCACCTACGACTCGGGCGGCATCTCGCTGAAGCCGGCCGGGCACAACGAGACGATGAAGTGCGACATGAGCGGTGCCGCCGCCGTGTTCGCCGCGGTCGTCGCCGCCGCGCGGCTCGGCCTCGAGGTCAACGTCACCGGCTGGCTGGCGCTGGCCGAGAACATGCCGTCCGGCTCGGCCGTGCGCCCGGGCGACGTGCTGCGCATGTTCAGCGGCAAGTCGGTGGAGGTGCTCAACACCGACGCCGAGGGCCGCCTCGTCCTGGCCGACGCGCTGTGGGCGGCCTCGCTGGAGAAGCCGGACGCGATCGTGGACGTGGCCACGCTGACCGGCGCGATGATGCTGGCGCTGGGCAGCCGGACGTTCGGTGTCATGGCCAACGACGACGCGTTCCGCTCCGCGGTGCACGAGGCCGCGGAGGAGGTGGGCGAGCCGGCGTGGCCGATGCCGCTGCCGGAGCACCTGCGCAAGGGCATGGAGTCCCAGGTCGCCGACATCGCGAACATGGGCGAGCGGATGGGCGGCGGCCTGGTCGCCGGTCTCTTCCTGCGCGAGTTCGTGGGCGAGGGCGTCACGTGGGCGCACCTGGACATCGCCGGGCCGGCGTTCAACGAGGGCGGCCCGTTCGGCTACACGCCCAAGGGCGGCACGGGTTCGGCGGTGCGGACGCTGGTCCGTCTCGCCGAGCTGACCGCCGCGGGTGACCTGGGCTGAGTCGCCCGAGAGCACGGTTCGCTCCGTAGTGCCGCTCCGCCGCGTGGGGGCTGTTCGCGCCCGCGCGGCGGAGCCGCGTGCGGGCACGGCCCCGCGCCGCTCCCTCCCCCGCGCCTTCGTTTCGGCTGTACGTGGGGTGTCTCACACTCCAGCCCGGCGTCTCGTCCGCCTCGAACAAGTGCAAAGATGGAGCCCGGCAGGACAGGGCCCCCACCGAAGGGCCGAAGATCAAGCGGCCGGACACCAGCCGCCCGCCGGTCACAGGAGATCGGCGTAAGGCGCACATGCATGGAGGACGTGACGTGGCGAACGACGCCAGCACCGTTTTCGACCTAGTGATCCTCGGCGGTGGTAGCGGTGGTTACGCCGCGGCCCTGCGCGGGGCGCAGCTGGGCCTGGACGTCGCCCTGATCGAGAAGGACAAGGTCGGCGGCACCTGCCTGCACCGGGGTTGCATCCCCACCAAGGCCCTGCTCCACGCGGGCGAGATCGCCGACCAGGCCCGCGAGAGCGAGCAGTTCGGCGTCAAGGCCACCTTCGAGGGCATCGACGTCCCGGCCGTGCACAAGTACAAGGACGGCGTCATCGCCGGCCTGTACAAGGGCCTGCAGGGTCTGATCGCCTCCCGCAAGGTGACCTACATCGAGGGTGAGGGCCGCCTGTCCTCCCCGACCTCCGTCGACGTCAACGGCCGGCGCATCCAGGGCCGCCACGTCCTGCTGGCGACCGGCTCCGTGCCGAAGTCGCTGCCGGGCCTGGAGATCGACGGCAACCGCATCATCTCCTCCGACCACGCCCTCGTCCTGGACCGCGTGCCCGAGTCCGCGATCATCCTGGGCGGCGGTGTCATCGGCGTCGAGTTCGCCTCGGCGTGGAAGTCCTTCGGTTCGGACGTCACGGTCATCGAGGGCCTGAAGCACCTCGTCCC
Organism: Streptomyces sp. NPDC051133; assembly: GCF_040682635.1. Lineage (NCBI taxonomy): Bacteria > Bacillati > Actinomycetota > Actinomycetes > Kitasatosporales > Streptomycetaceae > Streptomyces > Streptomyces sp. NPDC051133. The sequence continues at coordinate 30,281 of NZ_JBFBBK010000057.1, forward strand.
GGTCGAGGACGAGAACAGCTCGAAGCTGCTCGAGCGCGCGTTCCGCAAGCGCGGCATCAAGTTCAGCCTCGGCACCTTCTTCCAGAAGGCCGAGTACACGCAGAACGGCGTGAAGGTCACCCTGGCCGACGGCAAGGAGTTCGAGGCCGAGGTCCTCCTCGTCGCCGTCGGCCGCGGCCCGGTCTCGCAGGGCCTGGGCTACGAGGAGGCCGGGGTCGCCATGGACCGCGGTTACGTCCTCGTCGACGAGTACATGCGGACCAACGTCCCGACCATCTCCGCCGTCGGTGACCTGGTCCCGACGCTCCAGCTCGCGCACGTCGGCTTCGCCGAGGGCATCCTGGTGGCGGAGCGTCTGGCCGGTCTGAAGACCGTCCCGATCGACTACGACGGTGTCCCGCGGGTGACGTACTGCCACCCGGAGGTCGCCTCCGTCGGCATCACCGAGGCCAAGGCCAAGGAGATCTACGGCGCGGACAAGGTCGTCGCTCTGAAGTACAACCTGGCGGGCAACGGAAAGAGCAAGATCCTCAACACCTCGGGCGAGATCAAGCTCGTCCAGGTGAAGGACGGTGCCGTGGTCGGCGTGCACATGGTCGGCGACCGCATGGGTGAGCAGGTCGGCGAGGCCCAGCTGATCTACAACTGGGAGGCGCTGCCGGCCGAGGTCGCCCAGCTCATCCACGCCCACCCGACGCAGAACGAGGCGATGGGCGAGGCGCACCTGGCGCTCGCCGGCAAGCCGCTGCACTCCCACGACTGAGCCTTCGGTCAACGGGCGCGACGACACAGACTTTCCGCAACTCGTAAGGAGCAACCGAAACCATGGCGGTTTCCGTAACCCTTCCGGCGCTCGGTGAGAGCGTCACCGAGGGCACTGTCACCCGCTGGCTGAAGGCCGAGGGCGAGCGCGTCGAGGCCGACGAGCCGCTGCTCGAGGTCTCGACCGACAAGGTCGACACCGAGATCCCCTCCCCCGCCGCCGGCGTGCTGGCGTCCATCAAGGTCGCCGAGGACGAGACGGTCGAGGTCGGCGCCGAACTCGCCGTCATCGACGACGGCACGGGCGCCCCCGCGGCAGCCCCGGCCCCCGCCGCCGAGGCGGCTCCGGCCCCGGCCGCCGAGCCCGCCCCGGCCGCCCCCTCCACCGAGCAGGCCGCTCCCGCCCCGGCGCCGACCGCCGAGGCCGCTGCCGGCGCCGGCTCCGCCGAGGGCACGGACGTGGTCCTGCCCGCGCTCGGTGAGTCCGTCACCGAGGGCACCGTCACCCGCTGGCTGAAGTCGGTCGGTGACTCCGTCGAGGCCGACGAGCCGCTGCTCGAGGTCTCCACGGACAAGGTCGACACCGAGATCCCGGCGCCCGCCTCCGGCGTGCTGCTCGAGATCGTGGTGAACGAGGACGAGACCGCCGAGGTCGGCGCCAAGCTCGCCGTCATCGGTGCCCCGGGTGCCGCCCCGGCCGCCGCCGCTCCGGCCGCGCCCGCCGCCCCGGCCCCGGCTCCGGCTCCGGCCGCCCCCGCGGCTCCGGCCGCGCCCGCCGCCCCGGCTCCGGCCCCCGCCGCTCCGGCCGCGCCCGCCGCTGCCGCCCCGGCCCCGGCCCAGCCCGCGGCTCCGGCGCCCGCCCCGGCTCCGGCTCCGGCTCCGGCCCCGGTCACCCCGGCTGCCGCGCCCACCGCGCCGACCGCCACCCAGGCGACCGACGAGGGCGCGTACGTCACCCCGCTGGTGCGCAAGCTCGCCGCCGAGAACGGTGTCGACCTGGCCGCCGTCAAGGGCACCGGCGTCGGCGGCCGCATCCGCAAGCAGGACGTCATCGCCGCCGCCGAGGCCGCGAAGGCCGCCGCCGCCGCCCCGGCTCCGGCCGCCGCCGCGCCCGCCGCGAAGAAGGCCCCCACCCTGGAGGCCTCCCCGCTGCGCGGCCAGACCGTCAAGATGCCCCGCATCCGCAAGGTCATCGGCGACAACATGGTCAAGGCGCTGCACGAGCAGGCGCAGCTGTCGTCGGTCGTCGAGGTCGACGTCACCCGCCTGATGCGCCTGCGCGCCCAGGCCAAGGACTCCTTCGCCGCGCGCGAGGGCGTCAAGCTCTCCCCGATGCCGTTCTTCGTGAAGGCGGCGGCCCAGGCGCTGAAGGCCCACCCGGTCGTCAACGCCAAGATCAACGAGGCCGAGGGCACGATCACCTACTTCGACTCCGAGAACATCGGTATCGCGGTGGACTCCGAGAAGGGCCTGATGACCCCGGTCATCAAGCGTGCGGGCGACCTCAACATCGCCGGCATCGCGAAGGCCACGGCGGAGCTGGCCGGCAAGGTCCGCGCCAACAAGATCACCCCGGACGAGCTGTCCGGCGCGACCTTCACCATCTCCAACACCGGTTCGCGTGGCGCGCTGTTCGACACGATCATCGTGCCGCCGGGCCAGGTCGCGATCCTCGGCATCGGTGCCACGGTCAAGCGTCCGGCCGTCATCGAGACCGCGGAGGGCACGGTCATCGGCGTCCGCGACATGACCTACCTGACCCTCTCCTACGACCACCGTCTGGTGGACGGCGCCGACGCGGCCCGTTACCTGACGGCGGTCAAGCAGATCCTGGAGGCGGGCGAGTTCGAGGTCGAGCTCGGCCTGTAGCCCCCGGCTGCTGTGCCTGTACGAAACGCCCCGTCCGGAGCTTCTCCGGACGGGGCGTTTCGTGTTTGTCGGCACACGGTGCGTGTAAGGCTCGTCTCACCTGCGCAAAAGCACCCCCACGCGCCCCACCCCCGGAGCGAACCCGCCGTATTGTCTAAACGTCAGCCCTCCCTAAGGAGCCCCCATGACCGCGCCCGTCGTCCACTCGCTGCGCGAGCAGATCCGCGAGCACATCGTGGAAGGAATCGTGAGCGGGCGCTGGCAGCCGGGTGAGCGCATCGTCGAGCGGCGGATCGCCACCGAGCTGGAGGTCAGCCAGACCCCCGTGCGCGAGGCCCTGCGTGAGCTGGAGTCGCTGCGCCTGATCGAGTCGGCTCCCAACAAGGGCGTCCGGGTGCGCAATCTGACGGCGGCGGACCTGGAGGAGAGCTACCCGGTCCGGGCCGGTCTGGAGGCCATCGCGGCGGAGCTCGCGGCGGAGCGCCTCGCGGTGGACTGCTCGGCCCTGGAGCCGCATGTGACGGCGCTCTACGACGCCGACCGGCAGGCCGACGGCACCGCCCAGGTCCGCCACACGGTCGGCTTCCACCGGGAACTGGTCCGCGCCGCGGACAACTCGGTGCTGCTGCACACCTGGGAGGGCCTGGGCATCGAGGTGTTCACGGCGCTGTCCATCCGCTGGCTGGGCACGGTGCAGCAGTCGTACGCCGAGGAGCACGAGGAGCTGGTGCAGGCGTTCAAGCGCCGGGATCCGCGGATCGCGGAGCTGGTGAAGGCGCACGTCCTGGGGTGCGCCCCGCGCCCCTGACCGCACCCGAGCATCCCCCCGCTCACCTGCGAAAACTACCCGTTTCGGCGTCACCCGGTGCCATGACCGAAGGCACCCGGTGCCTACTTTCTTCAAATCAAGAGGTTTTCGCCCTCAACCCTTTGATCGATCATCGATCAGGGAGTTACAGTCGCCGACGGACCTCCACCGAGGTCCTCTGCCCTGTCCTGCCAAAGACCTAGGGCAACCCCGAACCCTTACCTGTGAGGGAACCCCCTTCGACTGAGGAAGGCGGCGACATGACCGACCCCAACGCCATCCAGCCGAGCGCGCTCGACCAGCTCCCGGACCGCGACCCGGAGGAGACCGCCGAATGGCAGGCCTCCCTCGACGCCGTCGCCAGGGAGGCCGGGCCGCACCGCGCCGCGTACCTGATGCGGCGCACGCTGGAGCGCGCCGAGGCGGGCGGCATCGCGCTGCCGAAGCTCCTCGAGACGGACTACGTCAACACCATCCCCACCTCCGCGGAGCCGGGCCTGCCCGGTGACCCGGAGATGGAGGCCCGGATCACCGCGTGGAACCGCTGGAACGCGGCCGCGATGGTGACCCGTGGCGCCAAGCACGGCGTCGGCGGCCACATCGCCACCTTCGCCTCCGCCGCCTGGCTGTACGAGACCGGCTTCAACCACTTCTTCAAGGGCAAGGAGGGGGACGGCTCCGGCGACCAGCTCTACATCCAGGGCCACGCCTCCCCCGGTATCTACGCCCGCGCCTTCCTCGACGGCCGTCTGAACGAGGCGCACCTGGACAACTTCCGCCAGGAGGCCGGCGGCAACGGCCTGCCGTCGTACCCGCACCCGCGCCGACTGCCCTGGCTGTGGGAGTTCCCGACCGTCTCGATGGGTCTCGGCCCGCTGTCGGCGATCTACCAGGCGCGCTTCAACCGCTACCTCACCAACCGCGCCATCAAGGACGTCTCGGCGTCCCACGTGTGGGCGTTCCTGGGCGACGGCGAGATGGACGAGCCGGAGTCGACGGCGGCCCTCGCGCTCGCCGCCCGTGAGGAGCTGGACAACCTCACCTTCGTCATCAACTGCAACCTGCAGCGCCTCGACGGCCCGGTCCGCGCCAACTTCAAGATCGTGCAGGAGCTGGAGGCCCAGTTCCGCGGCGCCGGCTGGAACGTGATCAAGACGCTGTGGGGCACGGCCTGGGACGAGCTGTTCCAGCTCGACACCACCGGCGCGCTGGTACGCCGCCTGCGCGAGGTACCCGACGCGCAGATCCAGACGTACCAGACCCGCGACGCCGCCTACATCCGCGCCGACTTCTTCGGCAAGGACCCGGCGCTCGCCGAGATGGCGAAGCTGCTGAGCGACGACAAGATCCTCGAGTGCTTCCACCTCTCGCGCGGCGGTCACGAGGCCCGCAAGGTCTACGCCGCGTACAAGGCCGCCGTCGAGCACAAGGGCGCGCCGACCGTGATCCTGGCCCAGACGGTCAAGGGCCACACCCTCGGCGAGGGCTTCGCGTCGAAGAACGCCAACCACCAGATGAAGAAGCTGTCGGTGGACGAGTTCAAGACGATGCGGGACCTGCTGGAGCTGCCCATCAAGGACAGCGACTTCACCGACGGCGTGGTGCCCTACGGCCACCCGGGCGCCGACTCCCCCGAGGTCCGCTACCTCCAGGAGCGCCGCGCGGCCCTCGGCGGCCCGGCCCCGGCCCGCCGCACCCACGCGCCGGCCCCGCTGCCCGCCCCCGCCGAGAAGGCGTTCGCCTCCTTCGACAAGGGCTCCGGTGCGCAGAGCGTGGCCACCACGATGGCCTTCGTCCGCCTGGTCAAGGACCTGGTCCGCGACAAGGAGACGGGCAAGCGCTGGGTGCCGATCGTCCCCGACGAGGCGCGCACCTTCGGTATGGAGTCGCTGTTCCCGTCGCTCGGGATCTACTCCCCGAAGGGCCAGACGTACGAGCCGGTCGACCGCGACCAGCTGATGTACTACAAGGAGGCCAAGAACGGCCAGATCCTCAACGAGGGGATCACCGAGGCCGGTTCGATGGCCGACTTCATCGCCGCGTCCAGCGCGTACGCGACGCACGGCGAGGCGATGATCCCGTTCTACATCTTCTACTCGATGTTCGGCTGGCAGCGCACCGCCGACCAGATGTGGCAGCTCGGCGACCAGCTCGGCCGTGGCTTCCTCGTCGGCGCGACCGCCGGCCGTACGACCCTGACGGGCGAGGGCCTGCAGCACGCCGACGGCCACTCCCCGGTCATCGCCGCCACCAACCCGGCCGCGCTGACGTACGACCCCGCGTTCGCCTACGAGATCGCGGTGATCGTGAAGGACGGTCTGCGCCGGATGTACGGCGAGGCCAAGCCGGGCGAGGACCAGAACGTCTTCTACTACCTGACGGTCTACAACGAGCCGATGCCGCAGCCCGCCAAGCCGGCCGGCCTCGGCATCGACGAGGGCATCGTCAAGGGCCTGTACCGCTTCAACACGGCGGAGTCCGCGGGCGTGACCGCCCCGGCCAACGCCCCGCGCATCCAGCTGCTCGGCTCCGGTACGGCGATCCACTGGACCCTTGAGGCCCAGAAGCTGCTCGCCGAGGAGTGGGGCGTGGCCGCCGACGTGTGGTCCGCGACCTCCTGGTCCGAGCTGCGCCGCGACGCGCTGGAGGCGGACGCCGCCCTGCTGCGCGGCGAGGAGCGGGTGCCGTTCGTCCGCCAGGCGCTGCAGGGCGCCGAGGGCCCGGTGCTGGCCGTCTCCGACTACATGCGCCAGGTGCCGGACCAGATCGCGCAGTGGGTGGAGCAGGACTGGTCCTCGCTGGGCGCCGACGGCTTCGGCCTGTCGGACACCCGTGAGGCCGCCCGCCGCCACTTCGGCGTCGACGCCGAGTCGATCGTCGTCGCGGCCCTGGCCCAGCTCGCCCGCCGCGGCGAGGTGAAGGCCACGGCCGTGAAGGAGGCCCGGGAGAAGTACGGGCTGTAGTCATCCCTGGGGTGACCGAGTTCCTGTGAAGGGGTACGGCTGCGGCCGTACCCCTTCCTTGTCAGTGGCTCCCGGCATCATGGGCGCATGCGTGCCGCCCGCCTCATCAAGATGGTGCTCCTTCTGCAGTCCCGGCCGTCCATGACCGCCGGTGAGCTCGCGCGGGAGCTGGAGGTGTCGGAGCGGACCGTGACGCGGGACGCGCAGGCGCTGTCGGAGGCGGGGGTGCCGGTGTACGCCGACCGGGGGCGGGCCGGCGGGTACCGGCTGGTCGGCGGGTACCGGACGCGGCTGACGGGGCTGGCCCGGAACGAGGCCGAGGCGCTGTTCCTGAGCGGGGTGCCGGGGGCGCTGAGGGAGATGGGGCTCGAGGACGCCGCCTCGGCCGCCCGGCTGAAGGTGGCGGCCGCGCTGCTGCCCTCCCTGCGGGACGCCCCGGACAGCGCGGCCGGGCGCTTCCATCTGGACGCGCCCGCCTGGTTCCGGGAGCCGGAGACACCACCGCTGCTGCCGGCGGTGGCCGAGGCGGTGTGGGACGACCGGCGCGTCCGGGTCCGCTACCGGCGCGCGGACGGCGAGGTGGAGCGGACGCTGGAGCCGTACGGGCTCGTGCTGAAGGCCGGGGTCTGGTACCTGTGCGCCCGGGTGGCGGCCGACGGCTCGTTCCGGACGTACCGGATCGACCGGTTCGAGGCGGTGGACGCCCTGGACGAGCACTTCGACCGTGATCCCGGCTTCGATCTCCCCGGCCACTGGGCCGGGCAGGCCGAGCGGTTCGCCCGCTCGCTCCTGCGGGCCGAGGCCGTCGTACGGCTGTCCCCGCAGGGCGTGCGCAGGCTGCCGTACGCCGTCGATCCGCTCGCCGCGCGGGAGGCGCTGGCCGGCGCGCCGGAACCGGACGGCGAGGGGTGGGTGACGGTGACCGTGCCGGTGGAGTCCGAGGAGGTCGCGCACGCCCAGCTGACCGCGCTGGGCCCCGAGGCGGAGGTGCTGGCACCGGCCGGGCTGCGGGAGCGGTTGGCGGGGGACGCGGCCCGGCTCGCCGCGCTGTACGGGCGCACGGACGCCGGATAACGATCCGCAGCACTCCGCCCCGCTCCACGTGCGCCCCACCGGTGAAAGCCCGATGCTGGAGCCGTGATGGACGAGACGGAGTTCTGGGAGCTGATCGACGCCAGCCGCGAAGCCGCCGAGGGCGACCCCGAGGAGCAGGCCGACCTGCTGGTGGAGCGGCTGCTGCGGATGGACCCCGAGCTGGTCCTGGACTTCGCCCGTCACTTCGAGGCCCGCTACAACCGCGCCTACCGCTGGGACCTGTGGGGCGCCGCCTGGGTGCTGCTGGACGGGGCGAGCGACGACGCGTTCGACTTCTTCCGGTGCTGGCTGATCGGCCAGGGCCGGGAGGTGTTCGAGGGCGCGCTGCACGATCCGGACGCGCTGGCCGGGCTGCTGGGCGACTTCGACGAGGAGGTCGACGGCGACGGCGAGGAGCTGGGGTACGCGGCGGACGAGGCCTACGAGCAGCTGACGGGTACGGTCGCCCCCGACCTGGGCATCGCACCGGCGCCCGCCGAGCCGGAGGGCAGGCCGGTCGACTTCGAGAACGAGCGGGCGCTCGCCGAACGGTATCCGCAGTTGTGGGACCGCTTCCGGGAGTAGCCGGCCCCGGGCCCCGGTCACCCGGCGGTGCGCCCGCGCCCGGGGCCGGCCGGCGGATACGCGCGGGTCGGCCCGGCCTTCACCGCGTGGTGCAGCGGGGCGGCGTTGGCCTGGTCGAGGGCGGACGCGGTGACCGCGGCCGGGCCGAGGACGACGGTCACGGCGGCGCAGACCACCGCCCAGGGGCCGCGTCCGGTCCGGGGCCGCCCGCTCCGCCGCGCGGCTGCCGTACGACTGCTGTGCATGGTCCCCACCTCCGGTCGGCTTGTGATGTGCCCGACCGTAGGGCGCGGGGCTCGGAGCGGGCTGCGTGCGGGTTATGGCCTGCCTGTGGACGCGGGCGGCGCGAACCGGCCCTGCAGCCGGGCGGCCTTCTGCCGGATCTCGGGGAGGAGGGCGGTGAGGGCCGCGCCGGGGCAGTCGGTCCGGAAGCCGTCGTCGTGGCCGGCCACCGCGGGCAGGGTGGCGGCGGTGCCGGCCTGGTAGCGGCTGAGGCTGTTGCTGGAGACCAGGCGTACGCGCTCGCGCGGATCGATGTCGGCCATGCCGAGTTTCCAGGCGACGAGGGCGGCGATCGCGTCGGTCATGGCCCGGGGCACGGGGACGCCGGCGGTGAAGGTGCCGAGGGCGGCGATGCCGGTGGTGCGGTGGTTGAAGCCCTGGGCGTGGGCGCCGGTGACGGGCCGGTCGACGCCTCCGGCACGGCCCTCGTAGATGGTGCCGCAGCGGTCGACGAGGAAGTTGTAGCCGATGTCGTCCCAGCGGCGGGCGCCGGTCTGGCCGGCGTACAGGTGCCGGATGAGGCGGGGCGCGTCGGCGCAGGCGTAGCCGCCCGGCGAGTCGGTGTGGTGCACGAAGACGGCGACCACCTTGTCGTCGTAGCGGGGCGGCGGCCGGCCGGGGCCGGGGGTGGGGCCCAGCCAGGCGGAGCGGGGCACGATGGGGGGCCGGGTGGCACGGTGGACGGCCACGGGCCGCGCCTCGGCGGAGTGGTGGAGGTGGGCCGAGACGGGGCGCTCGGCCCCGCGGGCCCACAGGGCGAGCGCGACGACGGCCGGCAGGCCGGGCAGACAGCCGAGCAGCACCAGCACGAGGCCGGGTGTCCGGGCTCCCGGCGTTCTTCGGACGACGCGCATGACCCCACTCTGGGGTCGCCGCATCCCGCCCGCGATGTGCGTTGTGCCACCTGGTGGAACCATCATCCTGGTCCGGGTCGTTTCTGGTGGTACACACGTACGTGGCCGGTTCGCCGCCCGGGTGGCCGCTCGCGTGTGGGTGACTGATCAAGGGGCCCGTCCCGTCCGTACTGAGGGGTCCGAGAGAAAGGCGGCTCCGTGGACCTGCTCGACCTGGTGCTCGTGCTGGTGATGCTCGGCTACGCGGCGTCCGGTTACCGGCGTGGGCTGGTGGCCGGCTGTGTCTCGCTGGCCGGGTTCGTCGGCGGCGCCGTCGTCGGCGTGTGGGCGCTGCCGTGGGTGACGGGCCTGGCGGCGCGGGGTACGCCCGCGGCGGCGGTCCTCGCGGTGCTGACGGTGCTGGTGCCCGGCGTGGTGGGACACGAGCTGGCGGGCCGGCTGGCGCTGCGGGTGCGCGGGGAGCTGGACCGGGGTCCGCTGCGGGTGGCGGACGGCGTCGGGGGCGCGGTGGCGAACTCGGTGGCGGTGCTGATCGTGGCCTGGGTGGCGGCGAGCGTGCTGGCCGCGGCGCCGGCGCAGACGCTGACCACGGCGATACGGAACTCGACGCTGCTGGGCGCGGTGCAGCGGGTGATGCCGGACACGACGCCCGCCTGGTTCTCGCGGGCCACGTCGGCGCTGACGGAGGCGGGTTTCCCGCAGGTCTTCAACCCGTTCGAGAACGAGTCGACGGCCCAGGTGCCCCGGCCCACCGGCGACAGCGTGACGCCCGCCGCGTCGCACGCCGCCAAGACGAGCACGGTGAAGATCGAGGGCAGCGCGGGCAGCGAGGGCCGGGAGGGCAGCGGCTTCGTGTACGCGGCGCGGCACGTGATGACCAACGCCCACGTGGTGGCGGGCATCGACCACCCGAGCGTACGGGTGGGCGGCGTCGGGCGGTCGTACGCGGCGCGGGTGGTGCTCTTCGACCCGGACCGGGACGTGGCGGTGCTGTACGTGCCGGCGCTGCGCGCTCCGGTGCTGCGCTTCGACACCGGTGCCGTGCGCGGGGACTCCGCGGTGGTGGCGGGCTATCCGCAGGACGGGAACCTGAATCTGCAGGCGGCGACGGTCGCGAGCCGGGTGGAGGCGACCGGCCAGAACATCTACAACGACCGCGCGGTCACCCGGCAGATCTACTCGATCCGCTCCACGGTCCGGCCGGGCAACTCCGGCGGCCCGCTGCTCACCTCCGACGGCCGGGTGTTCGGGGTGGTCTTCGCCCGCTCCACCTCGGACGCCGAGACGGGGTACGTGCTGACGGCGTCCGAGGTGGCGGCCGACGCACAGCACGCGGCCCTGTCCACCGCGCGGGTGGACACGGGCCATCTGGTCAGCTCCTAGGGGTCCCAGGGGTCACGGACCGCGACATCACCGACCGCGACATCACCGACCGCGACATCACAGACCGCGGCCCATGCACACGTCGTCGACGTAGCGGCCGTCGAGGAGGAACTCCCCGGGGAGCACCCCCTCGACGGCGAAGCCCTCGGAGGCGTAGAGCGTGCGGGCCGGGGTGTTGTGCCCGAGCACGCGCAGGGTGAGGCGGCGCGCCCCGCGCTCACGCGCCTCCCGTACGGCGGCCCGAATCAGCGCGCGCCCGATGCCCCGCCCGCGGGCCTCCTCCGCCACGGCGAAGCCCTGGATCTGCAGCACGTGCGCGTTCGCGGCGAGCGGGGTGGGGCGGGCGAGGCGGACGTAGCCGACGACGCGCCCGTCGAGCTCGGCGACCAGGTAGTCGCGCGGGGCATGGCGTTCGTCGAAGAACGGCTGGTACGGCGGCTGCGGCGCGGGCTGCACGGCGTGCAGTGTGGACCAGACGGCCCGGTCGAGGAGGGCCAGCTCCTCGTCGTCGTCGGCCAGGGCGATGCGTATGTACGGCTCGGGCATGGCGATCACCCTACGGCGGGCCGGAAACGCTTCTCACCGGGTTTTGCGCCCACCGGGGCGTCATGCTGGGCCCATGGAACGTTCACGCATCGCGGTGGCCGGCGCGTCCGGTCTCATCGGCAGCGCCCTGGTGCGGTCCCTGACCGCGGACGGGCACGAGGTCGTACGGCTGGTCCGCAGGGCGGCGGCAGGCCCGGGCGAGGTCTGCTGGGATCCCGAGGGACAGTACGTGGACGCGGCCGGGCTGATCGGCTGCGACGCGGTGGTCGATCTGGCCGGGGCGGGGATCGGCGACCGGCGGTGGACGCCGTCGTACAAGCGGCTGATCCGGGACAGCCGGGTGCTGGGCACGGCGGCGCTGGCGGAGTCGGTGGCCGCGCTGCCCGAGCCGCCGCGGGTGTTCGTCAGCGGCAGCGCGATCGGTATCTACGGCGACACCGGCGACCGGGCGGTGGACGAGGACGCCCCGCCGGGCGACGGTTTCCTGCCCTCGCTGTGCGTGGAGTGGGAGGAGGCGGCGGCGCCCGCTCAGGAGGCGGGCGTGCGGACGGTGTTCGTGCGCACGGGGCTGGTGGTGGCCCGGGGCGGCGGGGCCTGGGGCCGGCTGTTCCCGCTGTTCCGGGCGGGGCTCGGGGGGCGGCTGGGCGACGGGCGGCAGTACTGGTCGTACATCGCGCTGGCCGACGAGGTCGCGGCGATCCGGCATCTCATCGACGACGCCACCCTGTCGGGACCGTTCAATCTGACGGCCCCGCAGCCGCTGACGAACCGTGAGATCACGGCGGCGATGGCCCGTGTGCTGCATCGCCCGGCCCCCTTCGCGGTTCCGGCACAGGTGCTGCGGGCGGCGCTGGGCGAGCTGGCCGGTGACGTGCTGGGCAGCCAGCGGGTGCTCCCGAAACGGCTGTTGGCGTCGGGGTTCCGGTTCGCGTTCCCGGGCATCGAGGAGGCCATCCGGGCGGCCTGACGGACTCCAGCGGTGCCTGCGGCCTCCTGTGGCCCCCTGCGACCTCTTGTGACCGTATGCGACCTCCATGCGACCGTGCCCTGTCGATGCGCGACTGTTTGTGACCGATCACGGCCTTACCCTCGAGCCGAACTCGGGTATCGCTGGAGCCAGTTGGGGGCATGACGTCTCCACCGGCCGCGCAACCACAGGAGGGGCCCCGTGCTTGAGCCCGCGTACCAGGTGGACGTCGTCATCGTGGGAGCCGGAACCGCCGGCCTCTCGGCGGCTCACCGGCTGACCGGCGCAGGAATAACGACCGCGGTCCTGGAGGCCGCACCGTGCGTCGGCGGCCGCATGTCGACCGAGAAGATCGACGGCTTCCGACTCGACCGCATCGGACAGCTGCTGTCCACCGCCTACCCGGAACTCCGCCTCACCCCCGGCCTGGACTCCCTGGCGCTGCGCCCCTTCGCGCCGGGCGTCCTGCTGCACCGCGACGGCCGCAGGCACCGCGCGGGCGCGCCGGCGGCCGGGAGGAGCGCAAGGGGCGCACTCCATGTGGTGCGCGCCCTTGCGAGCGCCCCCCGGGGCGCGGCAGCCGGCCCCGCGCGGACCGGTGCGCCGGTGGGCGGCGCGGTCGACCAGGCCCGGCTGGGCGCCGCCCTGGGCCGGATCGCCGCGACCCCCGTCGACCGCATCCTGGCCCGCCCCGAGATGCCCGCGGGCCAAGCGCTGGCCCAGCGCGGAGTACCCGCGCGGACCATCGAGGGCTTCCTGCGGCCGCTGCTGGCCGCGCTGCTGTGCGACCCGGAGCTGAGCACGTCCAGCCGGTGCGCCGACCTGGCGCTGCGCGCCTTCGCGAGCGGCCGGCTGTGCGTGCCGGAGGGCGGTGCGGACATGCTGCCGGAGCTGCTGGCCCGGGCGCTGCCGCCGGGGACGGTGCACACCGGGGTGCGGGCGACGTCCGTGTCCACGACCGCGGTGACCACCGCCGAGCACGGGGTGATCCGCTGCCGGGCGGTGCTGCTGGCGACCGACGCGCGCGCCGCGGCGGAGCTGCTGCCGGGCCTGCGGGTGCCCGACTTCCACCCGGTGACCGTTCTCCACCACACCACCGACGACCCCACGGTGGCCTTCTCCACCGGCGCCTCGCTGCTGCTGGACGCCGACCGCGGCGGACCGGTGGCGCACACGGCGGTGCTCAGCAACGTCGACCCGAGCCGGGCGCCGGCCGGGCGGACGCTGATCGCCTCGACGGTGCTCGGCACCCCGCCCGAGGGCGTGGACACCGCCGTCCGCATCCACCTCTCGCGGCTCTACGGCACCTCGACGCGCCGCTGGGAGACGCTGGCCGTGCACCACACGCGGGAGGCGGTACCGGCGATGCGCCCGCCGCACGATCTGCGCCGCCCGGTACGGCTGCTGGCCGGCCTGTACGTGTGCGGCGACCACCGGGACACCAGCACGGTCCAGGGCGCCCTGCACTCGGCCCACCGGGCGGCGGCGGCGATCGTCGCCGACCTGGGCGCGGCGGGCTCGATGCACCGCGCGGATCCGGCGCCGGCACTGCCGAGGGCGGCGTAGGCGCCACCCCCCGGCTAGCCCAGCGCCGCCACCTTCTCCCGGTACCCCCGCACCGGCGCCGCGTCCTTGTACGGCTCCAGGCGCCGCTCGAAGTCCCTGACGTACTCGATCGCGCGGGCGCTGCGCATCTCCGCCGCCTGCCCCGCCGCCTCCGCGGCCAGCGTGCAGGCCTGGTCGAGTTCGCCGAGGCCCAAACGGGCCGTGGCGAGGACGACCCGGCAGAAGAGGCGGCTGCGGGCGTAGGAGGGCGCCCGGAGCTGGAGGGAGCGCTCGGCGTGCTGCGCGGCCGCCCGGAACTGCTGCAGATCCCGGTGGCAGTGCCCGAACTCGTCGGCGAGCTGGGCCTCGTCGAAGAACTTGGCCCAGTGCGGCACGTCGTCCCCGGGCCGGGCCGCCTCCAGGGCGCGCTCGGCCCGGACCAGCGCCGCGGTGCACGCCCGCACCTCGCCGAGCACGCCGTGCGCCCTCGCCTCGGCGGCGTGCAGCAGCGCCTGCACGACCGGCGGCGCGCCGGTGCCGACCCCCTGCTGGGCGACGCGGGCGAGCTGCACGGCCTCCCTGCCGTGCCCGAGGTAGACGGCCTGGCGGCTCATGGTGACCAGCACGAAGGAGCCGTAGGGCCGGTCCCCGGCCGCCTGGGTGAGCCGCAGGGCCTGCACGAAGTAGCGCTGGGCGAGACCGTGGGCGGCGATGTCGTACGACGTCCAGCCCGCGAGCCGGGTCAGGTCCGCCGCCGCGGCGAACAGGCGGCGGCCGGTCTGCTCGTCGTACGCGCCCCGGAGCATCGGCTCGCACTCGTGCTCCAGGTAGCGCACGAGGGCCTGCCGGGCGTGGCCGCCGCCGAACCGGTCGTCGAGGGTGCGGAACAGCTCGCCCACCGAGCGCAGCGCGGCGATGTCCCCGCCGGTGACCTTGTGGCCGAGGGCGCGCTCGGCCTGTCCGCGGATCCGCGGCGGCAGGAGGGACTTGACCGCGGCGGGGCGGACCTGCGCGGGCACCCGGGCCACCGGTTCGCGGGCGACCCGGTCGTCGGGCTTGCCGATCAGCCAGTCCCGGCTGGGCACGACGAGCCCCGCCGGGGTGAAGGCGATCTTGCGCAGCTCGGCGTGACTGCCGGAGTCCTTGCGCCACAGGCCGCTGACGATGTCGACGGCCTCCTCCGGGGTGGCCGCGAACTCCAGCCCGGCGTACACCGGGGCGCAGGCGTCCAGACCGAGGTCCTGGGCGGTGAGGCGGCGGCCGAGCCGGCGGGTGAAGACCTCGGCGATGAGGGCGGGGGTCGTCCCGCGCGGCTGCTGACCGCGCAGCCAGCGGGTGACGGAGGTCTTGTCGTATCTGAGGTCCAGCCCGTGCTCCAGACCGAGCTGGTCGACGCGACGAGCCAGACCCGCGTTGGAGAACCCCGCCTCTGCGATGAGCGCGGCGAGCTGGCGGTTGGGGGTGCGCTGCGCGGGTCGGTCCGTCATCTGCGGTGCGGTCTCCTGCCTTTCGGGCCTCTGAAGTGCCCGGATTGCCTTTGAGCAGCCCATATGGACTCACGAACGGCGTGAATGTAGCGGAGAGTGAGCATGCGATCACACCGTTCTCTCTGCATTCATCCGATCGTGTCAGAAACGCCCGCACGGCTGACGTACTCCGGGCGGACGTACAGTGGCGTGGGCGCGTTACGAGCCTGACATCGCGAGGGAGGCGCTTGCCGTGAGTGAGTTGCGGTTCGTCCGCATGGGTTTCGGTGCGGATGCCGTCGAGTACCAGCAGGCCTGGGACGAGCAGCGCCGGGTGCACGCGGCCCGGTTCGCCGACGAGGTCCCGGACACCGTGCTCCTCCTGGAGCACCCGCCGGTGTACACGGCCGGCCGGCGCACCGAGGACAGCGAGCGCCCGCTGGACGGCACCCCCGTCGTCGACGTGGACCGCGGCGGCAAGATCACCTGGCACGGCCCGGGCCAGCTGGTGGGTTACCCGATCCAGAAGCTCCCGCGCCCGGTGGACGTGGTCGCGCATCTGCGGCGCCTGGAGGACGCGATGATCCGGGTGTGCGCCGACTTCGGCATCGAGACCTCCCGGGTCGAGGGCCGCGCCGGGGTCTGGGTGCTCGGCGACCCGGTCGAGCGGCGCCCCGCGCTCGGAGGCCTCACCCTCGACTTCGACCCGCGCACCACCGATCCCGAGTTCGACCCCCGGCTCGACGGCCCCGAGTACGCGCCCTCGAACGCCGGCCAGCGCCGCGAGGACCGCAAGATCTGCGCCATGGGCATCCGCGTCGCCAAGGGCGTCACGATGCACGGCTTCGCCCTGAACGTGAATCCCGACACCTCGAACTTCGACAAGATCATCCCGTGCGGGATCCGCGACGCGGGCGTCACCTCCCTCTCCCACGAACTCGGCCGCGAGGTCACCATCGACGAGGTGCTGCCGATCGCCGAGAAGCACCTGGTGGACGTCCTCGGCCACGCGGACCTGAAGCCGCGGGAGATCGAGCGGGCGACCGCCTGACCCGCCCGGCTTCCGGGGAATGCGCCCTGCGACCATGGGGTTGGTCTCACCGGCAGGGCGCAATGAACACGGGCGTACCCTGGTGTGCGCCGAGGAATCAAAGCTTAGGGAGCCGGTCGTGTCCGCAGTCGCACCCGACGGACGCAAGATGCTGCGCCTGGAGGTCCGCAACAGCCAGACCCCCATCGAGCGCAAGCCCGAGTGGATCAAGACCCGGGCGAAAATGGGCCCCGAGTACACGAAGATGCAGAACCTCGTGAAGAGCGAGGGCCTGCACACGGTCTGCCAGGAAGCCGGCTGCCCGAACATCTACGAGTGCTGGGAGGACCGCGAGGCGACCTTCCTCATCGGCGGCGACCAGTGCACCCGGCGCTGCGACTTCTGCCAGATCGACACCGGCAAGCCCGAGGCGCTCGACCGCGACGAGCCGCGCCGCGTGGGCGAGTCCGTGGTCACCATGGACCTGAACTACGCCACCATCACCGGCGTCGCCCGCGACGACCTGGAGGACGGCGGCGCCTGGCTGTACGCCGAGACCGTGCGCCAGATCCATGCGCAGACGGCGCAGCGCGAGGCCGGCCGGACCAAGGTCGAGCTGCTGGCCCCCGACTTCAACGCGGTCCCCGAGCAGCTGGCCGAGGTCTTCTCCGCCCGCCCCGAGGTCTTCGCGCACAACGTCGAGACGGTCCCGCGGATCTTCAAGCGGATCCGCCCCGGCTTCCGCTACGAGCGCTCCCTGAAGGTCATCACCGAGGCCCGCGACGTCGGCCTGGTGACCAAGTCCAACCTGATCCTCGGCATGGGCGAGACCCGCGAGGAGGTCAGCGAGGCGCTGCAGCAGCTGCACGAGGCCGGCTGCGAGCTGATCACCATCACCCAGTACCTGCGCCCCTCCGTCCGGCACCACCCCGTCGAGCGCTGGGTGAAGCCGCAGGAGTTCGTGGAGCTGAAGGAGGAGGCCGAGCAGATCGGCTTCTCCGGCGTGATGTCCGGCCCGCTGGTGCGCTCCTCCTACCGCGCCGGGCGCCTGTACCGGATGGCCGTCGAGAAGCGTGGTGAGTACATCGCCACCCAGGCGGTGTGAGCCGAGCGTGTGAATTCACGCACAAGGTATTACCGGCCAGTAATGGCCGAGACGACGCGGTCCTGACCGTCCTCGCTGATGAGGGCACACGTCAGGGTCGCGTCGGCATTTCACTGCCCCGTATCAAGGTTTCATTGGCGTTTGACCGCTCGGACACGCCCTGGTAACACCAATCAGTGACTCTCGTATCACGCCCCGTTCACCACTCGCTCCGAGGGGGACCTCGATCATGCAGGCCGCGCCCGTACGCGCCACCGCCATCCCGTCCTTCACCGACGCCCTCCGTGCCGTGGAGTCCCTGCTCATGAGCGGCGGTCAGCGCACCGCCCGCCGCAATGCCTGGACCTCGGTCCTGGAGGACCGCCGTCGCGCCAAGGACCGGGTGGAGGCGCAGCACTTCCTGGAGCAGGCCGCCGACCGCTCCTGACACCTCCCCGCCCGGGCACTGCCGTCGTCGGCACTCCACGGGCCACGTAGACTTCGTGACATGGCGAGGAAGGAACCCGCGGCGGACGCCGCGAACGCAGGGCGACTGAAGCAGATCGCTCTCACGTACAAGATGACCCGCAAGGCCGACAAGAAGATCGGTCTTGTACTCGCGGCCGTCGGCATCGGCACCCTCGGTGTCTTCCTCGCGATCGGCTTCTTGATCGGCCACCCGGTCTACCTGGGCATCTTCGGCCTGCTGATCGCCCTGCTGGCGATGGCGATCGTGTTCGGCCGCCGGGCCGAGCGGGCCGCCTTCGGCCAGATGGAGGGCCAGCCCGGCGCAGCCGCCGCCGTACTGGACAACATCGGCAGGGGCTGGACGACGACTCCGGCGGTGGCGATGAACCGCAGCCAGGACGTGGTGCACCGGGCGGTCGGCAAGGCCGGCATCGTGCTGGTCGCCGAGGGCAACCCGAACCGGGTGAAGAGCCTGCTGGCCGCCGAGAAGAAGAAGATGAACCGCATCGTCGCGGACGTGCCGGTGCACGATGTGATCGTGGGCGACGGCGAGGGCCAGGTCGAGCTGAAGAAGCTGCGCACCACCCTGCTGAAGTACCCCCGCGTGCTGACCGGCCCGCAGGTGACGGCCACCAACGACCGGCTGCGCGCGCTGGGCGACCTGATGAGCAACATGCCGCTTCCCAAGGGTCCGATGCCCAAGGGGATGCGGATGCCGAAGGGCCGCTGAGAAGTCCTGTCGGGGCCCGGCCGCTGAGCGTGCCGGGCCCCTTGTCCTCGGTCGCCCCCGCCGTCAGACGGGCCGGAACTGCGGGCCGTACGTGCCCGGGGCGTCCGGGATCTTCGTCTCCATCAGCTGCACCGCCGGGCCTTCCATGCCGTGCATCGCGTGGACGGCCGCGCCCAGGGCGCTCGGACCGCCGCCCCACCAGGCCCGGTCGAGCGCGTCCAGCACCGCGTGGTACGTGCCGTCGAACTGGGCCAGCAGGCGCCGGACGTGGGCCGGCGCGTGGTGCCGGCCGCCGGACGGGACCCGGGCCATGGGGCGCGCGTCGGGGAAGGGCACGGCGGCGCCGGTGAAGTGCCAGCCGTGGGCGGTCCGGCGCAGCCTGCGCCCGTGGTAGATCTCGGCGAAGGCGTAGTAGTGCGCCGGGTGGTCGTCCTGGAAGGCGTCGGCCGGGGAGGCCGCGGTGCCCTCGCCCTGCTCCCTGACGATCTCGATGGACCGCTCGACGTCGTCGAGGGTCCGCACCGGCCGCAGCACGTCGGCGCCGATGCGGTCGGACAGCTGATGCCGCGTCGAGAGGTGCGGCGCCGTCCTGCGGAACGCCGTCAGCAGGTGGCCGTAGAAGCGGCCGATGCTGTACGCCTGCTGCTCCGTGCGGGCGAGCGGGTGCTCCGGGGCCTCGATCGCCATCATCACGTCGTGCACGAAGGTCCTGGTCAGCCCAGAGAGGTACACGTGCACCCCGGGGCGCACGCCGCCGGGCAGCGGACCGGGGTAGTGGGGTGCCGCCCGCCTGATCCGGGGCCGGCCGCCCACGGCCACGAGCAGGTTGCAGACGACGCCCAGGTGGTACATCTCGTCGCCGACGATGCGCCGGATCAGCCGGGCGGCCTCGCCGCGGCGGTCCCTGATCGACCACCAGCCGCACAGGTACGGCGGAATGGTGGCCAGTTCGAGTGCCACGGCGACCTGCAGGGCCCCCTGGAGCCAGCCGATCCCCCGCCCGGCCTCGGGCACGGCGAGCAGACGCGCGACGGATCGGCAGTCTCCGGGCCCGGCCGGACCGCCCGCCGGCCGCGCGTCGGCGGGCGGGCGCGCGTCGGCGGGTGCGGGGGCCGCGGCCGGGAGCGGCGCGGCGGCGGCCAGCGCGGCCGAGGCCAGCAGGCTCCTGCGGTCGACCGGCGGGGCCCCGGGGCCCTCCGGATGCTCGCTCGTACCCGTCACCGTCGCCTCCGGTTCCCGGCGGTGCTCACCGCCGTGCCCTCGCCCCGGAACGCGTCCGGGCCGTCTCGACAGCTCGCGAAGCTAGCAGCCGGGACGGCCGTCGCCGCGGCGCCGGGACGCCGGTGGGCGCGGACTCCCCCCTGACACGCCGCCGAACGGAGTATCCGGCGGGTAATCGGCTCATGCGCTCCTAACCTTCCGAATGTGACAAAACGCCAAATTACGTACCTTGCTTGCGGCACAGCGCTTCTCGGCGCCCTTCTCACCACCAGCCCCGCGTCGGCCGCCCACCGGATCCACCTGGTGCACCCGGGCGAGTCGATCCAGAAGGCGGTGAACGCCGCGCGGCCCGGCGACACGGTGGTCGTGCTGGCCGGCACGTACCACGAGAGCGTCACGGTGAAGACACCGGAGGTGACCCTGCGCGGCGTGGGCCCCGGTACGGTGATCAAGCCGACCGCGAAGCAGCTCGCGGCGGCCGCGGCGAGCACCGCGTCGGCCACGAAGAAATCCGCGCCCGGTGCCCGCAAGGCCTCCGTCAGCTGCGCGGAGGGAGGCAACGGCGTCTGTGTGGTCGGGGCGAAGAACAAGGCCCTGAAGGACGTCACCGTCTCCGACCTGACCGTGTCCGGCTTCCCGCGGACCGGCCTGTGGTCGATGGGGACCGACCGGCTGACCGTACGGCGGGTCACGGCCGTCGACAACGGGCAGTGGGGCATCGCCCAGGAGCACTCCACCCGCGGTCTCTTCCAGCACAACGTCGCCCGCGGCAGCGGTGACGCCGGCCTGTTCCTCGCCAACAACGTGAAGGCCGAGGAGGGCGCCCGGGACACCCGGGGCACGGTGATCGAGGGCAACGACCTGGAGGCCAACCGCATCGGCATCACCGTCCGCCGGCTGCGGAACCTCTCCGTCACCCGGAACTACCTCACCGGCAACTGCGCGGGCGTGTTCGTCATCGGCGACGAGAACAAGCCGAAGGGGGGTGCCCTGACGGTCAGCGAGAACCGCGTCGTACGCAACAACAAGTACTGCGCGAAGACCGACCGGCTGCCCTTCCTGCAGGGCTCCGGCATCGTCCTGACCGGCGTCGAGAAGACCCTGGTGACGCGGAACGTGGTCACCGGGCACTCCGGCAAGTCCCCGATGTCCGGCGGCATCGTCCTGTTCAAGAGCTTCGTGGGGGCGTCCGGCGAGCGCAACCGGGTCACCGGCAACAGCCTGGCGGCCAACTCCCCCGCGGACCTCGTGAACCAGGAGACCGCCAAGAGCGGCAACACCTTCGACCACAACACCTGCCGGGCCTCGAAGCCCGCGGGGCTGTGCTGAGCGGACACCCGCACCCCCCACGCGAAAGCCCCACCCCCGCACACGCCCCACCCGCACACGCCCCACCCCGCGAAAGCTCCATCCACGCAAGGAAGGAAGGCGGCACATGACCGCATCCCCCGAGCTCTCGGCTCCCGTCGAGCAGGGAGCGCCCCCCTCCCCTCCGCCGTCGATGCGGCTGAGAGAGCTCGTGTTCGGGGCGGCCTGCGCCGCCGCCGTCCGCGCCGCCGCCCGGCTGGGCGTCGCCGACGCCCTCGGGGACGTCCCCATGGCCGCGGAGGAGCTGGCCGCCGCGGTGCGGACCGAGCCGAAGCCGCTGCGCCGGCTGATGCGCGCCCTGGCCTGCTACGGCGTCTTCGCCGAGCGCCCCGACGGCACCTTCGCCCACACCGAGATGTCCCGGCTGCTGCGCGAGGACGACCCGAACAGCCTGCGCAACATCTGCCTGTGGTGCACCGAGCCGTGGACCTGGGACGCCTGGCCGCGTCTCGACCAGGCGGTGCGCAGCGGCCGGAACGTCGTCGAGGACCTCTACGGCAAGGAGTTCTTCGTCTACCTGAACGAGGACGCCCCGGAGTCGGCCGACGTCTTCAACCGCGCGATGACGACGTCCAGCGAGCAGTCGGCCCGCGACGTCGCCGCGCTGCTGGACCTGTCGGGCGCCTCGTCGGTCGCGGACCTCGGCGGCGGACAGGGGCACGTGGTGGCGTCCCTGCTGGACAAGTACCCGTCGATGCGGGGCTACCTGCTCGACCTGCCGCGGGTGGTGGAGAACGCCGTGCCGCGGCTGCGCGAGGGCGGCGATCTCGCGGACCGCGCGCGCATCGTGCCCGGCGACATCCGCGAGGCCGTCCCGGTCGAGGCCGACGTCTACGTCATCAAGAACATCCTGGAGTGGGACGACGAGTCCACCACCCGGCTGCTGCGCAACGTCGTCGAGGCCGGCGGCCCCGGCACCCGCGTCGTGGTCATCGAGAACCTCGTCGACGACACCCCGTCGATGCGGTTCAGCACGGCGATGGACCTGCTGCTGCTCCTGAACGTCGGCGGGGCCAAGCACACCACCGACAGCATGGTCCGCCGGCTCACCGACGCGGGCCTGACCGTCGGTGAGATCCGGCCGGTCAACCCCTATCTGCACGCGTTCGACTGCACGGTCTCCGCCTGACCGCCACTCCCCCCGGAGCGCACCGGTGCCGGGGGGCGCGGGGGGGGGGGGGCCCCCCCCCGGGGGGCCCCCCCGGCGGGGGGTGGGGGGGGGGGTGGGCCCCCCGGGGGTGGGTTTTTTT
>NZ_JBFBBK010000058.1:0-49986 GCF_040682635.1 Streptomyces sp. NPDC051133
CCGTGCGGGCCGAGGAACCACTCGCGCCGCTGCCAGCCCATCGGCGTGGGGTCCAGCGCCGGCAGCAGGGCCGCCCACGGCTCGGGCTCGGCCACCTCCTCCAGGTCGTCACCCAGCGCCAGGCCGACCGTGCCGTCCAGATCCACCTCGGCGGTGCGCACCCCGGCCAGGGCCCGCCTCGTCTGGGTCTTGGTCCAGCCGGCCCACCACTGCAGATCCTCGGCCGGCGCGGGACCGAAGGCGTACAGCCAGCGGCGCGCCAGCTCCGACTCGGCCTCGGCGGTGGGCAGTTCGGCCAGACCCTCGGGACACCAGCGGCTCAGCGGGGACCACCGGTACTGGTGCGAGGTCCACGAGCCACGGGGCCGGCCCCGCACCGCGCGCCCCTCGGCCGCCATCAGCAACAGCAGCCGACTGGCCACGTTCTGCCGCCCCTCGTAACTCTTGCCCCGGGACAGCACCACCTGGGCGGCCAACCGCGGGTCGTCTCCCGCCAGTTCGCTCGCCGTCGCCTCGCCGCGCGCCTCCAGCGCCCGCTCCGCGGCCTCCTCGGCGCCCTTCAGCCAGCGCTCGGCGCCGGCCTCGTCGCCGCCGATCCCGGATTCGGCCAGCATCCCCAGCAGCTTGCGGCGCTCCCGGGCCGCCACCGCCCGCGAGCAGGCCGCCTGCAGGACCGGCGCCAGGGCGAGCGGGGTGACGAAGACGGTGCGCCGCATGGCCAACAGCCGGATCAGCGTCCGGTCGTCGTACAGGGCCCGCTCGACCGCGGCGACGGACCCGTCGGTCATCCGCGCCCAGGCCGACAGATACACCGACGACGGGTCGGTGCCGTGCAGCGCCAGCATGCCGTCGGCGACCGCCACCGGGTCCGCCGCCCGTGCCTCGGCCGTGAGCCGGTGCCGCCACGCAAGCCGCGCCCGCCGCTGTGCGACCCCGATACCGCGCATTCCGCCTCCCGCACACGCCGACGCCGGCCGGTCCGTCCGTGGCCCCGCCGGCGTCCCGCCGGTGTTCCGCCCGTGCCCGGCCCCTGTCCTTCCGGGAACGACCTTATCGGCCGCACCGGGCCGCCGACCCTCAGCCGCCGTCCCCCACCGCCTACGACTCCACCGGGCGGAGCCCCTCGCCCCGCAGCGGATACCACTCCGCGGGCGGATGGCTGATCGGCAGCCCGGGACGCCAGGCGGTGAGGCACTGGGCGCTCGGGACGAACAGCCCGTTCGGCAGCCGGTCCAGCGGCCACCAGCGCCAGTCGCCGACGACCTCGTCCGGCTGGTCGGCCGGCTCACCCTCCCAGGCCGTCACCAGGGCGGCCACGGTGACCCGTACGACCCCCTCGACGTGATCCAGGAGCATGCCGAGCAGCATGACATCGTCCTCCCGCACGAGGCAGCCGGTCTCCTCGCGCACCTCCCGTACGGCCGTGTGCGCCAGGGACTCCCCGGGCTCCACCGTCCCTCCCGGCAACTCCCAGGTGCCGCGCCGGTGCCGGCCCAGCAGCAGGCCGCGGGGCCCGTGCAGGATCGCTCCGACGCCGAGGGCGGTATGGGGCGGGGGAGGAGCGCTGGTACGGGGGCGGCTGGTGACCCGGGTGCGCCGGCGGGCCTGGAAGAGGCGGCAGGAGACCGGGTTTGCGTCCTCCGGCGCGTCCAGAGTCTCGATCCGCTCGACGGTGAGTCCGTGCTGCTCCAGCAGGTCCGCCCAGAGCTCGGGCGTCGGCAGCCACATCCGCACCGTGAGCTGCCCGCCGCCGGCCAGGTGCAGGATCTCCGGGCGGGCGACGACCGTGTCCGAGGGCCCGCGGCCATGGGAGTTGGTGTGCAGCACGGAGAACGCGAGACGCCCTCCGGGCACGAGCGCTCCGGCGACCGCGGGCAGCAGCCGTCGCGGGTCCATGTACGCGAAGCCGTGGACCGAGTAGATCACGTCGTACGGTTCCCGCCGCGCCTGCCGCAGATGATCGACGGCGTCCGCCAGGACCAGGTTCAGCCCCGGCAGCCGGCCGTAGCGGGCGACGGCGCGCCGGTGCTGAGTGGGAGAGGCCTCGACGGCGTCGACGACGGCGCCGTGGGCGCGGACCATGTGGGCGGCGTACCTGCCCAGGCCCGATCCGAGATCCGCGGCGCGCCGGCCCGTCACGTCGCCGAGGACCTCCGCGCCGGGCCCGCCGGGCCAGAACCCCCAGCTGAGACGGTCCACTTCGGGGACCTCGGTGCCTCTGGACAGATGGTGCGCCCCGTACGTGGTCCAGGCGTCGGAGTTGATCAGTTCAGCGTCCACGGTGCCGTCCCTTCCCTTCACGGTCACGAAGTCACGGGCGCGGGGCGTAGCGGCGCAGCCGGCCCAGGGCGGTGGAGGCTCACGGTTCCCTTTCTTCCCCGGGCGCGGGGCGGTCACCGACCTCCGTCCAGTCCAGCGGGCCGTGGCGGACCAGGTCGCAGCGCTCGGAGCAGACGGCGATGCGCGGTTGGTCGTACAGCCATGAGGAACTCCACGTCCCAGCCCACAGGGACCGACAACGCGGTTACGTTGATCAAGTGACGGAATTCAGCATCCTTGATGACACCACGGAATGGCGCAGCGACCTCGAGAAGCGACAGCGCGCCGCGTACGCGGCGGCCGGGCTCGGCGACGCCGCAACGGAACGCATGATCGGCAAAGCACGGTTCGGCATCGACGACTGGACCGTCGCCGAGATCACGGACGGTGCGACCCGCGTGGGATACGTCGCCGTGGCCATGACCGACGACAACGGAGCGCCCGCGGGGCGCATCGGCGACCTCCACGTCGACGACGCGCACGCCGGGCAGGGGCACGAGCAGGCCGCGCGGGAGTGGGCGGAGGCATGGTCCGCGCGGCGCGGCGCACGACGACTGCACATACGGCTGACCGAGCCGGCCGGTGAACTCTTCGCCGGATACAGCGTCCAGGGGCAGCTCAGGATGCGGTACGTCGGCTCCCCGCCGGAACCGGTCGACGGCGTCACCGCACGGCCGATGACGGCGGCCGAGTATCCGGAGTGGTTCGCCGGGGAGAAGGCCTCCTACGTCGTCGACATCGTCCGCTCGGGAACCATGAGCCCCGAGGACGCCGAACGCAAGTCCGACCGCGACTTCGCGGAGCTGCTCCCGGAGGGCCTGGCGACGCCCGACACCACGCTGCTGGTGCTGGAGGCGGCGGGCGAGGAGATCGGCACCGGCTGGCTGCAGCACGGGTACCTGCCGGGTGTCACCTACGGCTACTCGCTGTTCATCCACGACCAGCACCGCGGCAAGGGGTACGGGCGGGCCGCGATGGTGGCCGGCGAACAGGCCACGCTCGCGGGCGGCGACTCCACGCTGATGTTCACGGTGTGGGGCGGCAACGAGGTGGCGATGAACCTGTACACGAGCGCCGGTTACCGCATCGTGGAGGAGAGCCGTTCCCTCGCCCTTCCCGGCGGCTCGGATGCGGAGGGTTCCCCGCTCGAAGCCGGCCCCGACCGGCCCTAGCCGTGGCCCTCGCACCCCGCCGCCGCCGGCATGTCACGGCACCACCGGTCCTGGTGTGACTGAGCGGCGGCCCCGGCGACGACGATGACGCAGATCAGGGCCGCCATCGTGGCCTGGGCGACGACCGTCACGACGGCCCCGGCCCGTGCGGCGATCGCGGCCGCGACGAGGGCGAGGAGTCCGATGCCGCCGGCGGCGGTGAGGTAGTTCCACAGTGAGTCGGTGCGTGCGGTCCCGGCGGGGTCGAGGGTGAAGCCGGACAGGGCCCAGAGCCCGAAGACGACCACCAGGGCGATGAGTTCCAGGAGCACCAGAGCGCACCCGGCTCCGATGTCGGCGCCCCGGTCGGCGCGGTGGCGGGACCGGGGGCCGGTGGTGGCGTCGAAGGCCGGCGGGGCGATGGGCAGGTTCATGCCCGCCACATTGCCCGCGGGGGCGCGACGGGTGCATGAGTACGGGTACTCAGCCCCGGCTCGCGCCGGGGCTATCGCTCGGCGCCCGCCACCACCGCGGCAACGACCCGGCGGACGGCCCCGGAGTCCGGCGGGGTGCCCAGCCGGTCGGCGAACAGCATGTGTACGGCCCCGATCAGCGTCGGAGCGAGCGTGTCGACGTCGGCGTCCGCGGTGATCCGGCCGAGTTCACGCTCGGCGGTGAGGTAGGAGGTGAGCGCGGTCGCGGCGTCGCTCAGGACGGGGACGCCGGTGGGTCTGGCCGCGCGCAGCCGGGCGCGCAGGCCGTCCCGGGAGGTGACCAGGCTGACGATCGCCACCGCGACAGGCCCGAACAGGTCCGTCAGTGTCCGGGTGAGGTTGTCCGTGACGGCGCCGGTTCCGGCGGCGCCGCGCAGGGCGGCGGCGTGGCCGTCGAACCGGGCGATGCGGTCCAGCACCAGCTCGGCGAGGAAGGCGTCGAAGTCGGCGAAGTGCCGGTGCAGGACGCCCTTGGCGCAACCCGCCTCCGTGGTGACCGCCCGGCTGGTCAGCGCGCTCGGTCCGTCGCGGAGCAGGACGCGCTCGGCCGCGTCGAAGAGTTGGTCGCGCACACCGCGGATGGCTACTCCCGTGGGCACCGGCCGTCTCCCTCGCTCCGTCGGATCGGCCCGCTTCGATTGACGAGTGGGCACTTGCCCACTCATAGTGGGCGCATGCCCACTTTACCGCCGGAGCGATCTCCTCGTCCCGTACACGCGTCCCATGAGAACCGTCGGGTGGCGGAGTCGTTCGGCTCGGACGCCGAACGCTACGACCGGACTCGGCCCCGCTACCCCCGGGCGATGGTGGACCGGATCGTCGCCGCCGGCGCCGGGCCGGACGTCCTCGACGTCGGCTGCGGCACGGGCATCGTGGCCCGGCAGTTCGAAGCGGCCGGCTGCCGGGTGCTGGGCGTCGACGTCGACGCCCGGATGGCCGACCTGGCGCGCCGGCGCGGACTCGACGCCGAAGTCGCCTCGTTCGAGGTCTGGGACCCGGCCGGGCGGACGTTCGGCGCCGTCG
Source organism: Streptomyces sp. NPDC051133 (assembly GCF_040682635.1). Classification (NCBI taxonomy): domain Bacteria; kingdom Bacillati; phylum Actinomycetota; class Actinomycetes; order Kitasatosporales; family Streptomycetaceae; genus Streptomyces; species Streptomyces sp. NPDC051133. Next base: position 4,988 of record NZ_JBFBBK010000058.1, read on the forward strand.
TCTCCGGACAGACCTGGCACTGGGTGGACCCGGTCGCCGGCGCCGCCAAGGCGGCCGAGGTGCTGCGCCCTCGCGGCCTGCTGGCCCTGTTCTGGAACGCGGGCCAGCCCCTGCCCGAGCTGACGGAGGCCTTCGCCGAGGTCTACCGCAGGGTGCTGCCCGGCTCGCTGGCCGCCCGCCAGGGGGCGGCGTCCGCCGTGGACGGGTACGCGCCGTTCCTGGCCAAGGCGGCCGGCGGGATACGGGAGACGGGTGCGTTCACCGAGCCCGAGCGGTGGCGATTCGACTGGGAGCACTCCTACACCCGGGACGAGTGGCTGGACCAGCTGCCCACCCAGGGCGCCTTCACCCGGCTCCCGCGGGCCGAGCTGGAGGAGGTGCTGGCGGGCGTCGGCGCGGCGATCGACGCCGCGGGAGGCGGCTTCACGATGCGTTACGCCACCCTGGCCCTCGCCGCGACGCGCACCGACAGCCCCTGACGGGGCAGGGGCTGATCGCCGGTGCGGCTCAGGCCACCGTCAGGACGATCTTGCCGGTGGTGCGGCCCTGTTCGCCGATCTCGTGCGCCTTCGCGGCCTCGGCCAGCGGCACGACCGCGTCGACCACCGGCTTCAGCGCGCCCCGCTCCACCAGGGCGGTGATCTCGCGCAGCCCCAGGTGGTCGGGCTCCACCAGCATCCACACCGCCCGCACCCCGTCCTGGGCGGCGGGAACGTCGTCCGGGCCGGGCAGGGTGACCAGCCGGCCGCCGGTCCGCAGCACCTTCAGGGAGCGCTCGGCCGTCTCTCCGCCGAGCCCGTCCAGCACCACGTCGACGTCGCTCACGACGTCCTCGAACCGCACCGCGCGGTAGTCGACCACCTCGTCCGCGCCCAGCTCGCGCACCAGGTCGTGCTTGCCCGCGCTGGCCGTACCGATGACGTACGCACCGCGTGCCTTGGCGATCTGCACGGCGAGGTGGCCGACGCCGCCGGCCGCCGCGTGCACCAGCACCCGCTCGCCGGGACGCACGTCGGCGGTGTCCACGAGGGCCTGCCAGGCGGTCAGCGCGGCGAGCGGCAGTGCCGCCGCCTCCACGTGCGTCAGACCCGCCGGCTTGGGGGCGAGGTGCCGGGCCGGCGCCACCACGTACTCGGCGTACGCGCCCGCCTGGCGCGGGAACAGCGGCATTCCGAAGACCTCGTCACCGGGGCGGAACATGCCGACGCCGGGGCCGACGGCCTCGACCGTGCCGGACACGTCCCAGCCGACCGCCGGCACGGCACCCCACTCGACGAGGGCCCCGCTCGCGCGGGTCTTCCAGTCCACCGGGTTCACACCGGCCGCGTGTACCCGGACCAGGACCTCGTTCAGCCCCGGCTCCGGGCGCGCGACCTCGCGCTCGACCAGGTTCTCGGCTCCGCCCCACTGCTCCACGACCACCGCACGCATGCTCTGTTCCTCGTCCTTCGTCTCGATCGGTCCGGCACCGGGAGGTCCCCGGCGCGACGCAGTCCACGATCCGGCACCCCGGACCGCCGTGGTGTTGGCCGTCCGGCCACTATGTGACAGGATCTGGCCATGGACCCAACGCAGTGGACGACGCCGGAGAGCGAGCGGGACCGGACGGAGGGAGCGCCCCCGCGGCACCGGGTCGCCGTCCTCGCCCTGCCGGGGGTCCCGCCGTTCGAGCTCGGCATCCCCTCGCGCGTCTTCGGCAGCGTGGCGGACGCCGAGGGCCGCCCGCTCTACGACGTCACCGTCTGCACCGCCGACGGCGCCCCCGTGCTCAGCGACGCCGGCTTCACCGTCCAGCCCGCGGCGGGCCCCGAGGCGCTGGCCGCGGCGGACACCGTGATCGTCCCGCCCACGCACGCCATGCCCGAGCTGGGGCAGGGCGGCCCGCTGCCCCCCGAGGTCACCGCGGCCATCGCCGGCATCCGGCCGGGCACCCGGCTGGTGTCCATCTGCACCGGGTCCTACGTCCTCGCCGCGGCCGGACTGCTCGACGGCCGCCCGGCCACCACCCACTGGAACCTGGCCCCGGAGTTCCGCCGGGCCTACCCCAAGGTCAAGGTCGACGAGGAAGTCCTCTTCGTCGACGACGGCGACGTGCTGACCTCCGCGGGGGTGGCCGCGGGCGTCGACCTGTGCCTGCACATGATCCGCCGGGACCACGGAGCCGCCGCCGCGAACCGGGCCGCCCGCATGTGCGTCGTACCGCCCTGGCGGGACGGCGGGCAGGCCCAGTACATCGACCGCCCGGTCCCCGAACCCACCGTCGCCAGCACGACCGCGACCCGCGCCTGGGCCCTGGAGCACCTCGGCGAGCCGCTCACCCTCGCCCGGCTCGCCGAGCACGCCCGGATGAGCCTGCGCTCCTTCACCCGCAGATTCCGCGACGAGGTCGGCATGACCCCGGTGCAGTGGCTCACCGCCCAACGCCTGGAGCTGGCCAAGCAGTTGCTGGAGACGACGGACCTGTCCATCGACCTGGTCGCGCACCGGGCCGGCTTCGGCTCCGCGAACTCCCTGCGCGCGCACATGAGGACGGCCTTCGGGGTCTCGCCCGCCTCCTACCGCCGTACCTTCAGCGCGAACGACCTGGTGGAGGCCGGTGGTTGAGGCCGGACCGCGTCAGTCGTCCGTCGCCGGATCGATGAGCACACCCGGGTTCAGGATCCCGGCGGGGTCCAGCGCCCGCTTCGCCGCGCGCAGCGCCAGTGCGAAGGGCTCGGGGCGCTGGCGGTCGTAGCCGGGCCGGTGGTCGCGGCCGACCGCGTGATGATGGGTGACGGTCGCGCGCCGGTCGTGCAGGAGGTCCATCGCCGCCGACTTGATCTCGTCCCACATGGCCACCTCGGCGCCTCGCCGGCCCGGCGCGATGACGGTGAAGTACGGAGCGGGTCCGTCCGGGTAGACGTGGGTGAAGCGGCAGTTGACCGTGCCGGGCGCCCCCGTCACCTCGCGCACGACCTCGGCGAGCCGGTCGCGGACGGACGCGTACAGGTCCGGTGCGCGGTCCCAGGTGCAGGCGGTCTCGAACGTCTCGGTGACCACGCTCATGCGGGCGAGGGCGTCCCGGAGGTAGGGCATCCTCAGGAATGCCGAGCGCCAGGTCCGTGCGGCGGTGTCCCCGCCGCCGGATTCCGCGGGCGCGGGGCTGCCGCCGTGGTCGCGGGCCAGGGTGATCAGCTCGGCCAGCCGGCCGTCGACCGGCGCGTGCGCCGACTCCACACCGAGGACGAGCACGCTCTCACCGCCCCGCGCGACCCCCGCCAGCGCGGCCTCCCCGGGGTCCAGCAGCCGGCAGTTGGCCGGGTGCAGTCCCGACTGCGCGACGGCGCGCACGGCGTCCATGGCGGTGTGGACGTCGTCGAAGAGCACCGTGGCGGACGCCTTGTGGCGCGGGCGTTCCTGCAGCCGCATCCACGCCTCGGTGATGACACCGAGCGTTCCCTCCGAGCCCAGGAAGAGCCGGTCGGGGGAGGGGCCCGCACCCGAACCGGGCAGGCGCAGCGACTCGTTGACCCCGACGGGCGTCACCACCCGCAGGGACTCCACGAGATCGTCGATGTGGGTGAACAGCGTGGCGTAGTGGCCGCCGGCCCGGGTCGCGAGCCAGCCGCCCAGCGTGGAGAACTCGAAGCTCTGCGGGAAGTGACGCAGGGTCAGCCCGTGCGGACGCAGCTGGGCCTCCAGGCCGGGGCCCAGTGCACCGGCCTGGATGCGCGCGGCCCGGCTGACCCGGTCGATCTCCAGCACCCGGTCCAGGGCGGACAGGTCCAGGGACACCACGCCCCGGCGCGAACCGTCGCGGTACTCGACCCCGCCGACGACCGAACTGCCCGCCCCGTACGGCACGACGGCCACGCCGGCCTCCGCCGCCCAGTCGAGGACGTCGGTCACGTGCCGCTCGGTCCGTGGGCGGGCGACGTGGTCCGGGGCCGCGCCGACGTCGCCCGCGAGGGCCCGCAGTACGTCCCGGTACGCCTTGCCGTAGGTGTGCGAGGCCCGGTCGTGCGGAGCGGCCGACATCAGCGGGGCGAGGGCGGCGGGCGGCCGGACGCGGACGGCCGGCAGCGCGAGAGTGCTGACCTCGGGGACGGGCAGCGGGGCCTCGGCCGCGCCGGGGATCAGCTTGCCGAGTTCCGTGCACTCGGCGTCGGACAGTGCCTGGTCCACGGTGCCCCAGCCCCACCAGGAACGGGCGGGGGCGGGGGCGGAGGCGGCAGGGCTCAGGGCGGTGCTGTCGGTCATGCGATGTGACCTCTCGGTAATTTACCGCTTGGTAAGTTACCGCAACGTATAGTCTTCTCATGACGACGGCAAGACCGGCCGGCACCAAGGGCGTCCCCCGCGCCCGCCGGGAGCAGCAGATCATCGCCGCGGCCATGGAGGAGTTCGGCAGGCGCGGCCACGCGGCGGCGTCCATGGCCGACATCGCCCGGCACGTCGGCGTCACCAAGCCGATGCTCTACACCTACTTCGGCTCCAAGGACGGCCTGTACGCGGCCTGCGTCGACCGCGTCGGCCCTCGCCTGCTCGCGGCGGTCGAACAGGCCATGGCGGCGCGCCCGCCGAAGGACGAGCTGGCGCACACGGTCCTCGCCGCCCTCTTCCGGGCGCTGGAGGACCAGCGGCACGCCTGGTTCGTGCTGTACGACCGAACCCTGCAAGCGGACTCCGAACCGTGGCACGCCGCCCGCCGCCACCGTGAGGCGATCGACGAACTCGCCGCCTCGGGTACGGCCGCCCTGCTGGGGGACCAGGGCAACCACGACCCCCTGGACGCGGACGCGCTCAAGCATGTGTGGACGGGCACCGTCAGCGCACTCATCGGCTGGTGGATCTCCCACCCCCAGCTCGGCGCACAGGACATGACCGCCCGTTGCGCCCGCCTCCTCTCCGCCATCGGCACGACGGCCGGACCGGTGTGACAGGACCGCCGTCCGGCCCCCTCCCGCCTCACCGGCGCGCAGGACCGCGCGGCACGGAGGAACGTGGTCGGCAGCAGACACCAGCCACGCGACGGGAGGCGAGCCATGCCCGAGCTGCCGGACGTCGAAGGCTTCCGCGAGGTCCTCGTCTCCTGTGCCAAGGGCCGGACCATCCGCCGCGTCGAGGTGCGCGACACCGGCGTCCTGCACGACGTGAGCACCCAGCGGCTGCGGGACGCGCTGGAGGGCCGGCGGTTCACCGAGCCGGAGCGGCGCGGCAAGTGGCTGCTCGCCCACACCGGCGGCCCCACCCTGCTCCTGCACTTCGGCATGACCGGCCGCCTGCTGTGCGCCCGCCCCGACGACGCGGTCGACACCCACGACCGCGTCCTGTTCGCCCTGAGCGGCGACCGCCAGCTCCGCTACCGCGACCAGCGCAAACTCCAGGGTCTGTGGCTGGCCCACGACGACGCCGACATCGCCCGCCTCCTGGGCCGGCAGGGCCCCGACGCGCTGGCCGTGTCCCGCGCGGACTTCGAGGACGCGCTCTCCGCGCGCCGCGGTCACGTCAAGACCACGCTGACCGACCAGTCCGTCCTGGCCGGTCTCGGCAACCTCCTCGCCGACGAGATCCTGTGGCGTGCCGGGCTGCGCCCGAGCATCCGGGCCGCGGACCTGACGGAGGCCGAGCGCTGGCGCCTGTACACCCACATGCGGCGCACGCTGCGCTCCGCGGTGCCCGCAGGGCGCGTCCCCCCGCGCGACTCCTGGCTCACCGGCCACCGTGACGATCCCGATCCGCTCTGCCCCCGCTGCGGCACTCATCTGCGCCGCTGCCGTCTGGCAGGCCGCGGCACGGTGTGGTGCCCGCGCTGCCAGCCGGACACCATGGCCTAGTGGACGGAATTGCGCACATGGGCGAGCCGGTCGAAGCGCTGGAGGTGACGCCGACACCCCGGACGGCGGTGGCCTGGATGCCGCCCCCGGAGCTCTGGCCGGTGATCCAGGACATCCGCTGGGAACACGATCCGCAGGTACGGCGATGGCCGCCGCACGTGAACGTGCTGTTCGGCTTCGTACCCGAGGAGGAGTTCGCCCGGGCGGTGCCCGTGTTGTCCGCGGGCGCGGCCCGGTGCGCGGCGTTCCCGGCGCGCCTGACCGGGGTGCGGTACTTCCGGCACCGGCACTCCGCGACGGTGTGGCTCGATCCGGCCGCGGCCGACCCGGCGCCGTGGGCCCGCCTCCACCGGGAACTGGAGCTGCGGTTCCCGCTCTGCCACGGGCGGGGCGGCCGCTTCACCCCGCATCTCTCCCTCGGCCGCACCCGGGATCCGAAGGACCTGGCCGCCGAGTGCGCCGTCCGGCTCGGCACGCTGTCGGCGGTGGTCGCAGAGATCGTCCTGCTGTCCCGGCGTGGCGACGAGCCCATGCGGCCCCGGGCCGTGATCGCCCTCGGCACGGGCGAAGTCCGCGCACCGCGGGAGTGCTAGAGGCGATCGGAACGGAGCCGTCAGCCGGCGGGGCGGGAGTCACCGCTCGGCCGGCGGACGGGCACGCGCAGACGACCGTCGTGGACCTCCGCGACCCGGTCGGCTGCGGTGAGCTGGGTGCGGTCGTGGGTGACCAGCACGGTCGCGGTGGCCCGCTGACGCGTGAGGCGGGTGATCAGGTCGATGACGGCGGCACCGCGCTCGTGGTCGAGGGCACTGGTGGGTTCGTCGACCAGCAGCACGGTGGGGTCGTTCATCAGTGCGCGGGCGATGTTGACGCGCTGGCGCTGGCCGCCGGAGAGTTGGTGGGGCCGTCGGCCGGCCTGGTCGGCGAGGCCGACGGCGTCCAGCAGTTCCATGGCCCGGCCTCGGGCGGTACGCGGCTTGCGGCCGTCGATCCGGGCCATGACCTGGAGCTGTTCGACGGCGGTGAGCGCGGGCAGCAGGTTGGGCTGCTGGAAGACGATGCCGATGGCGCGGCGTCGCAGGTCGCTCAGCTCGCCGCGGGTCATGCCGGTCGTGGACGTGCCGTCGACGGTGACGGTGCCGGCGTCGGCGGTGACGAGCGTGGCGGCCACCGCGAGGAGGCTGGACTTGCCGGAGCCGGAGGGGCCGACGACCGCGGTCAGGCTGCCCTTGGGCACGTCAAGGGTGACATGGTCGAGCGCGGTCAGACGGGAAGCGCCGTCGGGGTAGGTCAGGGTGATGTCGGTCAGGTGCAGGCTCATCGGGCGTTCCCCAGGGCGGTCAGCGGGTCGACGGAGGTGATGCGGCGGATGGACAGGGCCGCTCCCAGCGCACCGAGCGCGATCATCACGGCGGCCGGGACCAGGACGGTGCCGGGGCTGAGCACGAACGGCACCGCCGAACCGCTGACGAGGGCCCCCACGCCGACCGCGATGCCGGTGCCGATCACCGTGCCGCCCGCCAGCAGCACGACGGCCTGGCCGAGCGCGTCCCCGAGCAGGCCTGCGGTGGAGGCGCCCAAGGCCTTCAGCACGGCGACGTCACCGCTGCGCTGGATGGTCCACACGGTGAAGAAGGCACCGATGACCAGGGCGGAGATGGCGAACAGGAAGCCGCGCATCAGCTGCAGCGAGCCGTTCTCCGAGCTGTAGGAGCCGATCGCCGACAGCGAGTCGCCCCTGGGGACCGAGGTCGTGCCGATCGCCCTGTCGGCGGCCTTCAGGTCGGCGCCGGAGCCGGTGCGCAGGGCGAGGACGGTGGCGGCCGGGGCGTCGCCCGGACCCACGGGGGGCGCGGTCTTCCGCCACGTGCCGAGGCTGCTCCAGATGACGGGCGTGTGGCTGAAGAAGGCGTCACCCCTCACCGCCCCGACGCTCACCCTCCGCCCCGCCAGGGTGAAGGTGTCGCCCGCCGTGACGCCGAGGTCGTCGGCGGCGGTGGCCGACAGGACCGCCGTACGGTCGTCGATCCTGTCGCTGTCAGGGGCCAGCGGGGAACCGGGCCGGACGCCGAAGACGGACACCCCGGCGCTGCGGTCCTTCCCGGCGCTCGCCCTGGTGGTGGTGATGCCCAGCGGTTCGGCGCTGCGCACACCGGGCGTTCGCGCCCACTGCCGCCACTGCCGCGCGGTGACGGTGGAGTCGGCGTAGGACAGGTGCCCGCCGCCGGGCGCGCCGAACGCGATCCGGTCCGCGGGCAGCCCGGTGATCGCGGAGGTGTTCTGCCGGCCGAGTCCGGCGGTCAGCCCGGACAGCAGCCCGACCAGGAGGGTGATGAGCACGATGACCGTACCCATCAGGGCGAAGCGCCCCTTGGCGAACCTCAGATCTCTCCAGGCGACGAACACGGCTTCGACCTGCTCTTTCACGCGGTGGAACGGTAGGTCTCCACCGTCGCCGCCCACCCCCCTCCCGGGCATCCGCCCCAGGACGGCACTTGCCGCACCGAAAGGCGGCCCACCGGTTGTAACTTTCGATGGAGGCCCGGCGGGCAGGCCATTCCTTAGCCTGGGAGCACTGTGAACACCACCGCTCCCGCCCCGACGCCCACCACCCGGACCCTGACCTGGTGCCTGCACCTGCTGGTCGTCGCCCTGCTCGCCCTGGCCGCCGGCCGGGCCGTCACCTCGCACGGCCCGCACCCGGCGGCGACCGTCGCCGCCGCGGCGGCCTGCGGCCTCGTCTACGCGGTGGGGACCGTGCTGCTGCGCGCACGCCGCTCGTGGCGGGCCGCCGCACTGTGGCTGTCCGCCGTGGGCGCCGCGTGGCTGGTGCTGCTGGTCCTGTCCGCCGACGGAGTATGGGTGGCGTTCCCGCTGTACTTCCTCCAGCTCCACCTGCTGCCCCGCCGCGCCGGCCTGGCCGCCGTGGCCGCCACGGCGGCGGCGGCCGTCGCGGGCTTCGCCGCACACCAGGGATCCTTCAGCGCGGCCATGGCCATCGGACCGGCACTCGGCGCCGCCGTGGCCGTCGCGGTGGTGTGGGGATACCAGGCCCTGTACCGGGAGAGTGAGCACCGGCAGCGCCTGATCGAGGAGCTCACCGCCACCCGCGCAGATCTGGCCGCCGCCCAGCACACCGCCGGCGTGCTGGCCGAACGCGAGCGCCTGGCCCGCGAGATCCACGACACCCTCGCCCAGGGCCTCTCCAGCATCCAACTGCTCCTGCGTGCCGCCGAACGGGCCCTGCCCGGCGCCCCGGAGAACGCCGTCCGCCACGTCGTCCAGGCCCGCCACACCGCCGTCGACAACCTCGCCGAGGCGCGCCGCTTCGTCGCCGCCCTGACCCCGCCCGCCCTGGAGGGCACCACCCTGGCCGGCGCCCTGGAACGCCTGTGCGCCACCACCAGCACCCGCCACCGGCTCACCGCGCGCTTCCACCTCACGGGAGAGCCCGTACCACTGTCGACCGCGCACGAGGTCACGCTCCTGCGCGTCGCCCAGTCAGCCCTCGCCAACACCGTCCAGCACGCCGACGCCACCACCGCCGAGATCACCCTCGGCTACCTCGACGGCACGGTCACCGTGGACGTCGTCGACGACGGACGCGGCTTCGACCCCGACGACCTGCCCGCTCCGGACCCCGAGGCCGGCGGGTTCGGGCTGGCCGCCATGCGCGCTCGCGTGCACGCCCTGGGCGGCGCCCTCACCGTCGAGTCCGCCCCCGGCCACGGCACCGCCCTCGCCGCCCGGCTGCCCCTCCGGTCCACCGCCGACACCACACCCGAGGCCCGTTCGTGACCGACACCCCCATCCGCCTGCTCCTGGCGGACGACCACCCCGTCGTACGGGCAGGGCTGCGCGCCGTCCTGGAGACCGAGCCCGGCATCGACGTCGTGGCCGAGGCCGCCACCGCCGAGGACGCCGTCGCCCGGGCCGCCCAGGGGGACATCGACGTCGTCCTCATGGACCTCCAGTTCGGCAAGGGCATGAACGGCGCCGAGGCCACCGCCGCCATCACCGCCCGTCCCCGAGCCCCCCGCGTGCTGATCGTCACCACCTACGACACCGACGCCGACACGCTGCCCGCCATCGAGGCCGGGGCCACCGGCTACCTCCTCAAAGACGCGGCGCCCGAGGACCTGGCCGCCGCCGTACGCACCGCCGCGGCGGGCCGGACCACGCTGGCACCCACCGTCGCGGACCGGCTGATGAACCGGCTGCGTACGCCCGGCACCGCCCTGACCCGGCGCGAGACCGAGGTGCTGGCGCTGGTCGCCGAGGGCCTGTCCAACCAGGCCATCGGCAACCGACTCCACCTCACCGAAGGCACCGTCAAGTCGCACCTGGCCCGCGCCTACGCCAAGCTCGGCGTCGACTCCCGCACCGCCGCCGTCGCCACCGCCACCGAACTCGGACTCATCCGACGGTAGGAAGCGGGACGGACGGCGGGCATCGCGACCAGGACGGCAGGGACGGTCAGCCCAGCTTCAGCCACGCCGGATCGGTGGCGATCCTCTCCAGCTGCGCCATGGTCAGGGCCGGCGCGCTGCGGGTGGCGGGCGTGTTCTGCGCACCGGAGTTGAAGGCGCTGATCACCACACGGCGGCCGTCGGGCCGGATGGTGTCCACGGTCCACATGACGATCCCGGACACGCCCTTCTCACCGGACGACTCGCGCCGGACGACCTTGGTGCCGTCGGGCAGCGTCTTCGTCCCCGGCCCGAACAACTGGTCCTCGACGTCCCGCATGTCGGGCTGGACGTTGATCTGCACCAGGCCGGCCCCCCGGCCGTCGTCGACGACGACGTACCCGAACCCGGGATCGTCGTCCCGGCTCCTGGAGACGACCCGCAGCCCGTGGGGCACCAGGCGGACCAGCGTCGCGGGGACCGATCCGTGCCCCGTGCCCGGCGCGCTGCTCGGCGCGGCCGTCGTGCCGGAGCCGGCGGGAAGGGCGTCGAAGGCGTCGCGCCACTCGTGCGCCGTGATGAGACGCTTCAACCGGGCGGCGGACAGCGGAGGTTCGTCCCGGGTGACGGGCGAGTCCTTCTCGGCGGCGGCGTTCCACTCCTGCACGGAGACGTGCTGCCCCGCCGGTGTCACCAGGTCGGCGGTCCACAGCTTCGTGCCGCTGCGGCGGTTCGGGTACTCGTAGCCCTTGAGGATCATCAGGGCGGAGCCGTCGGACAGCTTGGTGCCGGTGCAGGCGTCGTAGGCGATGAACACCTTGTCGGGGCACCGGGTGGCCTGCTGCGCCTCCTGGCTCCCGGCGGGGACGCGCCCGAGAGCCACGGCGACGGCGGCCTTGCCCCGGCCGTCGTCGTAGAGGGCCCGGGCGGCGGGCGAGTCGTCCGTGCCGTGCCCCTCCGCGTCGCTGAACCGCCCCTCGGGCACCAGCTTTTCGAGCGTGCGGACGAGCTTCTCGCCGGAGACAGCGGGGGCCGCGGTCCCGGAGGAGGCGGTGGAGGTCCGTGCCGCGGGGTCGCCCGCCGCGGACTGCCGGAGGCCGGTGTGGTCCCCTGGCCCGCCGGGGAGGACGAGTGCCCCGCCGAGCCCGACGAGGGCGACGCCGGCGACACCGCCCGCCACGGCGGCCCGTCGCCGTACCCGCAGCCGCCGGCCGTGCGCCGCACCGCGGGCGGCCAGGTCCTGCCGGTCGGTACCGAAGGTCGTGCCGGCGTCCCGCAGGGCGTCGGCGAACCGTTCCTCGAAGTGGTCGTGGTCTGCAGTGGGCATGGCGAACCGCCCTTTCACGGATGGCTGGTCGGTCAGAGCTGTGCGGTCGGAACGGGTCAGGGGCTGACGTACTCGCCGAGGGCGTCGCCCAGCAGCGCGCGCAGCCGGGCGAGGGCGCGGACGCAGCGCGTGCGCACGGCGGCCGGAGTGGTGTTCATCGCGGCGGCCGCCTCCTCGATGCTCCGGTCCTCCCAGTACCGCAGGATGACCACGGCGCGGTCCTTCGCGGACAGCTGCCCGAGCGCCGCCAGCAGGGTCAGCCGCAGGGACGCCTCACCCGCCGCGTCCGGTCCGCAGACCTCGGGAAGCACGTCGGTCGCGCGTTCCCTGCGCGTGCTGTGGCGGCGCTGGTGGGTGAGGAAGCCGCGGGTGAGCACCGTCTGGGCGTAGGCGGCCGGGTTGTCCGCCTGCGAGACCCGGTCCCATCGCAGGTACACCCGGCCCAGAGCCTCCTGGACGAGGTCCTCGGCGAGGTGGGTGTCACCACCGGTGAGCAGGCAGGCGGACCGGTACAGATGCCCGGCCCGCGCCGCCGCGAACTCCGCGTACCCCTCGCGTCCGTCGCGCCCGCTGCTGCGGCCCCACCTCATGCGCCCCCCTCGGCCTCGCCGGTCCCGTGCGGTGTTCCTGATCCATTGACGCGCCGGACCCGCCAGAATGTTTCACCGCACTTTCCGCCGTACCGAGAGGGGGGCGGTGCTCTCGCGCGCCGGCGACGCTCAGGCCCGCCAGAACGCGCGCAGAGCAGTGACGAGTGCCTCGGGCGCCTCCTCCGCGAGGTGATGACCGGAGTCGATGGGCGCACCCTCCAGCCGGTCGCCCGCCCAGTCCCGCCAGACGTCCAGCACATCGCCGTACAGGCGGGCCATGTCGTCACGGCCGGCCCACAGCACCTGCAACGGGCAGCCGATGCGGCGCCCGGCCGCCCGGTCCGCGTCGTCGTGTTCCCGGTCGACACCGAGACCGGCCCGGTAGTCCTCGCACATGGCGTGCACGGTGGCGGGGTCGTGGATCGCGCGCCGGTAGTCCTCGTACGCCTCGGCGCCCATCTGCTCGGCCGTGGCCCGGTACCAGGCGTCGGGATCGGCGTCGATGACGCGTTCGGCGGGCTTGTCGGTCTGCCCGAGGAAGAACCAGTGCCACCAGCTCGCGGCGAACACCGCGTCACAACGCCGCAGGGCCTCGCCGATGGGGACGGCGTCCAGCACGGTGACGGCGGACACCGCCTCGGGGTGATCCAGGGCGAGCCGAGTGGCCACGTAGGCGCCCCGGTCGTGTCCGACGACGGCGAACCGTTCGTGCCCGAGGCGGCGCATCACGGCCAGGCAGTCGCCCGCCATGGCGCGTTTGGAGTAGGGGCGGTGCCGCTCGTCGGTCGGCGGCTTGTCGGACCGGCCGTACCCGCGCAGGTCCGGGCAGACGACCGTGTACCCGGCCGAGGCCAGCAGGGGAGCGACGCGATGCCACGTCGCATGGGTGCGCGGATGGCCGTGCAGAAGCAGCACGGCGGGACCGCTGCCGCCGTGACGAACCCGCAGCCGAGCCCCGTCGCCCGCGCAGCGCGTCAGTGTGAAGCCCTCGAACACGCGACCTCCTCCGGTCGGGACGTCCGGTCCCAGTCCCCTGGGAGACCCGTTCCATGCGAAGACCTCGTTCGGCGGGCACGAGGACGTCCCCGGGCCAAGCCGCGACCGGGGGGTGAGGGACCGACGGCCGGCGGCCCGGCCCCTGTGCGCGCATTCCAGGGGTCGGGCCGCCGGCTTGTCCGGTGGGGGGCGTCAGGCGCGGCAGCGCAGCATCTCCAGCGGCGGGTTGGCATGGAAGTCCGCCCAGTGGTCCGCGCCGAACGTGCGCACGCCGGCGTCGGACACCGTCAGGGGGACCCAGGTCACCTCGGTGAATCCGGCCGCCTGCAGGGACTTCTCGTAGACCTCGCGGCGCGGCCGGTTGGCGAGGAAGGAGACCGGCGGGTCGAGCAGCGCCGTGGTCCGCACCTGCGGTCCGGTCTCGGCCTCCTCACCGGTGAGCTCGCTGCGGAAGCCGTACTTGTCCGGCGGCGGCCCGTCGAAGCGGAAGTCGGGCGACTGGTTGAGCGCGAAGAGCTCGCCGCCGGGCTTCAGGCTGCGATGCGCGTTGCGGCACATCCGCTCCGTCGTGGCGATGTCCGCGGCGTAGTTGAACAGCTGGACCGCGAGGACGACGTCGAACCGCTGCTCGAGTGCACGCAGTTCGGCGACGTCGCCCACCTCGTAGCGCACCCCCAGTGGATCGCGCTCCTCCAACTGCTGTGCCACGGCGATCATTTCACCGGAGATGTCGATCCCCAGCACCTCCGTGGCACCGCGCCGCCTGAACTCCCTGCTGTAGAAGCCGGTGCCGCAGGCCAGGTCGAGGACGGATCTGCCGTGCACGTCCCCGACCATGCCGAGGAAGCTGGGCACCACCGCGTACTGCTCCAACGGCAGGGCTTTGAAGCCCTCGTAGGCCTCACCGATCTCGTCGTACTGCTGCGCGCTCACCGTGCTGTCCTCCCCGTCGCTCGGTCATGTTCGCGGCCCGGCCCCCGTCGCCGGTGACACGCCGTGGCCGTCGATGGGCAGTCTCTCCACATCCCGGCAGGCCGACGTACTGGCGGAAAGCACAAAGATCCGGGCCTCGTCCCGGCCTCATGTACGGGCGGGCGTACGGGTTCGAGGGCCGGTCAGGGGCAGCCGCCGTCGACGGGGACCATGTGTTCCGGGCCGGGAGGCATGAACAGCTCCTGGGCTCCGAGGAGATGGAGCAGCCTGTCGAAGGCGGGGCTGCCGGCCCGGACGACCACGGTTCTGCCCAGGGCGAGGGCGCACCGGCGCAGCTCCTGGAGCACGCGGAGGCCGGCGCAGTCGCAGAAGTCGAGCCCGCTCAGGTCGAGGTCGAGGCCGCCGGCCGAGCCGGCCAGTGCTTCGTGCAGGTCGTGCCCGAGCCAGGTGCCGGCGTCGCGGTCGAGTTCACCGGTGACCGTCACCCGGACGCGAGATCCGTCCGCTGTGTACGACGCGCTCACCCGGGCGGGAGGCAATGGCCTGCGGCCGGCCCCATCTCCTGCGGGCGAGGGGCGCGGCACCGTGAGGGACTGGGCTCGGCGGGCGGAGTCGTGCATGGCTCACTCCCTCATCTGCTTGCTCGTGTTGCTGGCCGAGGTTCGTCTCTACGTTCCCCCGGAAACCCGAAACACGTCAACCGATGCACGAAATCTAGTACGTGTTTCTGGTTACGTGAAAATAGGACCGGTATGCTCGGGGCATGAACGGAGTGCCCGAGCCGCATAACGGATGGACGTTCCTGACGAATCACGCCCGCGTACTCGCGGCCATCGCGGACAACCAGAGCGCGCGTATCCGCGACATCGCCGCGCACTGCCGGCTCACCGAGCGCGCCGTGCAGAAGATCATCGCCGACCTGGAGCAGGACGGGTACCTCTCCCACACGCGCGAGGGCCGCGGCAACACGTACCGGATCGACCCCGCGAAGATCCTGCGCCACCCGGCCGAGGCCGGACTGGGCCTGACGGTGGCTTCGCTCCTCTCCCTGCTCGTGCAGGACGAGGATCATCGCGCCGCCCCGTCACACCACCAGGCGTAGAGCGGTGACTCACGGGCACGCGGGGATGTACCGAAACGTTGGTGCATCCCTGAAGGAGAAGACGTGTCGTTCTTGTGGGCCATCATCGCGGGACTCGTCATCGGTCTGCTGGCCAAGCTGGTACTTCCGGGGCGGCAGCCCATCCCTCTGTGGCTGACCGTGCTCCTCGGCATCGTCGGAGGAGTCGCGGGCAACGCGCTCGCCAGTGCCTTCGGCGTGGCCGACACCAGCGGCATCGACTGGATCCGCCACGTCTTCCAGGTGGGTGTCGCGGCCGTGCTCATCGCCCTCGTGACCCCGATGTGGGCCCGACGGCGCGCCTGAACCCGCACTGCGCATCCGTCCCCGTCGCGGGGCGGCGGCCGTCAGAACGCGTACCGGATGCGCAGCCAGGGCGCATGGGCCGCCACCAGGCCGCGCAGGGTGTGTACGGCCCGCGCCTTGACGTGGTCGGCGTAGCGGACGTTCGACGCCCCGTTCTCGGAGCGTTTGGCCTGCTGCAGAGCGGGCTGCCAGAGCAGCTCCTCGGCGCGCGGGTGCCAGCCGAGGTTGACCTCGTGCAGTTCCCGGTTGTGGGTGAGCATGATCACTTCCGCCGCTGCCTGCCGCTTGACCCGGTCGGGCAGGACGTCGTCGAGGTGCCGGAGCACCTCGGCCCAGGCGTCCTCCCAGCCGGGCCGCAGCACCACGGGGGAGAGGTTGAAGTGGACTTCGTAGCCCGCGTCCAGGAAATCCGCCGCGGCGGCGATGCGGTCGCCCACCGGTGACGTCCGCACGTCCAGCAGCCGCGAATCCGCGGCGGGCATCAGCGAGAAGCGGATGCGGGTGCGGCCCCGCGGGTCCAGCGACAGCAGGTCCGGGTTGACGAACTTGGTCGCGAACGAGGCCTTCGCGGTGGGCCACTGGCGGAAGGCCCGCACGAGATCCGCGGTGTTGTCGCAGATCAGCGCGTCCACCGAACAGTCGCCGTTCTCCCCGATGTCGTAGACCCAGGCCGACTCGTCGCACTGGTTGGGTTCACGCTTGCGTCCCTGGCGCGCGATGTGCCGGGCCAGGTGGGCGATGATGGCGTCGATGTTGGTGAAGACGGTGACGGGATTGGCGTATCCCTTGCGGCGCGGGACGTAGCAGTAGGCGCAGGCCATGGCGCACCCGTTGGAGGGGCCGGGGGCGATCCAGTCGGCGGACCGTCCGTTGGGCCGCGTGGTCAGCGTCTTCCTCTCGCCGAGGACCAGCGTCTCGCCCTTCACGCGCACCCAGCGCTCGACGTTCCCCTCGTTGCCGTGCAGTCCCGGGATGCCCCAGTGGGACTCCACCTCGATCAGGGCGGCGTCCGGAAAGCGGGCGAGGATCTGACGGCCGCGCGCGGAGCCGGCGGCGGCCCGTTCCGCGTAGATGGCCCGGACGGGCAGCAGGCGGCGGGCCGCGGGGGAGTCGCGGAATCGCGGGCGGTTCTCCGGGCCCCGCCCGTCAGCTGTGCCGCTGTCCCCGGGTGCCCCGCCCGCCCCCGAGGTGGCGTCCAGCGCGTCGAGGCCGAACAGGGTGTCCGACCCGCCGTCCGGCCCTGCCCAGGAGTGCCTCGTGTGCGCTCCCCCGGGGATGTCGGGGGAGCCTGGGGCGTGGGCGTCGGGGACGTCGGGGATCGGGACCACGCACCCACTGTAGGCATCCGCCTGTGGACATCCGCTGAAAGCGCGACTTCTGCTCATCTGTGATGCAGTTGTCTCTGTGGAGCGCCCTCGCTTAGCAGTGGGCCCACGGGGAAGTCGGAGGTGCATGGTCAGGCGTCCGCCCGTCACCCCGAGGAGTGCCGTGTCCCTTCGCATCGGCGCCGGACGCGTGCCCCACCTCCCCGGACCCACCCTGCACTTGTCGCCGTCACGAAGGAGGATCACCACCGTGTCAACCGGCCCCGGCCACATACCGACGGGCGGGCCCGCGCACAGCGCCCCGCCGTGCGACCCGCGCCACTCCCACCCACAGCGGGGAGGTGGCGCCCCGTGTGTGGCCTGAGCGGAGAGATGCGCTTCGACGGCACGCGGCCCGATCTGGCGGCCGTCGAACGCATGAGTGACCGGCTCGCCCCCCGCGGCCCCGACGGCCACGGCGTGTGGTCACAGGACGCCGTGGCGCTGGCGCACCGCCGGCTGAAGATCATCGACCTGTCCGAGCGCGGGGATCAGCCGATGACCGACGCCCGGCAGGAGCTGACCGGTGTCTTCAACGGCTGCATCTACAACTACGCGGAGCTGCGCGCGGAACTGGTCGGCCTCGGGCACCGCTTCCGGTCCACGTCCGACACCGAGGTCGTCCTCAAGGCGTACCAGGAGTGGGGAACCGACTGCGTCGACCGCTTCTACGGCATGTTCGCCTTCGCCCTCGTCGAGCACCGGACCGGCCGTCTGATCCTGGGGCGCGACCGCCTCGGCATCAAGCCCCTGTACCTGGCGCAGACCCCCGGGCGGCTGCGGTTCGCCTCGTCGCTGCCCGCCCTGCTCGCGGCCGGCGGAGTCGACACCTCGCTGGACCCGGCCGCCGTGCACCAGTACCTGAGCTGGCACGCGACCGTGGCCGCGCCCCGCACCGTCCTGGCCGGTGTGCGCAAGCTCCCCCCGGCCACCGTGCGGATCGTGCGGCCGGACGGCAGCCACGAGGACCGCTGCTACTGGCAGCCGTCGTACACGCGCCGCCCCGAGCATGCCGGCATGGGCCCCACCGAGTGGCGGGACGCCGTACTGGAGGCGCTGCGCACCGCCGTACGCCGCCGGATGGTCGCCGACGTGCAGGTCGGCGTGCTGCTCTCCGGCGGACTGGACTCCAGCCTGATCGTGGCCCTGCTGGCCGACGAGGGGCAGCGGGACCTGGCGACATTCAGCGTGGGCTTCGAGTCGGAGGGCGGTGACGAGGGCGACGAGTTCCGGTACTCCGACCTGATCGCCAAGGAGTTCGCCACCGATCACCATCAGCTGGTGGTCCCCTCCAAGCGGGTGTCGACGGCGCTGGACGCGGCGGTCGCGGCGATGAGCGAGCCGATGATGAGCCACGACGTGGTCGCGTTCCACCTGCTGTCCGAAGAGGTGGCCAAGAACGTGAAGGTCGTCCAGAGCGGGCAGGGCGCCGACGAGGTCTTCGCCGGCTACCACTGGTACCCGCGACTGGCCGACGCGGCCCGCGAGGAGGAGCCGGAGAGGTACGCCGAGACCTACTTCGACCGGCCGCACGCCGACCTCGCCGCGATGCTGCAGCCGCACATGCTGCCGCGGGAGGACGTCTCGGGCCGGTTCGTCCGGGACCACATGGCGATGCCGGGGGCCGAGACCGCACTCGACGCGGCCCTGCGGCTCGACACCCATGTCATGCTGGTGGACGACCCGGTCAAGCGGGTCGACAACATGACGATGGACTGGGGCCTGGAGGCCCGCGTGCCGTTCCTGGACCACGAGCTGGTGGAACTGGCGGCGGCCTGCCCGCCGGAGCTGAAGCTGGCCGACGGCGGCAAGGGCGTCCTGAAGGAGGCCGGCCGCAAACTGCTGCCTCACGAGGTGGTCGACCGTCCCAAGGGCTACTTCCCGGTCCCGGCGATCACCCACATGGCCGGACCCGTCCTGGAAAGGGTGCGCGAGGCGCTGCGCGCCCCCGAGGCGAAGCGGCGCGGGATCTTCCAGGACTCGTACGTCGCCGAACTCCTGGCGGCTCCTGACCGACACCGGACCAAGCGCGGAGCGAACGCGCTGTGGCAAGTGGCTTTGCTGGAGATATGGCTGCAGACGCACGGAATCTGACCGGGGAATCCCGCACGGAACGTACGCCCGACAAGGGCAGCCCCCCTGCCGAGCGGCCCCCCACCGCCCACCCGGCCCGGCCGGGCGGCACGGCGCCGCAGGCCGAGGGCCGGACACGCGGCCCGACGACACAGGCTCCGGGCCGGACGGATGACCCGGCCCGGCAAGCTGCGGAGCCGCTAGCGGGGCCGGCCGCGCAGGCTTCGGGCTGGACCGGTGGTCCGGTGCCGGAGGCCGAGGGTCGGTCGGGTGGCCCGACGGGGCGGGCTCCGGGTTGGACCGGTGGTCCGGTGCCGGAGGCCGAGGGTCGGTTGGGAGGCCCGACCGCGCAAGCCTCAGGCCGGACCGGTGACCCGGGGCGGCAAGGCTGGGAGCCGATGGCGGGGCCGGCCGCGCAGGCTTCGGGCTGGACCAGTGGTCCGGTGCCGGAGGCCGAGGGTCGGTTGGGAGGACCGACCGCGCAAGCCTCAGGCCGGACCGGTGACCCGGGGCGGCGAGGTGCGGAGCCGGCAGCGGGCCCGGCCGCGCGGGCTCCGGGGTGGGCCGGGGGTTTCGCCCCGCAGGCCGCGGCGGATCGGATCGGTGGCCTGACTTCGCCGGAGCCGGGCTGGACCGGCGGCCCGGCGCCGCAGGTCCTGGAGCAGACCGGCAGCCTGGGTCTGCACGTCCCTGTCGGGACCGGCGGCCCGGTCCCGCAGGCCCCCGGCCGGACCGGCGGCCCGGCCTCCGAGGCCTCTGAGCGGGCCGGTGGTTCTGCCCCGCAGGCCACCGACGGCCGTACCCCCGCCTTCGCCGCCCCCACCCGTGTCCCCCTGCCGGACGCCTCCGGACCCCGCGACGCGACGACGCGGCTCATCGCGCACGCCTGCTGGTACCCCTCGGCCGACCCGGCCGGCACCGAGGCCGCCTTCATCTGCGACCGAGGCGGTGTGCCCCAGCTCTGGGCGGGGCCCGTCGACGGCGACGCGGTGCGTCTGCTCGACGACGGACCGGACCCCGTCCGCGAGGTGTCCTGGTCGCCCGACGGCCGCTGGATCGCCTACACCACGGCCCCCGGCGGCGGCGAGCACACACGGGTCCTGTGCGTGCGTCCCGACGGCACTGACCGGCACATCCTCGCCGGGGCCGAGCCGGGCAGCTCCGCCCACCTGGGCTGCTGGGCGCACGACGGATCGGCGATCGCGGTCACCGTCGCGGTCCCCACCGCCGTACCCGTCGTCGTACCCGCCCCGGACGTCCCGGCGGAGCCCGGCCCCGCCGACCCCGGCCGCCTGCCGGAGCACTGGCAGAGCAGTATGGGCGACGCGGAACTCCTCGGCGCGCCACCTCACACGGATCCCGGACTCGGGCTGCCGTCAGCCCCCAAGACGGTCGAGACGACGGCGATCGGCGCCCCGGGCGACCGGCAGACCGCCCCGCCGGCCGGCTTCGGCGACGGGCTGTCGGCCTACCTCATCGACCCCGACGGCGTGACCGCCCCCGTCCTGCTCGCCGCCGAGAAGGACGCGGCGACGCTCCGCGTGTGCGACCTCAGCCGTGACGGCGGACTCGCGCTGCTGCGCCGGGGACCCCGCGGGCGGCGCGAGGCGTTCGTGCTGCGCACCCGAGACCACGTGACGACCTGTGTCATGCCGGTGGCCGACGGCGACCCGTGGATCGGCGGCTTCTCGCCCCGCGCCGACACCCTCCGGCTGCGCAGCAACGCCCACCGGGAGTTCGCGGTCCTCCTCGTCGCCGATCTCGACCCCGAAGGCCGGCCACGCGGCTGGTCGGTCGGGGCGTCACGCGAGGACAGCGAGCTGGAGCTGCTGCGATGCGCCCACGACGGCAGCGCGACCGTGCTCGCCTGGAACGTCCGGGGCATGAGCGAACTGGAGGTCCTCGACACGGACCCGTCCGGCACGGCCACGGCCCCCGCAGGTCCGCCCCGGTCCGTGTCCCTGCCCCACGAAGTGGTCACCCGCATCGCGGACGCCGGCCCGCGGCTCCTCCTGGCCCTGTCGGGGTCCCGGCGCCGCCCCGGCATCTGGTGGCTGCCCGAGGGCGTGACCCCGGTGCGCACCCCGTGGTCGTCACGGGACGAGGACGCCGTTCCCCCGGGCCGGCCTCCCGTGCGGCCGGTCCCCCTCCGTCCGAACGCGCGGGACGGGCTGCCGCTCAACGGCTGGTACTACCGTGCACCGGGGCGCGGCCCCGGCGAACCGGCCCCTTGCGTCATCCATCTGCACGGCGGCCCCGAGGACCAGGAGCGCCCCGTCCTCTCCCCGCTGTACCACGAGATCCTGGGGCGCGGACTGGACGTCTTCGCCCCCGACGTGCGCGGGTCGTCCGGATACGGCCGGTCGTTCGTCGACGCGGACCTGGGAAGGGGCCGGTTCGCCGCGCTCGACGACGTGGCGGACTGTGCCGCCCACGCGGTGCTGGAGGGCCCGGCCGATCCCTCCCGGCTGGCGGTCATGGGCCGCTCGTACGGCGGCTACCTCACGTTCGCCTCGCTGGTCTGGCACCCGGACCTGTTCCGCACCGGGGTGGCCGTGTGCGGCATGTCCGACTTCGGGTCGTTCTTCGCGGGCACCGAACCCTGGATCGCCCAGTCGGCGGCCCACAAGTACGGCCACCCGGTGCACGACCGCGAGCTGCTGCACGCCTTGTCCCCGATGAGCCGCATCGACGCGCTCCGCGCGCCGGTCCTCGCCGTGCACGGGGAGCACGACACCAATGTCCCGCCAGGGGAGTCGGAGCAGTTCGTACGGGCGGCACGCGAACGTGGTCTCACCGCCGAACTGCTCACCCTGCGCGACGAAGGGCACGACTTCCTCCGCGCGGACAACCGCCGGCTCTTCCGCCGTGCCGCCGCGGACTGGCTGCAGCGGCACCTGACCGGATGACCGGTGGAGCGGACCGGGCGGCGCGGGCTTCGGCGCGGGCTCAGACGCCGGTCCGGTCCCACGGGCTCGGGCCGCCGCCTTGGCACCATGCCTCCAGGTCGGCGCCGTTCACGCACAGGATCCCGCACTCACGGGCGTACTCGAGAGCCGGCGCGGTGAACTCGCTCGTCGTGACCACCGCCGCTATGTCGGCCTGGTGGATGGTGAAGCACGTCCCCCCGAAGCGCTGTACGTCCTGGGAGCCCACCTTGTTCCCGTCGCCGTACTGCTTGCACTGGATGACCACGCGCCGCCCGTCCGGGGTGAGGGCGACGACGTCCGCGCCCAGGTCCCCGGCACCGCCCACCACTTCCACGTCGCTGCAGGCGTCACGGACGCACAGCTCGGCTATGGCGCGCTCGAACCCGTCGGGGTCGAGTTCGGCGCAGGAGAGCATCAGGGTGGGAGCGTTTCCGCTTGCGTCGACGTCCGGCGCGACAGCGGCTGGCACCTCCTCCTGATCGACGGGACGTTCGCCGGGCGTGTCCGGTGCGGGCGCCACCGGTGCGCCCAGACTGTCGGACGCCCTTTCCGCAGCCTCCTCCAGCGCGCGGGCGGCCCGGCGCGCCCCGCGCGCGGCGGAGAAGCGCCGCCACCTCGACCGGCCCGCCAGCCCGGCCGCGACGGCGAGCACCGCCAGCACACCGGCCCAGACCGGACGGTGCACGACGACGTGGGCGGCGGTGCGCACGACGAAGGCCAGGACGCACATCAGCACGGCGAGCAGCAGGAAGAACAGGGCGGTCGTGCGCAGGTCGAAACGCCTGTCGTCCCTCGTACGGCGGGACGGGCGCGCGGGTGCGGTCATGCAGGCTTCCTTCCGGTCGGAGACTCGATGATCATTTGTCCCCGCATCGGGTTTCGAAAAGCCAGGCATGCACGTGCCGGGTCGGGGTAGGCGGTTGATCGTCGGTCAGGGACCGACCGGGGCGAGGCCGATCGACAGGGAGGGGCGCATCATGACGACGACCGTGAAGTCTGCCGGGCAGGCAGTGGATGTTCCGGAGATCGCCGACCCGTCCCAGGTGGCGCCGAAGGACGCGCGGGAGCTGTCGAAGGTGTTCTTCGACAAGCTCGCGGTGCTGGAGGAGGGGACGCCGGAGCACCAGTACGCGCGCAACACGCTGATCGAGATGAACATGTCCCTCGTCCGCTACGCGGCCGGCCGGTTCCGCAGCCGGGGCCCGGAGGAGATGGAGGACATCGTCCAGGTCGGCATGATCGGCCTGATCAAGGCGATCGACCGGTTCGAGCTGACCCGCGAGGTGGAGTTCACCTCCTTCGCCGTGCCGTACATCGTGGGCGAGATCAAGCGGTTCTTCCGCGACACGTCCTGGGCCGTGCACGTCCCCCGGCGGCTGCAGGAGGCCCGTGTGCAACTGGCGCGCGCCAAGGAGGAGCTGAGCAGCCGGCTCGGCCGGACGCCGACCACCCGGGAACTGTCCGAGCTGATGAGCCTGCCGGAGGACGAGGTCGTCGAGGCCCAGCTCGCCTCCAACGGCTACACCTCCGCCTCCCTGGACGCGGCGATCAACGGCAGCGAGGACGGCGAGTCCGCACTGGCGGACTTCATCGGCGACGAGGACGCGGCCCTCGGCCTGGTCGAGGACTTCCACGCCCTCGCACCGATGATCGCCGCACTCGACGAACGCGACCACAAGATCATCCACTGGCGGTTCGTCGAGGAACTCACCCAGGCCGAGATCGGCGAACGCCTCGGCGTCTCGCAGATGCACGTCTCGCGCCTCATCAGCCGCCTTCTGGCCCGCCTGCGCGAAGGGATGCTCGTCGACGACTGCTGAGGCGCCGCCGTTGTTCAGGCGTCCGGTGTCACCCCGCCGCCCTCCCGGTCCGAGGACGGCCACACATAGGGCAGGTCGTCCGGTACTCCGGGGAAGGCGTCGGCGTAGACGTCGTGGTCCTTGCGGACGAGCGCGGAGCGGTGGCTGCGGTGGAAGGCCTCGTCACCGAGCCACGGCGGGAGTTCCCCGGCGGCGGCGAGAGCGGACTGGTCACGTACGGCGGCACCGGGGCGGCACCCGGCGTACCCGGCGACCAGAGAAGCGGCGCAGCTGTCCTGGTGCCCCTGCTCCCGCCACACCCGGCAGACCTCGAGGCCGTAGCGGACCAGCGCCTCCTCGTAGCCGCGCCACATCCGCACGGCCGGATGCCGGCGCCAGCCGTAGCCGGGGACGGTCAGTCCGCGCAGCACCTGCAGCGCCTCGACCCGCTGTTTGCCCAGGCGCCGGCGGTCCAGCAGCAGGGCGGAGCGCCGGAAGTCGGGATCGGGCAGGAAGGTCTGCATCAGCGCCGTCCAGGGGCCGGGGCACGCCGTCTCGCCGCGTCGTCCGCGTGACCGCCGGCACCCAGCAGCCCGGTCGGCGCGAGACTTCCCTCGGCCTCAAGCCGGGACAGGTCGCGCCGGGACACGCGCAGCACGACGGGCGGCAGGGCGGCACGCACCGGCTGCACCAGCCGCAGCCAGCCGGGCGCGTACACGGCGGTCCTGCGGCGCTCCATGCCGCGCACGATCCGCGCGGCGACCTCCTCGTCGCCGCGGACACGGCGGGCCGGCGCGGGCATGTGGCCGCGCAGTTCCCGCAGCACCGCATGACGGTCGGCGTCCCGGATCATGTCGGTGTCGGTCCAGTTCAGGTAGGCGATGCCCACGGCGACGCCGCTGCAGGCCACCTCCGCGCGCAGCGCGTGCGCGAACGCCTCCACGCCGGCCTTCGACGCACAGTAGGCACTCATCAGGGGAGCCGCCCCGAGCGAGGCGAGGGAGGCGATCTGCAGGTAGTAGCCGGCCGTGGCCCGCAGGTCCGGCAGGAACGTCCGCGCGGTCTGGGCGCTGCCGGTGAGATTGACGTCGACCACCCGGCGCCACTCGGCCGGGTCCGTGGCGGCGAACGGGCCGCCCTGCGCGACACCGGCGTTGCCCACGACGACGGACGGCGGTCCGAGCCGGCGCCGCACCTCGTCGGCGGCCTCCCGCAGTGCCCGCAGGTCGGTCACGTCCGTCTCGACCGCGAGCGCCGGTGCCGGCAGCCGGCCGGCCAGCTCGTCCAGCAGGTGCCTCTCGTGCCCGAGGAGGGCGGTACGGGCCCCTCGCCGGGCCACCTCGTGCGCGAGCGCGGCTCCCACGCCACGGGCGGCACCCGTGACGACGACGGTCCGGTCCGCCAGGGGACTGTTTCGCACGACCTCCGCCTTTCGCTCTCAGGCACTGCCCCGGCCTCGGCCTCGCGGACGCCGGGCGCGCGCCGGTCCGCGCTGCCGTCAGGTCTCGGTGGCCGGGGGACACGCCGTGTGGTCGGGATGGCCCGGGGTGCGCCGGGCCTCCTTCATCTCCGCCTCGTACAGGTGGTCCCGCCCCTGGGCGAGTTCCCTCACCGCACTGCGCTCCAGCTCCTGGAACGGGTGGTAGTAGGTGTCGTTGTAGGCCTCGACGACCTGGAACGTCCAGTAACCGGGAAGGACGTTGCGGCCCACGATCTCGTCCTCGATCTTCTCCGCCCACTCGGGGTGCCCGGCCTCGCGCAGCAGGCGCACGGCCCGGTCCAGTTCCAGGTCGGCGCCGCCGGTGAGCTGGTGGAAGCTGTACAGATGCCCACGGGCCCGCTCGGTCATCTCCAGTGCCTTCGACAGCGACCCGAGGGCCTCGACGGTGATGTCGTCGACGCCCGGGGGCCGTCGGTGCCGGCGGTCGGGTCCGTCCTGGTGGTCGTTCATGGGCACTCCCTGGTGCGGTCGGCCGGATGCCGTCTGTCGTGTTCTGCCCGCTGTGCCGCCCGGCCGGATGCGGCGTCGGCAGGCGCGCGGATCAGCGTTTGCGTCCGGTGCGGTCCCGGCGGGTGAGGAGGCGCTGGGCACCGGCGAGACCGGGCGCCCGGGAGGCGTGCAGGGCGGCGCGGGCCGCGTTGGCGCCGGGGCCGCCGTGCACCCCGCCCCCGGGGTGGGCGCCGGCGGAGGCGAGGAAGAGACCGGCGACGGGCGTCTCCGGGCGTCCGGTGCCCGGTACCGGGCGCAGGACCAGCTGCTGGTGCATCGCGGTCGTACCTCCGTTGATGGCACCGCCCGGGAGGTTGGCGTCGAGCGCCTGGAGGGTGGGCGGCGCGAGGACGCGCCGGGCCCTGATGCGGCCGCGGAAGCCCGGGGCGAAGCGTTCCACCTGGCGCTCCACCCGGTCGGCCATGCGCTCCTGGTCGTCCGGGCCCCAGGCGCCGGTGATGCCCTGCTCACCCGCGTCGGCCCGGATGTCGTGCGGGACGTGCGTGTACGCCCAGGCGGACTCCGTGCCGTCGGGCGAGCGGGACGGGTCCGCCGTGGTCATCTGCCCGAACAGGGCGAAGGGCCGGTCGGGCACCTGGCGCATGGCGATCTGGGCGGCGAAGCGGGTCAGCTCGTCCACACCGTCGGCCAGATGGACGGTCCCGGCCCCCCGGGCCTGCTCCGCCCGCCAGGGCACCGGCCCGTCGAGCGCCCAGTCCACCTTGAAGGTGGCGAAGTCCCACTGGAACCGCCGCAGATCCTCCATGACCTGCGCGGGCAGGTGCTCGGGTCCGACGAGTTCCCGGTAGAGGGCGGGCACGGCCACGTCGGCGAGCACGGCCCTGCCCGCGGGCACCGTCTCACCGGAGCGGGTGCGCACCGCGACCGCGCGACCCCCGCGGACGGCGACCCGCTGCACCCGTTCCTCGCACCGGATCTCGCCCCCGCGCCGGCGCAGCCGCCGGACCAGCGCATCCGTCAGCGCGCCGGACCCACCGACCGGAACGGGGAAGCCGTAGGCCTGTCCGAGCATCGACATCAGCCAGCCGAAGCCGCCGCTGCCGGCCGACTCGGGCGCGAGGTCGGCGTGCAGGGCGTTGCCGGCGAGGAGGAGCCGCCCGCCCTCGCCCCGGAACTCCTCCTCGCCCAGCCGGCGCACCGGCAGGACCAGGGACCGCGCCGCGCGCAGACCGCCCGCCGCACGCAGCGCCCACAGCAGCCGGGCCGATGCCCTGACCGGCGGGAACGGCGTGAACAGAGCGTTGAGCAGATCGGGGCCCACCGTCCGCCACAGCTCGACCAGGCGCCGCCAGGCCGCTCCGTCGCCGGGCGCGAACGCCTCCACGGACGCGGCGGTGGCGTCGACGCGCCGGTCCAGTACGGCGCACCGGCCGTCGCTCAGCGGGTGGGCCAGCACCTGCGGTGCGTGGCTCCAGCGCAGCCCGTGCTCCTCCAGGCGGAGCGTGGACAGGATGGGGGAGGCGGCGGCCAGCGGATAGAAGGAGCTGAACAGGTCGCTGACGTAGGCGGGATGCACGCCTCGGTCGTGACGGACCGCGCCCCCCGGCTCGGGCTGTTCCTCCAGCACCAGGACGCTCCAGCCGGCATCCGCCAGTACGTTGGCGGCCACCAGCCCGTTGGGGCCCGCTCCGATCACCACCGCGTCAGGCATCTCCGGCTCCCCGTCCGCCGGCGGCCTGCCGCGCGGACGCCCGGCGGCGCCCGTCCTCCCCGTCCTC
The DNA here is from genome assembly GCF_040682635.1 of Streptomyces sp. NPDC051133. Lineage (NCBI taxonomy): Bacteria > Bacillati > Actinomycetota > Actinomycetes > Kitasatosporales > Streptomycetaceae > Streptomyces > Streptomyces sp. NPDC051133. The sequence continues at coordinate 32,380 of NZ_JBFBBK010000058.1, forward strand.
GCAGCACCGGGCCAGCCGGGCGAGCATGGAACGGTGGCGCACCTGGATCAGCGCCTCGACACCGAGGTTGTGCAGGGCGGCTCCGGCCCCTTGCAGCGGGTGCTCGTCGACGATGACCAGACAGTCTTCGCCCCAGGTGCGCAGCTCGATGGAGAAGCGGGCCGTGCCCAGGAAACCCGCGAGGATCTCCAGTTCCAGGCCGCGGCCCGGCCGGCACTGCCGTACGACCGTCTCGTTGCCGACCCGGAACGGTCCCAGCCGGATCTCGTAGGCGAGCGACGCGTCCTCCTCGGGCCACCGGCCGCTCTTCGGCCGCGAGGCCCCGGTGCCCACCACCCACTCGGCATAGCGGTCGCCGTCGGCGAGGACATCCCACACGGTGGCCGGGTCGGCCTTGATCAGACGGTGACGGACCGCCATGTGCGCCTCCTGGCCCTGAGGGGACACGGGCCTCACCGAGTGCCCAGGGACCGGCGAACCCACACAGGTCACCTCCTTGGCCCGCCCCGGGGCGCATTCCGGCCACGTTTCCGCGTCGTGGCGCAGGGTGATCGCGGACGGCGGTGTGGGAAACCGGGACCGGGGCACGGGAAGGACGAGGCGTTCCGCTGACGCGCGGACTCGCACCCGAGGGTGTGGGAGGGCACATGGACGTGCTGGCCCGGCTGGACCGATACCAGAGACGGCACCGGTGGGCGGGGGTGCCGCTCGCGGTCGTCTACAAGTTCTTCGACGACCAGGCCACCTACCTGGCCGCACTGATGGCCTACTACGGCTTCGTCTCGCTCTTCCCGCTGCTGCTGTTCCTCGTCGCGGTCCTCAGCGCCGCCCTGCACGGCAATCCGCAGCTGCAGCACTCGATGCTGCACTCGGCGCTGGGCGAGTTCCCGGTGATCGGCGACCAGCTCGGCCACAACATCCACTCGTTCCACGGCAGCGGCGCCGCCGTCGCGGTAGGTGTCGCCGGCAGTGTGTACGGCGCCCTCGGGATCGCCCAGGCGGTCCAGCACGCGCTGAACAAGATCTTCGCGGTGCCCCGGTACGCCCGCCCCGACCCACTGCGCTCACGGGCGAGGGGCCTGTACTTCCTGCTTCTGCTCGCGGCCGGCCTGTGCCTGACGACGGCACTGTCCACCGCCGAGTCCGCCGCCACGATCTTCGGCACACGCCTGGCCATCGGCATCAGGGTCGCGGTCGGGGTCGTGGCCATCGCGCTGAACGCCGCCCTGCTCCTGCTGAGCTACCGCCTCATGACCAGACGCACGCTGCCGCTGCGCGTGACGTACGGTCCGGCCCTGGGAGCGGCGTGCGCCTGGCAGGCACTGCAGTGGGGCGGTTCGTACTACGTCGAGCACGTGCTGCGCGGCACCACGGCGACCTACGGGATGTTCGGCATCGTGCTCGGCCTGCTCGCCTGGATCTACCTCGCCGCCCTCGTGTACCTCGTCACGGCGGAGATCATGGCCGTACGCTGCCTGCGGTTGTGGCCCCGCAGCCTGCTGACACCGTTCACCGACCGGGTCCACCTCGCCGCGGGCGACGTGCGCGCCTACCGTTCCTACGCGGCCACGGAGTCCTTCAAGGGCTTCGAGAAGGTCTACGTCCGCTTCGGCGAGCCCCCGCCGCCGGCCGTGGGCGACAAGGGACCTCCCTGACACGGGTGCGGGGCCCGGCCATCAGATGGCCGGGCCCCGCAGCGTCGAGCGGTGCCGTCGGATCACCACCGATACCAGCGGCCCCGGCTCCCGCCGGTCGTCGTGGAACGCATGACGAAGCCGAGCAGCCACACCACGAGCACGACGACCGCGACCCACCAGAGGATCTTGAGGGCGAAGCCGGCGCCGAAGAGAAGCAGGGCCAGAAGCAGAACGAGAAGCAGGGGAACCATAGTTATCAACCTCCTGACCGCCGATTTCCCTGCGATCCTCGCTTCATTCACCAGGGAATCCTTGTTTATCCAGGGGTATGCGGGGCATTCGGGAGACTGGACCAGAGGGGGCCTCACAATGGACGGATCGTCCCTCCGCGCGGTGGGGTGGGCACGCTCACTGCCGCTCGACAGCGAGGTGAAGTCGGCGCGGGACTGGGCGCGTGCGCACCTGGAATCCCTGGGGTGGACCACCAGCGCACCCGAGACGGTGGACGCGGTCCTGCTCGCCGTCTCGGAACTGGTCACCAACGCCCACACCCACGCGCACAGCAGCGCGCAGCTGATCCTGACGTGGGACAACCGGTGCCTGCACATCGCCGTCCACGACGACTCCAGCGAACTGCCGGCGCCCCGCACGCCGAGCACGGAACGCACCGGGGGCCGGGGACTGCTCCTCGTCGATGCCCTGGCCGACGAGTGGGAGGCGCGCCCCTGCCCTCGCGGCAAGACCGTGATCGCCTGCTTCCGCCCGCCCCAGTCACCCGGGTCGGCGGACCACTGACCGGCGCGGGCCCCCGGCCCGAACGGCCCCGGCGGCCTGTACGCCCCGGCGAAGCCCCCCGACAGCGACCGCGTCGCGATCACCTGCAGCCGCCCCCCGCGCGGGCGGCGGACGTGCGGTAGAGCCGCTCCGGCCAGGCCCTACACTTACTTGGTAGCCGCAAGCAACGGAACATGGGTGACGACCGGCGCAGCACTCGCCCCGTCTGCTGAAGCGCCTCGACGACGACCAGGTGGACAGCACGTACACGGCCTCGGAGCCGGGCAGAGCCCGGGGCGAGGCGAACCAAGGAGATTCGCACGCATGACCATGTCCGCGTCCCCGGCCCGTGGGGGAACCGCAGGGATAGCCGCGTCGCCACCACCGGCCGGCAGGCTGACGCACCGCCAGATCATGACCATCCTCAGCGGCCTCATGCTGGGGATGTTTCTCGCGGCGCTCGACCAGACCATCGTCAGCACCTCGATCCGCACGATCGCCGATGATCTGCACGGCCTCAGCGCGCAGGCGTGGGTCACCACCGCGTATCTGATCACATCGACAATCAGCACGCCGCTGTACGGAAAGCTGTCCGACCTCTACGGCCGCAAACCCTTCTTCCTGGCGGCCATCACGATCTTCATCGTGGGCTCCGCGGCCTGCTCGTTCGCCACCTCGATGACGGAACTGTCCGCTTTCCGGGCGTTCCAGGGCATAGGCGCGGGCGGTCTGATGTCGCTGGCGCTGGCGATCATCGGTGACATCGTGCCGCCCCGTGAGCGGGCCCGGTACCAGGGCTACATGCTCGCGATGTTCGGCTCCTCCAGCGTGCTCGGCCCGCTGATCGGCGGTTTCCTGGCCGGCCGGGGCAGCATCCTGGCCATCACCGGCTGGCGCTGGGTGTTCCTGGTGAACGTGCCGGTCGGCATCGTCGCGCTGTTCGTCGTGGCCAAGGTGCTGAACATCCCGCACACCCGGCGCGACCACCGCATCGACTGGTGGGGCGCGCTCACCATCGCCGTCGGCGTGGTGCCGCTGCTGCTCGTCGCCGAGCAGGGCCAGGACTGGGGCTGGACCTCCACGAAGGCCTACGTCTGCTACGCCGTCGGCGTGGTCGGTCTGATCGCGTGGGTCCTCGTCGAACGGGCCATGGGCGAGGAGGCCCTGATCCCGATGCGGCTGTTCCGCAGCGCCGTGTTCAGCAAGATGAGCCTGCTGTCCGTGCTCATCGGCATGGGCATGTTCGGCGGAATGATGATGGTCCCGCTGTACCTGCAGATCGTGAAGGGCGTCAGCCCCACCAAGTCGGGTCTGCTCATGCTTCCGCTGATGGTCGGGATGATCGCCGGGACCATCGTGGTCGGCCGCATCATCCAGAAGACCGGCAAGTACAAGATCTTCCCGATCGTCGGCAGCGCGCTGATCATCGCCGCCATGCTGCTGTTCCACTACCGGGTCCAGTGGGACACGGCCCTGCCGGAGACCATGGCCTACATGGCGCTGTTCGGCATCGGCCTCAGCGGCTGCATGCAGATCCTGACCCTGGCCGTGCAGAACGCCGTCGAGCCCAAGGACATGGGCGTGGCGACCGCCTCGGCCACCTTCTTCCGGCAGATGGGCGGCACCGCCGGTACCGCGATCTTCCTGTCGGTGCTGTTCAGCACCGTCGGCGACAAGATCAGCTCCGCCTTCCGGTCCGCGTACGAGACGCCCGCGTTCCGGGCGGCGCTGCACGACCCCGCCGTCCGCGCCAACCCCGCGAACGCGCCGGTCCTCGAGATGTTCAAGCACCCCCACGCGGGCCGCGGGAGCGGTTCGAGCGTGCTCGACGACTCCTCCTTCATCCAGCAGCTCGACCCGCGGCTGGCGCAGCCGTTCAAGGCCGGGTTCACCGACTCGATGCAGCTCGTCTTCCTGATCGCCGCGGCCGTCATGGTGCTGGGCTTCCTGGTCGCCGTGTGGACCAAGGAGGTGCCGCTGCGCAAGGTCTCCGGACTCGAGGCGCGGGCCGCCGAGGAGGGCGGTGCCCCGTCTCCGGAGGCCGTGGAGGCGGCCGCGATCACCACCGCGGCGACCACGGCCGAGCCCGTCGCCGACGCGGCCGCGGCGGGCGCCGGGTCCGCCACCGGTGGCACCGGGCCCGTCGCCCGCCCGGCCGCCGACCGGTTCGAGCCGGTGGACGGCACCCCTCGGTACGGCGTCCGCGGCCGGGTGCTGGACGGCACGGGGGCACCGGTGTCCCAGGCCGTGATCACCCTGATCGGTGTCGACGGGCGACAGCTCGGCCGTGCCGTGAGCGGCGCGGACGGCGGCTACACGCTGTCCGTCACCGGCCCCGGCACCTACGTCCTGATCGGCGCCGCCGGCGCCCGGCAGCCGCAGGCCGTCACGGTGGTCGTCGGCGAGGAGCCGGTCGAGTGCGACCTCGCGCTCAGTGGCACCGTCGCTCTCACCGGTTCCGTCCGTGACGCCGCCGACGGACGTCCGCTGTCCGGCGCGCTGCTGGTCGCCACCGATGTGCGCGGCGAGGTCGTGTCCTCCGCGACCTCGGACGCAGAGGGTGCCTTCGTCCTCGCCGAGCTGGTCACCGGCAGCTACACGCTCGTGGTGAACGCGCCCGGACACCGCCCGGCCGCCCTCCCGGTCGACGTCACTCCGGGGGCGACGGAAGCCTGCGAGATCCGCCTGGAACCCGGTGCCCGGGTCCACGGCGTCATCACGACCGCCACCGGCCTGCCGCTCGGCGACGCCAAGGTCACGCTGCTGGACTCGGCCGGGAACGTGGTCGGCGGCGCCGTCACCGGTTCCGACGGCGCCTACGGGTTCACCGACCTCGCCAACGGCGAGTACACGGTCATCGCCAGCGGCTATGCCCCGGTCGCCGCGTCACTGCGCGTCGACGGCAGCGGCACGACCGACTTCGACCTCGAACTCTCCCACGAGGACCCGTCCCGGTAGCGGGCGCGGACGGCGCTCTGCGGGCCCCCGGCCGACTTCGGCCGGGGGGCCCGCGGCACATCGGCCGGGCTGGGTGCCGGAGCCGGGCGGCCTCAGCGCCGGTCGAGGCGCCCCGTCACCGCCAGGTTGCCGTCCGGGGTGCGCCGTGCGACACAGCCGGTGCGGAAGTAGCCGTCGGGGGTGAAGCGGCGTGCGTTCAGGTCGGGAGCCCGGAAGTAGCCCCGCGGGGTGTACGGACCACGGGCGAGGAGTTCGCCGGGATCCCCGTCCGGTACGTCGTTGCCGTCGGTGCCGACGATGCGGATCTCGTCGTCCGGTGAGAGCGGGCGGCCCTGCGTGGTGAGGACGGTCTCCTCGGGATCGCCGGGCCGGGTGAGCGTGAGCAGCCCCTCGGCCGTGCCGAAGACCTGCTGCAGGCGACAGCCCAGTTCGGCGCTCACGCGGGCGCCCACGCGTGCGGCGGCAGCCGGCTGCGGGGGCGAGCCGGTGAGCTGCAGCAGACGCAGACTGCTCAGGTCGGACCGGACCGTGGTGAGCGCGTCGAGCCAGAGCCGGGCGTCGGCGGGGGACAGCGAGGTGAGGGTGACCCGCTCGCGTGCGACGACCGGAAGGCATGCGGCGGGGTCCGGGTCCTCGGCCAGGACGACGGTGCCGCCGACCGAGAGGGTGCCGACGATGCCGGGGCAGCCGAAGGTGAAGTTGTGTTCGGCGGGCAGCGCGGCGAGGTACACGTCGTCCTCGGTGAGCGACACCAGTTCGGCGGCGGCCCGCGCCTGGTAGGCGTAGTCGTTGTGGGTGCGCGGAACGAGCCGGGGTGCCATGGCGGTGTCGCCGGAAAGCAGGAAGAACGCCACCTGGTCGGCGCTGTGGGCCCGCGCCCGCTCGGGCGGGGAGTCCAGGGAGCCCAGCGGGAAGTAGTGGCAGCCCGACACGTCGGTCGTGAGGCCGCCGTACGGGGACGCGGTGCCCGGCGCCTCATAGGTGAACGCGCGGCGCGGAAACGGCCCTTGGGCCGCGATGTCCGCGACCATCGCCGTGTGGTCGAAGCCCTGGTACGTCGAAGGGCCGACGTGACCGACGGCCTCGGCGACCCGCACGACGTGGGACACCTCGGGCGTGCGGTGCGAGACCGGGCAGAACACGGGGACCGCGCCGACGCGCATCAGCGCGAACACGGTGACGACGAACTCGGGAACGTTCGGCAGCTGGACGACGACCCGTTGCCGGGGCCGGAGGCCGCGCAGCTGGAATCCGGCGGCCATGCGCTCCACGCGCCGGTTCAGGTGCGCGTACGTGATGCGGGTGTCGCCGTGCACGAGCGCGGTCCGCGGCCCGTACCGCTGTGCCCATTCCCGCAGCAGGTTGTCCAGCGTGTTCCACGCCAGTGCCCGACCGCCCAGTAGCGGTCGACGAACACCTCGGGCCAGGGTGTACAGCCGTCCAGCATCGATGTCATGCGCTCCGCCCCCTTCTCGACCCTGGTGATCCAATCCGCCGCCCCCGGCACCGGCAATGCGCTGTCCCGACCACGGACGCCCGACTCCCTCGGCGGAAGGTCCAATGAGCGCCGCCGACCAGCGGCAACGGGCGGGACCATGAGCGCACCGATTTTCTGACGGGCGAGGTGAACCGTGTCCGGTCAGTCGTCGACGGCCCGGCGGACGCGGCGGGAGGGGGAGAAGGCGTACAGGTCGAGTACACCGGGCGGGTCCACGAGCCCGGGACCACCGGCTTCTGCCCAGGCGGCGATGTCCTCGGTGGCGTCCGGGTCGTTGACCAGACCCAGCCACACCGGTCGTCCGCCGGCGGCCCGGCCGGCGGCGGAAGGCTGAACGACGACGACGTTGGCGTGCTCGCAGGCGTCCAGGCAGTCGGTCACCCGTAGCTGCGCGGTGCCCTCCAGCGCGCGTCGCAAGCCGGCCAGCTGAGCGGCATGGTCGACACCGGGGACCTTCCCGGTGCCGCAGCAGCAGCCCCGGCAGACGGTGACGGTGCAGCCGGCGGCCCCGGAGGCGGGGGCGGACCTGCGGGCGCGGCGGCTCATCGGGCATCACCGGCGCCGCCGCCGTCCGGCCAGGTGCGGAGCCGGCCCGCGATCACCGGAACGTCCGCCTCGGTCCACTCCCGCACGGTCCCGCCCTCCTCGGTCGGATGGGCCACCGGCGGCATGCCGGGGCCGTCGTGTCCAGCGGTCACCGCACACCCTCCGTACGGACGCGGCGCCAGGCACCGTCGGCGAGCAGCCGCAGGCCGTTGAGACCGACGATGACGGTGGAACCCTCGTGCCCGGCGACCCCGAGCGGCAGCGGCAGGGTGCCGGCCAGGTCCCAGATGACCAGGCCGGTGATGAACACCGCGGCGATGACCAGGTTCTGCACGACCAGGCCGCGCGCTCGGCGGGAGAGACGGACGACGGCGGGGACGGCCGCCAGCTCGTCGCGCACCACGACCGCGTCGGCGGTCTCCAGGGCGAGGTCGGAGCCGGCGCGGCCCATGGCGATGCCGGTGTGGGCGGCGGCCAGCGCCGGGGCGTCGTTGACGCCGTCGCCGACCACCAGCACCTTCCGCCCGGCCTGTTCCAACTCCCGCACCGCGCGCACCTTGTCCCGCGGCAGCAGCCCCGCGCGGACGTCCGTGATACCGGCCTCACCGGCGAGCCGGGTGGCCGCGCGCGGGTTGTCCCCCGTGACCAGCACCGGGGGAGTGCCCGTCAGCCCGGCCAAGGCCGTGACGGTGGCGGCGGCCTCCGCACGAAGCCGGTCGGCGACGCCCAGCACCCCCACCGGCGTGCCGTCGAGGGTGACCAGCACGGCGGTGCGGCCCTCCTCCTCCAGGCCGGCGGCCACGGCGACGGCCGGGTGGCCCGCGTGGGCCTCCAGCAGGCGGGCGGGGCTGCCGACCGCGACCGCCCCGCCCGCCACGGTGGCCGTCACGCCGATGCCGGGGGCGGAGCCGAAGTCCCGCACCACCGGAATGTCCAGGGCCCGGGTGCGGGCGGCGTCCACGACCGCCCGGGCCAGCGGATGCTCACTGGGGTGCTCGGCCGCGGCCGCCAGCCGCAGCAGCTCGTCCTCGGTCAGCCCGGAGCCGGTCAGCGGCCGGACGTCGGTCACGCGCGGGGCGCCCTCGGTCAGCGTGCCGGTCTTGTCCAGGGCGACCGCGTCCACCTGTCCCAGACGCTCCATGACCACAGCGGACTTCACCAGCACTCCGTGCCGGCCCGCGTTGGCGATGGCCGACAGCAGCGGTGGCATGGTGGCCAGTACGACGGCACAGGGCGAAGCGACGATCATGAAGGTCATGGCGCGCAGCAGCGTGGACCGCAGGTCGGCGCCGAGGACCAGCGGCAGGACGAACAGGGCGAGGGTCGCGGTGACCATGCCGAGGCTGTAGCGCTGTTCGACCTTCTCGATGAACAGCTGGGTGGGGGCCTTCGTCTCGGAGGCCTCCTGGACCATGGCCACGATCCGGGCGATCACCGAGTCGGCCGGGTCGCGCTCGACCCTCACCCGCAGGGCGCCGGTGCCGTTCAGGGTGCCGGCGAAGACCTCGTCACCCTCCTGCCTGGCCACCGGCAGGGGCTCGCCGGTGATGGTGGCCTGGTCGACCTCGCTGACCCCGTCCAGGACCCGGCCGTCGGCCCCGATCCGCTCACCGGGCCGTACGAGCACGGTGTCGCCCACGCCGAGCCGCTCGGTCGGTACGGTCTCCTCGGTGCCGTCGTCGGTGAGCCGGGTGGCAGTCGTCGGGGCAAGGTCGAGCAAGCCGCGCACCGAGTCGGCCGTGCGGGCGGTGGCGATCGCCTCCAGAGCGCCGGAAGTGGCGAAGATGACGATGAGCAGCGCACCGTCCAGCACCTGCCCGATCGCCGCCGCCCCGAGCGCGGCCACCACCATCAGCAGGTCCACGTCCAGGGTCTTGCCACGCAGGGCCTGCAGACCGGCCCAGCCCGGTTCCCAGCCGCCGCTGACGTAGGTGAGGGCGAACAACGGCCCCCACGCCCAGCCCGGCGCGCCGGTCAGGTACGGCGGCAGCGCGAGCAGGAACAGCACCAGAGCCGCGGCCGCCCAGCGGGCCTCGGGCAGCGTGAAGACCCCGCTCCTGCGCAGTGGCGCCAGGGCTGCACGCGGGGCGTCCCCGGGTGGGGCCGGGCGGGTCAGAGTGGAAGACATCGACACGGTCCCTCGAAACGATCCCTTGAAGTGACACGACGGCGGACGGCGTCCGACCGGACCACCGTAACAGGAACGAATGAACATCGATTCATGTGTTCATGGCGCGGCGTACCATGTGCGCATGGGTCACGGAGCCGCACCACCTTCCCGTAACGTTCCGCGCGCACGCCTGGACGCGGCCGGCGCCGCCAAGGTCGCCACCACCCTCCAGGCCCTGGCCACCCCCTCCCGCCTGCTCATCCTCGCCCGCCTGCGCGAAGGGCCCCTGCCCGCGACCGAGCTGGCCGCCGAGGTCGGCATGGAGCAGTCCGCCTGTTCCCACCAACTGCGCCTGCTGCGCAACCTCGGCCTCGTCACCGGCACCCGCAACGGCCGTTCGGTCGTCTACGCCCTCTACGACAACCACGTGGCCGAACTTCTCGACCAGGCCCTCTACCACGTCGAGCATCTCCGCCTCGGCCTGAGCGACGCCGCACTGCCCATGGCCGACGCGGCACTGGAGTGAGCCGGTGACCTCTGCGCAGGAAGATCCGTTGGCCCCGCTCGACGAGGACGACCGCGAGACAGCCGTCCGGCGTCTGCGAGACGCATACGGTGATCAACACATCTCGCACGAGGAGTTGGGCGAACGTCTCGACCGGGTGCTCACCGCCACGACGCATGGTGACCTCGCGTCGGCTCTGGTCTCACTCCCGGAGAAGCATCCGGGCACGACGTCGACGATCGCCGCCGCGGGCGGGCGGATCGACCGGCGAGGCCCATGGCGGGTACCGCGGATCCTCAAGGTCGAGTCGGCCTACGGAAGGGTGCGCCTGGATCTGTCCCGGGCGGTCATCGACCATCCCGTCGTCGACATAGAGCTGCAGCTCGGAACCGGCGGAGCCAGAATCACGGTGCCTCACGACGCCGTCGTCGACGTCGAGGGCGTGCGCACCACGTGGAAGGACCTGCGATACAAGGCCCCGCGACGTCTCCGCCCCGGCGGTCCGAAGATCCGCATCTCCGGGACCATGGGCTTCGGACGATTGAAGATCCGCCACGCCCGCCGGTGAGGCTCTCCCGCCGGCAGAGCGCTACGTGCGTGCGGTGGCCGGGACGGCGCGGTCGCGCAGGACGAGCAGGGTCCAGCCGCGGCCGGCCGGATCGAGTGGTCCGGTCGCGGCGGTGAAGAGTTCCGCGGCCCTGCGGTAGGAAAGCCGCCCTCGGCCGGTCACCGGGCAGCGGTCAGCCGCCGGCGTGGTGGCCGGGGCCCGGCGGTCGGTGACGAACACCGGCCCCGCGGTGCGACCGGCCAGCAGCAGGGGCAGCAGGCGCGCCGTGCCCGGCCCCCAGCCCAGGGCGCCCGCCGCACGCTCCCTGGTGCGCCGACCGGGCAGGTCGAGGTGGTCGATGTCGAGGGCGAGGACCCGTTCGACGGGGGCGCGCGACTCGTGGAGCAGGTGCCACAGAGTCAACTCCCTGAGCGGCGCCCGCAAGGCGAGGACGGCGCGGGCCCGGTCCGGGCCGACGGCGGTCTCCCGCACCGCCGTAGGGGCATCGGAGAGCACAAGTGCCGCGTCGGAAAGCTGCGTTGCCGGTTCCAGGCGGATGGCGGGGTCGGTGGCGATCCACCCTCGCGCCAGCCACCACGCCGTAGCCGACCGGAGACAGGCCAGTTCCCGGGCCACTGTGCGTGGTTGCGCGGCGGACGCGCGGTCGGCCAGTCCGCGTTGCAGCCGCTCCGGGGCCTTGGGGGCGTCGAGCACGGCGAGCGGAACGACGGGCGGACGAGCGCCCCTGCGCTCACGACCGATCGGGGCCCGGCGGTCGACCAAGGGCCATGCCCACCCGTGCAGTGAGATGCGGTAGACACGGAGGGAGGCGTTGCCGAGACCGGCCGCGGTCAGGTAGCGGTCGACGGCGGCGCCGTATTCGACCGGCGCCGGGCGAAACGCGCCGCCCGCGCCGTCGACTTGCCGCTTACGCATGTGAGCCACCCGCAGTAAATGAGCGTCGTGAAGACTGTCGTGTTCTCGGGTAACTGACCTTACCACCAGTGATGTTGCAGTAAACGCAGCCCATTTACTGCGCCAATTCAAGCGGAAGTGAAATGATTCCAGAAAGGCGCGAATTTCTTTCCTGGAAGTGCTTGTAAGGAATGCGATGGTGGAGGAATAGTGCAGCCCCATGACACTCGGCACTCGCCCTCCTGCCGCAGCCAGGGTCCGCTCGACCGCTCACCGTCTGCGTGCGCTGCGGCACCACCGGTTCCGCCGTTTCCTGGTCGGCCAGAGCACGTCGCTGCTCGGCTCCGGGATGAACACGATCGCTACGACCTTCGCCGTGCTGCGGCTGCCCGGCGGTGGGGCCGACGCCGTCGGGGTGGTGATGGCGGCCCGGATCCTCGCGGTGCTGGCGGTACTGCTGCTCGGCGGCGTGCTCGCCGATCGGATCGGACCCCGTGCGGTCATGCTGACAGCGGATGCGCTCCGGTTCGCCTCGCAGGGTGCGCTGGCCGTGCTGCTCCTGACCCACAGCGCGAGGGTCTGCGAAGCGGTGGTACTGGCGGTGGTCCTGGGAATCGGCGAGGGAGGGTTCGGCCCGGGCCTGACGGCTCTGGTGCCCGATCTCGTTCCCGCGGACGAACTCGCGGACGCCAACTCGCTGCTGCAGATCACCCAGGCTGTGGCCTCGGTCGCGGGACCAGGGCTGGCCGGTGTGCTCATCGCGGTGTCCGACGCGGGCACAGTGGTCGCTGTCGACGCCGTCAGCTATGGCGTGAGCGTCCTGGCCCTGGCCGGGCTGCCCCTGTCGCGGTCGGCCGCGCCCCGCCGCGGACTGCTCACCGAACTGGGGCGCGGCTGGCAGGAGTTCACGTCCCGGACATGGCTGTGGGTCACGACCCTCCACATCAGCCTCTTCAACTTCGCCCTCTGGGCGCCGTTCCTGGTGCTGGGGCCGGCTCTCGCCCAGCAGCGGCTCGGTGGCGCGGGCGCCTGGGGGCTGGTGCTGGCCCTGTACGGCATCGGCTCCATCGCCGGGGGCCTGGCGCTCCTCGGCCGGAACCCCGGCCGGGCACTGGCCTGGTCCGTGGCCGCGTCCGCGGGCTGGGCGATACCGGCGGCCGCACTGGCCGTGAGGATGCCGCTGGCCTGGGTGGCAGCCGCCGCACTCCTCGCGGGGGCCGGGGCAGCGGTGTGCAGCACCCTCGTGACGACGGTCATCCAGCGCGACGTACCCGCCGAGGTCCGCGGCCGTATCGGCGCCTTCGACAGCCTGGGCGCCTTCGCTCTGGGGCCGCTCGGACTGGCGCTGGCCGGGCCCGTCTCCGGGGCCGTGGGAGCGGAACGGCTCCTGGGACTCGGTGCGCTGTGGCAGCTGACGGCGGTCGGGGTGGTGCTGGCGCTCCCGTCCGTGCGACGACACGACGCGCGGTGACGGTCGCCGCTACGGTTCCCTCCGGACGTGCTCTTTCCCGATGCAGAAGGGATCGCGGACATGGCCCACAGCGCCCTCCTCGTGATGGACGTGCAACGCGACATCGTGGACATCGCCGATGACGGCTCCGAGTACGTGCCGCGCCTGCGCAGGGCGATCGACGGCGCTCGGGCGGCCGGCATCCCGGTGATCTACGTGGTCATCGGACTGCGTCCCGGCCATCCGGAGGTCAGCACGCGCAACAGGGTGATCAGCGCCGCCGCGCGGGCCGGCCTCTTCACCGAGGGGGAACCCGGCACCGGGATCCACCCCGGGATCGCGCCCCGGCAGGGCGACGTCGTGGTCACCAAGCGTCGGGGGAGCGCCTTCTCGGGCAGCGACCTCGACATGGTGCTCAGGGCTCGCGGTGTCGACAGCCTCGTTCTCGCAGGCATCGCCACCAGCGGTGTGGTGCTGTACACCCTCTGCCAGGCAGGCGACCTGGACTTCGCTCTCACCGTCCTGTCGGACGCCTGCCTCGACACCGACCCCGAGGTCCACCGGATGCTCACCGAGAGGCTGTTCCCGCAGTGGGCGGACGTCGTCACCGTCGACGACTGGCTGAACGCCGTGACACCCCGGTAGCCGCGGTGTCCGGACCGTTCGGCTCAGCGGAACCCGTCCGCGTGCTCTTGCGCCCATGACCGGAACGTGCGCGCCGGCGCTCCGGTGATCTCCTCCACCGTCGACGTGATCACGTGCGATTCAGGTCGCGTCTGCGCACTGGCCAGCAGGGCCTCGACGAGAGCGGGCGGCCTGCCGTCGGCGAGCATCTGCTGACGTGCGGCCTCCACCGGCACCTTCTCGAAGCGCGTCGGCCGGCCGATCGCTTCCCCGATCAGCCGTACCTGCTCGGCTCTGCCGAGCACCTGTGGGCCGGTCAGGACGTGTTTCCCGCCCGAGTGTCCGCCATCGGTCAGCACACGTACCGCGACGGCCGCGACGTCGCGCTCGTGAACCACCGCCGTTGCCGCGATGTCGGGGCCGCGGACGACGTGCCCGGCGCGGATCTGCTCGGCCCAGCCCCGTGCGTTGGAGGCGATGGTGTTCGACCGCAGGAAGGTCCACTCCATGCCGGACCCTTCGATCAGGCGCTCCATGTCGGCGTGGAGCTGGTTGATCGGGTCGGCCTGCCGTTCGGTGCTCTCGTTCACCCCGGACGACGAGAGATAGACGATGCGGCGGGCATGCCGCGCAATCGTCTCCAGCACGGCGGGAGCGTGTTCGGCCGTGAGGAAGGGCCAGATCAAGAACACCGTGCCGGTGCCGGTCAGTGCCTCCTCCAGCGTGTCCGGCCGGGACAGGTCTCCGCCTACGACCTTGGCTCCCGCCGGCAGTCCGGCCCTCTCGGGATCACGCGCCAGCGCACGTACGGAGCCGCCACGGGCCAGAAGCTGGACGACAACTTGGCGGCCCACATTGCCGGTTGCGCCGGTCACGAGGATCTCACTCATGATCGGGTCAGCCGCGGCCCCGCCCGGGATATTCCGGTCCGCGAGCAGACGGACCGCGCCTCGACCCCTGCCCCCCGCGGAACCGGACCCGGCGCTTTCGCCGTCAGTCGGTGAGTTGCTGGCCGCCGTCGATGTCGTAGGTCGCGCCGGTGAGTGCGGTGTTGGTCATGAGGTGCACGGCGAGGGCCGCGACGTCGGCAGGCCCGACGACGCGGCCGATGGGCAGCGTCTCGCGCAACTTCTCGCGGCGGGCATCGAGTTCTTCCCCGAGGAGCCTCGCCGACAGCGGCGTGTCCACGAACCCGGCGGCGATCAGGTTGACGCGGATCGGCGCGAGCTCCAGTGCCAGGCCCGCGGTGAACGCGGGCATCGCGGCGGTCACCGCCGGCGCGATCCCGAGCCCGGCCCGGACCCGCCGCGCACCGGTGCCGCCCAGGAGCAGCAGCGTGCCGCCGGGGCGCACCGTGTCGACGCAGTGTCGCGCGACCTCGAGTGCCACCACCATGTGGTCGCTGATCGCCCGGCGGGCCCGCTCGGCGTCCAGATCCAGCAGGCGGCCGTACGACGGGCCTCCGGCCGTGACCAGTACATGGTCGACCGGCCCGGACAGCTCCTGGAAGAACCGCGCGACCTGTGCCGCGTCGTGAGCGTCGAACGAGGCGGTGCTCACCGCGTCGACCTCCCTCGCCGCGGTGCGCAGCCGATCGGCGTTCCGGCCGGTGATGATCACGTCGGCGCCCTCGGCGCGGGCGTGTCGGGCGGTCGCCAGCCCGATGCCCGCGCTTCCCCCGATGACGACGAGGGTCTGCCCCAGCAGGGCCGGGTCTCGGGGGGCGGGGGCGGCGGATGGCTCAGAACTCATGTGTCCTCCTGCGGGCTGGAGGTCGACGACAGGATCCTCGGCGTCGGCGTCGACGTCGGGAACGACGCCGGCGAGCATGGACTTGAAGCGCGTGCAGGGGGACCGCGTCCAGCCGCCTCAGCGGTCAGTCCTCGGCCTGGTCCTCCGGTCCGGCCGTGTCGCCGATGGCGACGCGCAGGTCGTGCATGCCTTGCAGGATGTCGATGAGGGCTTCTTCCGCCCCGCTCAGGGCGTGTCGCGTTCCCTCCGTATCGCCGCGATCCGCGTGCAGCTGGGCGCCGAGCGTGTACACCGCCGTCATGACGGCGGCGAAGGCGGCCTCCCGGCCGGGTGGCAGCTCTTCCGCCTCGGGTTCGGAGAACTGCAGCGCGGTGCGCTGCAGCCTGTTCGTCAGGACGTTGACCGCGAGCCCGGGATCGTCTCCCAGCTGTTCCCCCCAGCCGTGCAACGTCTCCAGGACGTCCTCGACCTCCCCTTCCTCGGTCAGACGGGTCGCGGCGGTGATCTCGAGCTCCGTTCTGGCCAGCAGACCGCCCAGCAGGTGCAGACGGTCCTCCTCCTGCGTCCCCTCGGGTCGCTTCTCCGGCTCGGCCACCGGCTCACCCGCCAGAGCGGCCAGCGCGGCGCGGATCTGCTCAGCACTTACCGGGCGCTTGCTCCTGTTGCTCACGCCCTCAGCTTCACCCAGCCAGGGCGTCGCCGCCCGCGCAGACACCTGACTTCCCCAGCCCGCGTGGGCCGGACGAGTGAGCGCGGGGTGAGGTGGACCGGCGACTTCGAGGACACCCCGGCCGTGGTCCACCGAGGCAGCGAACAATCGATCACGTTCGCCCCTTCGAGTGAAGATCGACATCGGCTCTCGGCGCTGGTTCCCGCCGGCCACGACGCCCCACCCGCGACGCCCCACCCGCGACGCCCCACCCGCGACGCCCCACCCGCGACGCCCCACCCGCTACGCCCACCCCGCCTTCGACAGGAGAACCGGTCGTGGGGGAGTGGCACCCGCTGCGCGACGCCGAAACGCCGGCGCGGCTGGAAGAGCAGGCGATGCACGGGCGCCAGGAGTGCATGGGGCCGAAACAGTCGGCGGCCTTCGCCGAGTTCCTCGCCCGTCAGGCACCCCTCGGCGAGGAGCACCGCTGACGGCCCAGTACTCCAGTGCCGCCAGTTCGGCCGCCGGCAGGAGCACCCGCGCCGGCTCGCCGTCCACGGTGAGCCGGACGCGCTCGCCGGTCTCCTCGACCTCGGCGACGAGCCGCTCGAACTCGGGCTCGCCTCCTATCAGTTCGATGTCCATGGGCACCGAGGTCACCCACGCCGTGCAGCGGGGACCGCGCCGCGCGTGGCCGCCTCGTCGTCGGCGTTACGACCCTGCGGCGGCGCCGGTGGAGTTGTGGGCGATGACGGCGTCGATGAGCGGGCCGCCCGGCCAGTCCATGCCGATGACGCCGGTGTGACCCGAGGTCGTGTGCAGGTAGTCGAGGAGTCGCTGGTTCATGCCCTGTTCGCCGCCGTAGCCGTTGGCCACCTGCGTGTAGGTGGCGCCGAAGGGGGGACAGCTGGCGGAGAGCCCGGTGCCTCCGAGGGTGTTGGTCGTGTCGGCGGTGATCTGCTGGAGGCTCGCGGTGACCAGCGACCACCGGGTGTCCAGGTTGCACTCGGTCCACGGGATGAAGGGGGTGGAAAGCCAGTGTGAGAGCCCGAATCCGTCGTACACCTGTCCTCTGGGGCCGCTGAAGCCGGTGAGGACGATGTGGCCGCGTGCCTGGCCCAGGGTGGGGGTCTCGGCCGTGCCGGTGCCGGTCACCGTGGGTGCGTAGAACAGGCCGGGGTAGCGGGCCAGGTAGCCGTTGAGGATGCGGATGCGGTCGGCGCCCGTGGCGTCGGCCGGGTCGTCCACGCACTTGCCGATCTGCGGGCCGCCGGTGCCGCCCTCGGTGGTGTCGCCGTCGCACTCGCCGTGCAGGCTCATGAGCACGGTCTCGCCCGGGTGGGCGGCGAGGAAGGTCCGGGTCTTGGTGAGGACGTCGTCGAGGTTGGCGTTCTGGTAGACGTTCGTGTGGTGGATGGCGAACGCCGTGTTGCCGTTGACGATGCGGACGCGGATGTCGAGGGAGCGGATACCCGCGTTCAGCTGCGCGGTCAGGCTGTCCGCGCTGTCGCCGTGGTTCTCCTGGGTCTGGTAGTACCAGGGGGCGAGTCCACCGTGGACGGCCATGGTGTCGTGGGTCCCCGGGATCGACATCCGTCCCAGACCCGTGGAGTCGGGCAGCCGCCCCATCCAGTCGGGG
>NZ_JBFBBK010000059.1:0-49310 GCF_040682635.1 Streptomyces sp. NPDC051133
CCGCTCTCTGCATCGCGCCCCTTCGGTGGCATCGCATGCGGCAGTCGGCTGCCCGCGCGAAGGCGGGGGAGGGGTGGCAGGAGTCCGCGTACGTCTTCACCACGCGGACCGGCCGCCCGGTCGAGCCGCGCAACCTCTACCGCTCCTTCACCCGCGTCGCCCAGTCCGCCGGCCTCCGCGTCGTTCGGCTGCATGACGCCCGGCACGGCAGGGCCACGCTGCTCACTGCGGCCGGGGTCGCGCCCCGCGTCGTGATGGAGATCCTGGGGCACTCTCAGATCAGCATCACCATGGACGTCTACACGCACGTCGTACAGGACACCCAGCGGGAGGCCATGAGTCACATGGACCGACTGCTCAGGAGGCGGTCCGGTCGTCAGTGACCACGACCGTTGATGTCAGAAGTGGATGTCAAAGGCCCCGGACCATGATCGGTCTGGGGCCTTTTCCCTTGTGCCCCCGGCAGGATTCGAACCTGCGACACCCGCTTTAGGAGAGCGGTGCTCTATCCCCTGAGCTACGAAGGCGGGGAGATCTGTGTGATCCGACGTATAGCCTAGCGGATACGGGATCCCGCCTGGCAAGGTTCCTGTTTTCCCAGGTCAGAGCGGGTCTGCCGGGCCGGGTGAGCGGCTCACGGAGCGGGAGAACGTACCCCTTCTTTCCCCATCTTCCCTCGCCTGTCCCCACCCTTCTGTCCCCACCCTGTCCCCACTGCGTACCCATCGGAGAGGTACGTCTTCGCAGGTGACGACACCCGTTCAAAGCCGCAGGTGACGGGCGACTAAGGGAACGAGGGACTACCGCTTAGGGTTCGCGGCTGCTGCCTTGCTGGATGCGGAGCGACTCCCGGGCCCTGGTGTCACTTCGAGAGAAGCCCCTCCTCGAGGACGGATGTTCGAGATCATCGAGGGATGGACGGGGGGCAGGCAACGATCTACGCCGCAGGCCTTGCTGCGAGCGTTACCCTGCTGGGCGCTGCTATTGCCTACAAGGCTGGCCGGCGGCAGGTACGTGATCAGGCGGCTGTGGAACATGAGCAGTGGGTTCGCGGCCAGCGTGAGCAGGCGTACGTTGACTTTCTTGGCGCATGCGAGCGGGCGACGGAGGCCGTTCATCAGTGCCGAGAGCAAGCGGATGATCTCCAAGCTCGTCTTGTGCGCCAGGAGATCGAGATTGGGCAAGGTCAGCCTGTCTCGATGGAGGAGGCCTGGCGTTTGTACGATGCCGCTCGGCAACCATTGAACCGGATCATGATGCTGTCGCCGGGTGTGGTGATCGAATGTGCTGTAGCGACCGATGACGCGATCTCCAGCTTCTGCTTGGCCGTGCAGCGTGTCAGCCAGCAACTGATGCTGCGCCCGGTGGAGCAAGTTGAGCTGGACCTGGCTTCGGACAAGATGAACGAGGTCCACACGGCCCGAGCGAATTTCATCAATGTGGCTCGACACGTGCTGACTGGTGGGGTCACCACTATCGCGGAGTGACGTTGGCCCCCAAGAGGTTCCGGTGTCGAGGAGAAGAAGCCCTTGACGCCGGGCCCCAGGTGATCTGTCGCGCGGACGCCGGACGGCGGGGATCTCCCGTCGCCGCCTGCTCATCGCGTCAGTCGTTTGTGAAGCTCGCGCCGTAGCAGTCCTCACAGTGCTCGGAGCACAGCATCGCTTCGCCTTGAGTCTGGCCCTTGCCACAGGTCAGGCAGGTCGCCCGGGACCTCGCAGTGAACGTCACGTTGGCTGAGCCGCACGCGGTGCAGAGCACTCCGTGTATTCGAGGCAGCTTGCCGTTCGTGTCGGGTTGGCTGGCGGCGTAGCCCTGGAGCTGGACGTGTCCGCTGGCCATGTCTATCTCGGGTATGTCCGGGCGCTGTTGGTTGATGAAGAGCCACACCTGATGGCCGACCGTGAGGTTCGAGGTCAGTGGGTGGGCTTCGGCCTGGGTTATCCAGCAGCGGCCGTTCGGCTTGCGTCCGATGCCGTCCTCGGCTGCCTCGTAGTAGGTGACCAGCCATACCGCGAGCATGTCGTCCGACAGGCCTGGTCGCATTGCCGTTGTGCGCGGGGGCGTTGCTGTCATGGGGAGAGTTCGTCCTTGTCGCGGGGTGGGGGTCAGGGCAGGGTCATGCGCTGGGTTGCGGGATTCCAGCGGCATTCGCGGTAGAGCCGGTTGAAGTCGTGCATGGCGCCCGGGTCGTCGGCGTTGCAGGGCTCGTAGCCGTCTGGGGTGGGGCGGCAGTAGTAGCCGTACTCGGTGCATTCGGACTCGCCCGGGAGTTCGCTGGTCCAGACGGTGTTGCAGGTGTTGCCGGGGTGGCAGTGGGCGCGCTGGAAGCCGGTGATGGCGCAGCGGGCGATGTTGCATCGGTCTGCGTGCAGGGTGCCTGGTGGGGCGGAGCAATCCGGGCAGCGGTCTGTGGGCGCCGGGTTGAGGTGGATTCGCGGGTCGACGGCGCTGGTGGGGGTGGAGAGTCGGCCGAGCCAGAGGGTGCGGAGGGCGTTGTTGAGGTCGCGGCTGGGGGCGATGGTGTGGAGGTTCAGGGCGCGGTGGATGAGTTCGTGCAGGAGTGTGGGCGGGAGTTGTGCTGTGGCCCAGTGCAGGGTGAGTCCGCGGGTTGGGTGTTTGCGGGTCCAGGTGGTGCGCATGCGGGCCGAGAAGGTGACCGGTATAGAACTGTTTGGTGTGTATCTAGCGATCTGCAGATAGTTGAGTTTCAGCCATTCACGTCCGGTTTCGGCATAGAAGTTAATGATGGTTCGTCTGGCTTCATCCAGTTTCAGCGTTGTGCTGCGGCGGATGTGGAGCCAACCGCCGGTAGGGGTGCTCCGGTACTGGATGAGCGGCTCGTCCTGGTCCTCGTCGGGGACGATGTGCAGGCGGTGCGGTCGGCCGAGAACGTCGAATCCTGCGCCGCGGATGAGTTCCCTTCGAGGGTTGTCGGGTGTGGTCTCGGCGAGGCGTGAGAGCTGGCGGTAGATCCATGAACGGCGTCGTTCGACGAGGGTGGCGGCGTCGGTGTCGGTGGTGGAGTGCGGGCCGCGGACGATGATGTTGCCGCCCTGGGTGACGGTGACGGCCAGCGTGGTTCTGTTGCTGGTGCGAACGGTGACGTCGATGGTGCCGACGCGTACGGTGCGGTCGCTGGTGGGCATGGTCGGGGATCCTTGGGTGGGCGGGATTGGCTGGCTGACGGGGCTCTGGTGCGGCTAGTGCTGGTCGCAGACCCAGGTCTGCGGGGTGCCGTGGACAGGAAGGTCGAGGATGTGTCGGCGGGTACGGGTGCAGAGCTGGCAGGTGAGGTCGAAGGCGCGCAGCATGCGCAGTGGGCGTATTGGCTCGTCGTCGCGAAGGGTGATCGGCGAGTCGTGGCCTTTGAGGTGGAGGAGCCATAGCGGCTGAAGGTGGCGCTGCTTCGCGCGGATGGTCAGCGGGCTGTCGTTGCCGATGAGGGTGAACGTGTCGCCTTCTTTCAGGGCGGTGGCGGGGATGGTCGGGGTCTGTTCGACGGTGACGATGAAGCCGTTCGACGTGGTGGTGATGACGGTTCCTTGATTTCGGCGGGTGGGGCAGTCGGGTGGAGGGGGCGCCCGTTCCGGGGCGCCTTCTGTCGGCGATCGCATAGGCGTGGAACGCGGCGCCCCCGTTCCGATGTGTTAATTCTACTATGAATGAGGAGGGCGTCAAACTCGTTCATGCAGGTCACAGGGGTGGGGTGTGGCTTCTGGTCAGACCGTCGCGCTGTCCGGATACCGCTGGACGGTGGCGAGCATCAGAGCGAGCCCTCGGGCGAGCTTGCGGACTTCGCTGCTGTACAGAACGAGCTCGACGGCCTGTCCGTCAGTACCGACATGGAGGCGGTCGCTGTGCTGGGCCCGCAGCGACTTCGCCTCGTAGTGCCCGGGCCGGGCACGTGCCCAGTCCTCGGCGCCATGGAAGCGCCCCTTCTGAAACCAGGAGCGATCCATGGCCGCCTCGACGAACGTGCCCCATGCCCGAGCAGGCACGCCTGCGGCTTCGACCCTCGCGGTCGCCCCCTCGTTGTCGACCACGACGTACCAGCGGCCGAGCACCTCGCTGTCGAAGCTGAGGATGTTCCCGTAGCGGGCCTGCAGTGCCGGCCACACCATCCGAATCAGTTCCACCGCCCGGTCGACGGCCGCGGTCTGTGCCCTCTTGTGCGAGGCGACGGCTGCCTCCCACGGCTCTCGGTCGGTGGTGAAGCCGTCCTGCTGCTCGTAGTTGGCCACCCTGGTGCTCGCGCCCTTGTCGATGAGTGCGTATCCGAGGTCCTCGGCGTAACCGGGAGTCATCTCGGTGATCAGTTCGCGGCCGTCGTGGACGGTGTGCAGACGGAGGTAGCGCACGTACTCCTGCTCGTCGGGAAGGGGGCCGACGATGTGCGGGTTGCGCTGGGCGAATTCAGTGGGGACCAGTTCGTCGCCTTCGGCACGCTCGGTCCAGGCGCCGCTGGTCGTGACGACCTGCGAGAGATGCTTGGAGACCTTCGGGTACCAGGTGGCCTTGCGGCGGTTGATCTTCATGGGTGTCTTGTGCCGATCAGGAAGCGGTGGTGTTGGCTGCGGGGGTGAGGATCTCGGTGCCGGTCACGGTGTGGAGCACGTTCACGAAGGTGCTGGCCGTCAGGTCGGACAGGTCGAGGTAGGCGATGCGGATGCCGCGTACGTCATCGGCGTGGATGGTGGCCCTGCCGCCGGGCCAGCGCAGATCTGCGACGCCGGGCACCGAACCGTAGGCCACCTGCGCCTCGGGGCCGACCAGTTGCTCGGCCGTGGTCATGAACGCCTTGAGCGCGCTGAGCGTACGGTCGGTGCGCACGCTGAGGTCGGCGAGGATCCGGGTCCACGCGGGCAGGCCCGTGGTGTGGATGGCGTCGGCGACGGCCTGCGGATCCCCGATCGTGCCGGTCACTTCGTAGCGGTGGTCGCTGCGGCGGGGCCAGACGAAGGCATGCGTATGAGACAGGGAGACCTTGACGGCGCCGAACGCGCGTACCGGCGTCGGGGTAGCGACTTCCAGTGACATGACGGGGCCGTTGAGGAGGGCGAGGTCGCTGTGCCCGCAGCTGTCTGCTGTCCAGTCGGGTCCCAGCAGGGCAGCAAGGGTGCGGGTGTAGTCGAGCGCGGAGCGAGCAGTGCGCATGGAGCGGTTCCTTCGAAGCGGCGGGAAGTGGGAGACGGTGGGCTGGGGCCCGGCGGGAGGCTCGTGGTGGGAGCCTCCCGCCGGAGGACGTCAGGCTGCGGCCGCCAGCGGCTCGTGGTCCTGGCTGTCCTCAAGGTCCTCTGAGTCCTCGCTCTGCTCCGGCTCGTCGTCCCCCTGAGCGCCCGCCTTCTCTTCCTCCTGCTGGGCGCGGCCCTTGGCCACGGTCTCCGCTTCGACGGTGCTCAGCGCGTAGCCCTCCGCTTGCAGGAACGTCAGCCACGCGACGGTCTGCTCATTGATGTGGTTGCGCCAGGCGGCGTCGTCCATGTGCTCCACCTCGTAGGCGCCAGCGACATGGGCGAGCAGGACCCTCCAGGAGCGCGCCGGACTGGTGCGTGCGATGACCGCACCGAACGGGTCGCCCACCCGAGTCCACTGACTCTTGCCCTCGTTGGGGTCCTCGACGCCGAGGAAGCGTGCGGTCAGGTCGGTCCTCTTCCGGCTGACGTAGTTCTCGTACGCGTAGCTGGTGCCGGTGATCATCGAGAGGATCAGCGGCCACACGCGGGTGCTCGCCTCGGGCTGCTGGCACAGATCCTTGATGAAGTCCGCGCGGACCTCGCGGGCCTGCCTCCACGCCTTGTTGTTCGCGATGACCAGGCGCCGCTCCGCTTTGGCCGCCTCCTTGTGCGGGCCTGCCTGAGCGGTGTCCTTCTTGGCGGCCTCGGGGGTGAGCGGGTGGCCGTGGCGGTGCCAGGCGGTGCACAGCCAGATCACCTCGGCGTCGTTCGGGGAGACGCACGCCGCGTGACCGGGGCAGGCGTTGTGGGTCTGCGAGGTCTGCGGGGCGCCGTCATCGGTGAGGAGGTCGGCGAGCGGCCTCGTGCTGGTGTTGGACCAGTTCCACCGCCAGTCGACGACCGTGACCTCCGCGGCGGTCAGCTCAGCAGCCTGCCGGGCGCACTTGTCGGTGAGTTCCTTCTCGGCACGCAGGCCGGCAAGGGCGTGCTTCCAGTGGCCGCGCTTGGCGTTGTTCTCCCGCCGGTCACGCGCCTTGGCCCGCGTCAGGGTCCACAGGGCGTCCTCGACGCTTTCGACTTCCTGGAACTCGGCCAGTTCGATGAGGTTGAAGTCTTCCTCGATCGCCTCGGCCAGCGACGCGTCGGAGAGTTGGGCGGCCTTGCTGGCGGCGCCGATCTCAGCAGGCTTGAAGCCCATGGCGCGCGCGTTGCGCATCTTGCGGGCTTTGGGGATGTTCATGAGGGAGAGCTGCCGGGCGGCTTCGATGTCGTCGCGGACGGTGGCCTGGCGGCGGTGCTTGTTCTCGATGAACGACACCGTCAGTGCCGCATCGTCAACCCCGGCAAGGTCGTCGCGGACGATCGCGGGAACGAGCCGGTACGGCTTCTTCTTCGCCCGGGCCTTCTTCGCGGCGGCCAGGGCCGCGTTGTTGCGGCGCTGGCCGAAGATGATCCCGAGCTTGCCTTCGCTCTCGCCTTCCTGCGGGCGCAGCACGAGCGGGGTGAGGACACCGAGTTCATCGACGCTGGCCTGGAGTTCAGGGTCGGGCTGGGTGGTGTCCTCGCCGTCGGTCTCGGTGCGGTCCTTGCGGTGGTTGTACGGGTCGACAACAAGGTCGTGGGGATCGACCCAGACGAAACGGCCGGCGAATCCCTCGACGCTTTCCGGGCGTACGTCGGTGGTGGTGCTCATGGTGGTGGTCCTTTAAGTGAGAGGGCGGGCGCGAGATGAAGTGCGCCCGCCTGCTGTGGTGCGAGGGCCGGGCTCAGGCGGCAGCCGAGGTGCGGCGCTTGGCCGAGGCGGACCGGCGTGCCGTGCTCTTCGGCTTGGTCTTGGTCTTCGCGGCCGGGGCGTCGGTGCTGTCCTCGGCCGGAGGCTGGACGGCGGGAGGGACCGGCGTGCCGTTCGCCCGCAGCCGTAGCCGAGTCCCGTCGAAGGCGGGCAGCAGCACGGTGCGGATCGCGGTGAGGATCTCCTCCAGCGGCTCGGCCGTGGTGAAGCGGACCCCGCTGCTGTACCGCACTCCCTTGGGCAGCCGGGTGTTCTCACCGGCCGCACCGTCAGAGCCTCTCGTCTGCTCGGGGGCGGGGCCGCCCACGGCGAAGGTCTGCACGGCCCGGCCCTGCCACAGGCGACGGATGCCGATGGACCGGCCGTCGGGGTGGACGAGGCGGATCGACCTGTCTGCGAAGCCCGCAGGATGGTCGCCGGTGTCCTTGCTCCACCCGTCACCGAGGGCCTCGACCAGAGAGCGAGGTAGCAGGTACAGGTCGATCTCACTGAGGACGGCCGGCTCCGGTGCTTTGGCAGGCCCTGTGTCGGGGCCACTGATTCCGACGGCGTCTTGCTCGGCGGTGATGGTGCTGGTCACGGGAGTGTTCCTGATCCAAGAGAGGTGTGAGACAAGGGAGTTGCCGCTAGCCGGCAGAGGGCTTGCCGCCTGTGCGGACGACGGACGGGACACCTCCTGGGGCGTCTGGCTCGACGGTGCGGATCGTGTTCACCGCCTTTTCGCTCAGGTCAGTGAGGAGGTCCTGCTGGGTGAACCCGGCGAAGATGACGGGCCCTTGGACATCGGCGATGAGGGCTGCTTCGTCAAGGAGGAAATACAAGGCGAGGGCCGCGTACGGGTTCGGCCGCTGGTCTTCACGGACTTCCGCAGCCAGCGCGACGGTGCGCGAGCTGTCTGCGCCGTGTATGTAGCGGAGAGCTTCGGCGTCGTCGCCGAGTGCGTGGTGGACCTGGGTGCGCTGGACGGTGTCGTTGGTGCTCAAGTGCAGGTCGGTGATCGTGCCGTCGGTGGCGACGAGCAGGGCGTGAACGGTGTCGGGCATGACGGCCTTTCTGTCTGTAGTCGTTGAGGCACCCCCCAACGTCTAAGTTAATTCTACTATCAATAAGGGGTGGGTCAACTGCGTTTGTGCAGGTCAGGCGGGGTGGGGTGGGTCTACGCTGCAGGCGAGAGGGCTTGCTCCATCAGGTGCTCGGCCTGCCGCAGGGCGGCGATGATCCGAGCCTTGCCCAGCACCTCGTCGCGATGATCGAAGACGGCGCGTGCCTCCTTCATGGCGTCTTCGACGGCGTTCGGGTTCGCCAGGGTGTCGGCGCAGGCCACGGTGACCCGCGGGCCGAGCTGCCAGATGATCGAGTTCACTGCGGCGCAGGAGGCTGCGATCTGATCGATGTCGACCATCGACCACTGGAAGTCGGCAGGATCGAGGCCGTGTTCACGGATGTACCGTGCGGCCGAGCGCAGCAGGCCCCCGCGGCTCGCGTACGCCGAGGCCGATGTCGGCGATGGCATGGAGGTTCGCCTCGGCGATGGCGTCGGCGACTGGCGGAGGGGTGTGATACTCGCCGAGCCCCTGTCGGGCGCCGTGGGAGCGCAGGCACGTCATCACGGGCGACAGGACGTCTGTCGCCGAGCGCAGGAACGGGTCCTCGTGCGCGGTCAGGTCGAACAGGCCGCGCTTGAGGGCGGTTTCGGCAACGGCCCGCACGGCCTGCGTGCGGTACTCGTCGACCTCGTCGTTCAGCCACTCGTGGAGGATCCGCGCACGTTCGATCAAGTCGGGGCGGTGCATCCAGTGCATCGACCAGATCTCGCGCAGCATCTCGATCAGCTGTGGGCCGTCCTGGGCGAGGATCTGTGCCTTGAGGTCCGGGCCGTTCGGGTCCTTCTCGCGGATCAGTGAGAGGGCGGCAACGACGCCGATCGGCACCTCGATGCCCGAGCCGCCGTGCCGGTTGTGCCACCGCTCGGCCACCGCTTCACCGATCTCCAGGGCGCGCCGGTGCGGATCGCGCACAGGGTGTGGGCGAGGTGTCCGTCGGGCGCGCGGCCTGGAAGGTGCGGCCAGCTGTGCCAGTGTCGGCGACGGCGCCGAGGGAGCAGAGCGTGCAGGCTTCGCCGCCGCGGCAAAGGTGGCGGGTACCGGCTCGGGGTCGGCGGTGATCTCTGCGAACAGATCGAGTTGCTGGGTCATGGCGAAGCCGCCTTCTATGGGTGGAGTTGGGTACAAGGCGACCCGCCCCGGGCGGGGCGGGTCGCGGCGCTGAGGGTGCTGTGAGTGGGGAGTCCGGGGTTCCCCTCACCCCTCGATGGTTAATTCTACTACGGTAAGGGGTGAGGTCAATCACGGATGCCCAGCTCAGGAGGGGGGTTAGGCCTGATCGACCCAGACCATGCCGTACGGGGTCTGCCACAGCCAGGACAGTCCCGCCTTGTGGATCTCCGCCCGGACCCTGTCCCACCACACCCGACCGAAGCGGTCGGTGTGTGCCTCGACGGCCCAGGCGGCCGACGCTGCCGCCTCCGGCGCCCGCAGGATCTCGGCAGCCGACTCCCCGAAACCGTGGACCCGTTCACGCAGACTCATGTGCAGCTCGGCAACCTCGGTGCGCCAGAACTCGTCACGACGGCGCTCGTGGCGCTCGTACGACAGCGGCCACCCCCGCTCGGTGATCGCCCCGTTCTGCTGCAGCGCGATCCAGGCCGCCGCCCGCTCACGCGAGAGCACCGCAGGCCGGAACATCACTTCCATCACCTCGAGTTCAGCGGTGTCGTCCGCCCGTATCCGCGCCCCCATGTGGGCCGCGTTCGCGTCATGTCGCGCCTGGGCGCGCTCCCGTGCCGCGTTCTCAGTCCGGGCATCCCACACGGGAACGAGGTAGTTCCACGTCGTGTTCGTGTGCTCCGGGTGTGCGTACGTCACCTTCCACAGGCCCCGCATGTGCGTCTTGTCTCCTTGCTGGTCGTGCTGTTCTGGCTGGTGCCGGTGTTCGGGCGGCACGTCTACTGGGGCACCGGCGCGGCCTTGTGCTGGGCCACCCAGTCCTCGAAAGCGCGCGGGTCGACGGTGCGCAGCTGCTGGACGTAGAGCCCGGCCATGCGGGCGTGCAGGGTGGGGGCCTTGTCGGTGAACGGAACCCGCACCGGCAGGTGCCCCCGGCCTGACGGCCACGTCAGGCGGCTGGAGTCGGGTGCGGCAGCCGCGATGTACCAGTCGAGGTTCGCGACCAGCCGCACGGGCAGCTGGTCTTCGACCGGCTCGTCCTCCATGGGCCAGATGCCCTCGACGTCGTCGGCGAAGAAGTCGTGCGGACTGCCGACCGCTGCGTCGTGCGGCATGTTCACCCAGACGTGCTGGCCGTGCTCAGCATGCGGTTCGACGTCGATGACGGTGCGGTTGTAGGCCAGGCACGTTCCGTTCGTCTTCGACAGATAGAGGACGGCGACGCGATCACCGCGCTCGTACTCACTCATGTGGGCAACTCCGGTTCTGTAGCGGCTACTTCGATGCGTGCCGAAGGGCGCGGACGGCCTCGGCGCGGGCTGCTGTGGCCGGGCAAGGGCCGATGAGTGCCCGTACGTGGGCGACGACCTGGTCGTGGTCGTCCTGGCGGACGGCGCGCTGCAGTCCCTCGATGGCCTGCGCCACGTCGTCCACGCTGGTGGGGTGTCCCCGCCGGCACGGGCAGCTGTCTGCCCTGTACGCGGACAGCGCCGTGAGCAGAGGCGAGTGCTGGTCCTGCGGGACGCAGCCGCGATGACGCATCGCGGGCCGCGCACGGCGCAGATGGCTGTAGAAGCGCAAGACGGGCTGGCCGCACATCAAGCAGGCGACGGGCCACAGCACGTCGCTGCCCGGATACCCGCCAAGCGGCGCCCAGCCGAGCTCGTCGATACGGGCGACAGCGAGGGCGGCGGAGGTGACGTTGCGGAGCGTGGGCCCCAGCCCCGACAGATAGACGCCGAGCTCATCACCTGCGGCTCCGCCGACGGTGCCCGCCAAGCAGGCATTGCTGATCACGGTCGCGGTCTCCTCGGGCCGGATCATGCGGCGGTGTAGGCGCGCAGGACGGCGTACGCGGCGGTGATCGAAGTGTCGCTGGTGCGCAGAGCAAACGGCGCGCTCGGCTCGGCGGCGTTCGCATAGTGGAGGATCTCGAGCGGCCCGTGTGCCGGATAGAGGTTCGTGAACCCGTCCCGGGGCGGTGCACCGTTGATTTCGGGGAGGGCGTCGAGGACTGCGCGTACCTCCGACGGAAAGGGGTCTGCTGCGCCTTCGGCGAGGGACGAGGGCCTGGTCAGCGCGGCGCGTCCGCAGTGGATGGCCCGCTCGGCTGTGAGCCGGTTCATCCGGACGTTCACGCTCAGGGCACCGGGGCGTGGCGAGCGCATGTGGACGCAGAGGGCCGGGTTGGTGCTGTCCCCGCCCTCCAGTACGAGCTCTGAGCGTGCGGCTGTTCCTTGCGCCACGGCGGGCAGCCGGGCGTCGCGCAGCGGGAGGCTCAGCAGTCGCAGTGCCGCCAGGGCATCCCGGCGACCGAAGTGCGGCAGCACTTGGCCGTGGATCAGCTCTGCGATCTTCCCGCCGTTCGCGCTCTCCATCGGGGTGGTTGCGGTGAACGGCTTTGCGGGCTGGCGCGGCTCGCTGTCCTCGGAGACGAAGGCGCTGACGCCGAGTAGGCCATCACGGTTCTGGAGGCTGCAGCGCAGGCCGAGTGGGTGGGTCACGATCGCCGTGCCGAGCAGCCCGGTCACGACCCATTCCGGTCCGAGCGCGGTGGCGGTCTGTTCGGTGAGAGTGAGCAGGCCTGGAGCGACGAGCTGAGTGTCGTAGGGCATGGAGTGCTTTCTTCCGAAGTGCCGTTCCGTATCCGCTGATTGCGGTGAGGAGGGCGGCTGTGGGCGTGGTGAAGGGGTGCTGGTGAAATCTGTCCAGCACCCCCTCGTTACTAACTATTCTACTATGATTGGGGGTGGAGGCAACTGCGAAAGACCAGGTCAGGAGGGGGGTTACTGCGTGGTGGAGGCGGCGAGTGCGGCTTCCATCTCCTCGGCACTACGGCGCCCGAACACCTCGTCGTAGGTGAGCAGCCACGTCCAGCCGTCGAGCTTGTTGTCCGAGGCGCGTACGACACCCCCGCCGATGCCGTTGTGGATGTGCGGGATCGTCACCGACTTTGCGTTCACGCGAAGGACCTCGAACCAGGTCCGGCCTCGGAGCGCGAAGTCGCCCTTCTTGAAGTCGGCCTTGGACCACACCTTGAAGCCGTTCTTCTCGGCCTCGGCGATAACCGCTTCCCAGTAGGCGATTTCCTCGGTGAGCTCCTCGTGCCGGATCACGAGCTCCTGCACGGTGTCGGGGTTGGTGACGTCCCGGCAGTAGCCCCCGGCCGACTCTCCGCGCTGCCACTTCTGAACCCGCCGCAGGTCGGCCTGAAGCTTTTCGATACGGCGCAGGGTCCGCCGGGGCGCTTTACGGAACTGCTCGTACCCTTCAGCCGCCTTCTGGCGTCCGGACCAGTAGGAAGCCTTGCCGCTTTCGCTGATGCTCGTCCGCATCGCATGGTCCATGCGTTCGACGTCGCGGCGGGCGCGACGCTCGGAATGGTGCCCGACCAAAATCGGCTGCCCCATGGGGATGCCGTCGGCGATCTGGTGGCCACGCTGGTACGCGGACTCGGAGCGGGCAGCCGCATTGTCGGCGTAGCCGCTGAACAGCTCCGCCCGCCCCTCGGCACGCTCGACACGGTCCGCCTCGGCTTCGGCGAAGCTACGCCGGTCGCTCTCGTCGACCTTCACGTTGACCTCGAAGCCGGCCTCGCGCAGGGCGGCCGCGGCCGCGTTGATGTACCAGGTCTTGGCGGCACGGTCGCGGGACTGCCGGATGCCGAGCTGACCGATGGAGGGGAAATATCGGAAGCCGTGCCGGCGGACGATTTCGTAGACACCATCACCCTTCGCGCTGCCCTCTATGAGGGTTCCCTCGCTGCGTGTGTGGATGATCTCGATGGTCACTGTCGGGGTCCTTCTGCGAGTTCAGACAGGGTGAAGGGGATGAGGGCAAGACCGGTGTGCCAGCCGCCGAAGATGTCCTGCGCCGCCCGGTGAGCGGTGCACAGCTGATACCAAGTGCCTTGGCCAGCAAGGGCTTTGGACGCAGCAATGCGGAACGCGATCGCCTCACCGCGCGCATCGCGCAACGGCTTGTTGCCGTGGCCGCGCAGCCACACGCAACCGCCGGGTCTCACGACGCCTCCGGCGTCTTCGCGCGGGAGCACAGGAGAAGAGCCGTCTCCAGGGACACCAAGAAGTCGTCGCGGTCGAAGGCGAGGGACGACGCGGCATGGCGCGCCGAGTGCGGCCCGGCGCAGAACGCTTCCGCGTCCCCGTCCGGGTGCTGCTCGGCCCACGAGGACGCGTACTGGGTGAAAGCCCACGCGTACTGGCCTGCGGACGTCGGAGATTCGAGCTCGGCCGCCGTGGCCGAGCGGGCTTCCCACGCGGCAAGGAGAAGCACCTGCCGTCGCACTTCCGGGCTGGTCAGAGACCACAGGCTGGGCAGGCCGAAGACGACCAACGCCTCCTCCATGTTGTTGTCCACAGCGGCTATGGCCTGGGCCAGGAGGCGGTAGAGCGAGAGGATCTCCTGCTCGCCGTCTTCGCTCTCGCTGTTGCTGATGTTGTCCTTCACGGGCTTCTCCTTCGTGAGTGAGGGTGTGGTGGCCCAGGACGGCCACCCCGTGGTGCGGGATTCGGGGTTGTCGGGGCCGGGCTGGCGCGAGAAGTCGCGGGCCGCGTGCACCTGGTACTCCCACGAGCCGTCCGGCCACGGGCCTTCGCGGCCGATGACCGTGGCGGTGCCGTCCGGGAGACTGCGGGCCCACTGCTGGTTGATGTGCGAGACCCGCGTGCCGATCGGCAGGGGATGGCCCGTCACAGGAGCTCCGATTCGCCGAGGCCGTGTGCGTGGCAGGCGATGATCTCGGTGCGGAGCCGGTGCCTTGCACGGCGTCTGAATGCGCGGCGGGCTCGTCGCGCCGCCTGGCGGGTGGGAAAGTCGTCGCTGCGGCTGCGATCGCGCAGCCCGATACGGCCGATCTCCCGCGAGGTGAGGATCACGTCGCGCCCCCGGCGGCGCGCGCGGCTTCAAGATGACGGGCCGCGGCGATCAGCGTGCATGCCTCCGCGTCGCGGCCGAGCAGGACCAGCCCGCACACTTCGAACATCAAAGACCAGTGACAGGCCGGAACCTCGTCGGCGAACTCCTCGAACGTCACAGCCTGTTTGGCCCGGCTACGTCGGGTCCAGGCGCGGTGGACGATGCGCTGCATCGTGTGATTGGCCCGGCGGGTCTGGGTGCTGTTGAGGCCGAGGCTGCTGATGATCTCGGCGGCCGCCTCAAGCGGCAGGTGCTTGTCGAGCACGGTGGTCGTCGTCTTTCGGGGATCCGGAGATAGGGGGGCGCTGCTGTCCGGGGCTGCGCTGTGGCGCAGCCCCTCAGCGGGTGTCAGTACGCGGCCAGGCCGAAGAACAGCCAGCCGTCTGTTTCGTCGTCGGTGGTGACAGGCAGTGCGCCGGCGGGCCCGTACTTGGCACTGACCCGCGGATCGTCGCCGTCGAGCAGTTGCTTCGCGCGCACCACGGCGTCCTGCTCGCTGCGCTTCGGCTCGTCGAGCAGCGTCACCCCGTCCTTCTCGGCGATCGTTCCGGTGAAGCCGGAAGCCCCGTACTCCCACCGGGCTTGCTCGCGGGCGGCGTTGAACGCCGCTTCTATGTCGGTGCCGGTGGCGGTGGTGTAGAAGTCGACGGAGCCCATCAGGAGCCCTTTCAGTGCGTTGAGATGACGGCATGGCGCGGCCCGCCCCGGAACGAGGCGGGCCGAAGTCGCGGAGCGTCAATGGATGTGAACGCGAGGCCGGTTGGTGCGCATGACTCGTGCGCGGGCAGGCTGCTGGCCGTCCTGCTTGCTGTAGATCTCGGCGAGCACACGGTCAGCGCCGACCACCGCGGTGACCGCGTCCTCGAGTACGGAGCTGCGCAGGTCCGGGCCGAGCGTGCTGAACCATGCCTCCATCGCGGCGCCGTCCTTCTTCACCAGGCCCAGCGTGACCGCGTAGGCCTCCCAGGCGTGCACGGTCATGTGCGCGGCCCAGGTGATGGCGGTCGCGGCCTGCTCCTCGGTGATGTTGTGCATGGTGGCGACCTGCAGAACGGCGAGCGGGTCCGGCGTCATCGTGGGCATGAGCGATGCTTCCTTTTCTCGTCTTTCAAGCGGGAGCTGGGCGTATTTCCCCCTCCCCAACTTAGATTAATTCTACTATGCCTAGAGAGGGTGTCAATTGCGTTAATGCAGGTCAGGGCCCTGGAAGGCGCCTCGCGGCGCGCCTCTACGCTGCCGCGCGTGCCTGGCGGCCGGTGCGAGAGGCACGCTTGCGGATGCTTGCCGCGCCCGCGCGCCGCACCTCGGCCCGCTGTGACGTCACCCGGCACAGCCCGCACAACGGCTCCCCGAGCCGCTGGTGCGCCTTCATCCCGCTGCTCGTCCCGCACGTTCCCGCCTGCGAGGCCAGCTTCGACAGCGCGGGCGCCCCCTCGGCCACAGCGACGGCCCGTCCGTTGACCCACGTACGCGCCGCGCACACCCCGTCGAACCGGTTCGCCTCCGGCCGCACCCGCTCGTAGCACTCCAGCACGAACGGGCACAGCTGCGCGCAGCCCTCCATGAGCGGCCCGCAGGCCTTCATGACGTCACTGGGCCTGCTGCGGACCAGCTCCTCGCTGGGCACGTACCCGTCGAGGCCGGCGCACGGCGCGGCGGCAGTCCAGGCAGCGGAAGTAGTGGAGGTGATCACGGGGAAGGGCCTTCTCGTTGTCGCGTGGAATCAGAACAAGGCGGGCTGCGCCTTGGCGGGCGGGCAGATGGCATCCAGGGCGGCCGACGCCTTCAGCTCCAGGCCGCTGGCCCGGCGTGCCCACGGGCGGTAGAACAGGGACGTCCACAACTCAGGCGTACGGAAGGGGACCGGGCCCGGAACGTACGCGGCATCGTGCGCTGCGACGGCCTCAACCGCCGCACGCAGAGCCCCGTAACGGACGGGCGTCAGACGGGAGTTCACCGTCCGATGCACGTCCTGCCAGTACACGGTTCCGGACCGTGCACCGCCACGAGCATCGACGTCGTAGCGAAACCCGCACCCGCTGGGCATGGCCGACCAGCGCGTCAGGCATCCGGCATCCGGTTCCCCCTCGAGCCGGCGGACGCTGCGGGTGCGCTGCCCCTCGTCGAACTGCTTCTCGCCCCACTGGATGCGAGCTCGAAGATCCGGCAGGTCGATGAACTCCAGGAGCAGCGCCGGTGAGAAGAAGTCACGCACCGCCATCTGTATGTCGTCCTCGTTGAGGTTCACGCCCCGGCCCCGGCGGGTTCGCGGAGATGAGAGCAGGCGGCGAGGTGAGCCGTCGCAGCCTCGACGAGCGGCCTCAGGTCCAGGTCCCCTGCCTCGTAGCGGCACGGATGAGGCGGCAGGCTGTCATAGACCACGCACCGCCAGGCGGGTGCCGGCCCGTCCTCGGGCACGTGGCTCAGGTGCCAGCCCGCGAGCGTCCCGGGGGTCCAGCGGTTGAACGGCAGGGCGTCTTCGCCGGCGACCACGAACAGCGTGCCGTCGTCGGCAAAGGCGCATACGGCCAGGCCGCCGCGGGTCTCTACGTACGGGTGTAGTCCGGCCTCTTCCAGGGCGACGTGCACGTCGCTGTACACGGCGAGAGCGCGGCGCTCGTCCGGCCCGTAGTCGGCGCGGATCGCGGTCACCTCGGCAGTCACATCAAGCATGTCCATCCATCCTCCACGCTGGTTGTGCACTGGCCTATTTTTTCCAGTGCACAACCAGCTTCAATTACTTGACCTTCAGCGCCACGCGCTTGGTGAAGTGGTCGCCGAACCGGCTCCGCAGCACGCCGACCGCCAGGTCCAGCGTGTCCCATGCACTCTGCGGGATGTCCATGAAGAGCACCCCCGTCAACGGCAGATCACCCTTGGGCTGCTGTGTGAGCGCCAGCGCCTCCCATCCCTTGCCGCCCGGCCGGCGCTGAGCCTCAACGGAGCTCTCTCCGTGATAGGCGATCACTCGCACCTCGTCGCCCCGGCAGGCCACCTGGAACATGCTCGCCCTGGTGAATGCGTCAATGAGTTCATCGTCGGGCATGTAAGCGATCCCGCGGCAGATGGAGCCGTACTTCATGTGTGCCTCCCAAAGTGAGTGGGCCCTTCCTGCTCATATGGTTAATTCTACTATGTACGGCAGGGATGGCAAATCGGCCGTGTGTGGACCGCGGCACATTTATACATCAGCCTATTTCTGGCGGTGACTCTACCTCCCCGCCACCAGCCGCAGCTTCCCGCCTCCCACTCCGCATGGCAGCAAGCTGCTGCCGCGCCACCTCCGACAGCCCCTCCACCCCCGGCTTACGCCGCACCTGCGCCAACACCCGCTCATTCGCCTCCCGCTCACGGGCCTTGAACCGCTCCTTCTCTGCCCGTTGCTGCGACGCCCGCTGCTGCCTCGGACTCGTGCCACAGCCCCGGCACGAACGGCCCGGCTCATCCGGATGCGTCGGACACGAACCCGCCGCCGTTGCGTCGAGCGGAGCGCCAACCGGCTCCCCTGCAGCGTCAGCTGTGGGGGTAGGGGGGTTCTTCTCTGGATATTGGCTCTGGTTACTAACTAGAACGCCCGAAGATCCGGCGTCCGGTGAACCGGCGTCCGGAAAACCGGCGCCCGAAAACCCGCCTTCGGTCCCGTCGGCCGCCTCCCCGTCATCGCCCAGCCCGCCTCCGGACGCCTCCCCACTGGGCGCCGGGTCCCCCTGATCCAGCTGCTTCTTGAGCATGCGCGCTACTCGCCGCGCCTCCAACTTGCGGTACTCCTCGGCCGCCCACTCCTGCGCCGTGTCGTACACCTCGGTGATCCGGCTCAGCGTTCCGTCCGCCAGCCGCTCGGTCACCACCCGGTAGTAGCCGAAGTCCTTCAGCTCGCGCAGCGCCGTCTTGATCGCCTCCTTGCCCTCCTTGCCCGCGCTCGCGATCGACTCGGCACGCACCCTCCACTCATCCGGCTTCGAGATCAGGAACGCCAGCACGCCCCGAGCCCGAAACGACAGACGGGAGTCCTCAAGGGTGGCCGTCGGCAGCACCGTGAACCCGGTGCTGAGGTGGCGGCGCAGAATCGACACGGAACATGCCTCCAAGGCGGCAGTAGGGCTTCGAAAGATCAAAAGAGAAGGCGAACCCCACACCGTCCGTGCGGGGCCGCCACAGAGGCCGTCAGGAGGTCTTGCGGGCCCGGCTGACCTTGATGGTGCGGGCAGTCTTCTGACCGGCTGCCTTACGCCGGGGCACGACCATGCCGGCCCGGCGCAGAATCTGGATCATGGCCTTCTCGTCCGGGACCATCGGCACGACCAAGTCGGCGTCCTCGAACTGCTCGACCATCGCAGCGACATCCGGCTCCTCCTTGTCGTTGCCGCCGCCCCACCCCAGATGGTTGTCCCCGTAGTTGCCCTCCGGGGAGTCGTCGAGCATCGCTCGGGCCATCTCCTTGACCCGCTTGGCCTCCCGGAATCGCTCATGAGCGCGCACATAGTCGGCGAGCGCCTTCGCGCGGCCTTCGTCGTCGTGGACGAGAATCGTCTGCGCGGGCCGCCCCGGCGGCACACCCGGCCAGCAGGCATGGACAAACGGGCAGTTGTCGCAGATCACCGACAGGCCGGGACCGTCATGGTCGCGCCGCAGCTCCTCCGGGCAGTCCGCCTCCACGACACGGTCCACCCACCAACGCGCCTGAGCAGCCAGCCACTCATCGAAGACGAACTCCTCGATGTGCTCCTCGCCCGTATCCCGGCACACAAAGCGGAACCGGATGCGCTGCACGTCGATCGGGCCGAGCCTGTGCAGGTATCGCTGGCCAGGAACATCCGCGAACCCGACCGTGCGCAACAGGTCGGCGTACAGCAGGATTTGCCGCATCTCTGCTGCTGTCGGACCGAACCTCACGACCCGGTCCCACACGCGGCTCGACTTCGTCTTCACGTCCTCCACCGTCAGGTGCGCGGCAGGCTCGGCCGGACGATGCCGCTTGGGCAGCCGCGCGGCCGTGGCGGCATCGAGCTGTACGACATCGATGTGCCCGCGCAAGGTCCCGTCCGCGACGGTGCGCTCGATGAGCCACCCGTACTCGCGGCGGGCATCTTCGAGCAGACCCTGGTGGATGTACGTGCCGAGGATCGCGGCGCGCTTGTCCCCGGCGTTCGTGCGCTCGGTGCCGGCCAGGATGTATCCGGCGCGGCGTGAGCAGATCGTGTCCGACGCCCCCAACTGTGTCTGCACAGAACGGGGTCGGCGGGCATCAGCGGAGTGCGCTGCATCCCAGATCGACAGGGAAGCAGGCGCACTGAAGGTGGTGGCGGTCACAGCAGTCTCCAGGAGGGCACGCCGGGGCCCGACCCGTCACAGCGGGCCCCGGCGACGCAGGGTGTGAAGGTCAGGCGGCGGCGAACTCATCGGGCGGCAACTCCTCGAAGTCGCCCGGGTCCTCGGCGGCCCGGTCCTGCTGCTCAGCTGCCGCCGCCCGAAGCCGCGCCACGTCATCGCTCGTGGGGTCGCTGAACTTCTTCGGGTTCTTGACCTCGGCGGCCATGCGCTCGATGGCGGCGCGCACCACGAGCACCTCGGTGCGGCTGAGATCCTCGTCCGATTCGACCTGACGCCACAGCTCCTTCAAGCCGTCGACGCCCTGCTCGGCAGCCTTGTGGACCTTCGGCATCCACTGCTGCGCCAGATCCCCGGTCAGCTCCGGGGCGACCTTGGGCTGGTTGTGGATCGAGCAGCCCATCAGACCGAACACCAGCCTCTCGACGGTGAAGCCCGGCAGGGTCTTCGGCTTGCCGCTGCGCGGCACCTCGAACTTCAGCGATCGGGCACCGATGACCTGCGGATCGCTGTCACGCTGAAGCCGAACCCACACCGTCGCGTCGTAGGCGAGGGACTTGTGGCCCTCCACCCGCCAGTCCTTCGTCTTCGGGATCGGATCGCCGTTGCCGTCCACGGCAGCCACTTCCTTGCCGCGGGCGAGCAGGATCACGATGCCCGGCATGGTGCGTACGAGATACATGACCCGCTGCCACCGTTCGGATGCGTCGTTCCACAGGTTCATGGAGGGCCTGATCTCGGCATCCGGGTCCTGGCGCAGCTTCGCCTCGTTCTTCGGTGTGCGGTGGGCGCGCTCGTTGGTCCAGTTCACGAGCATCCGCCACAGCATCGACACCGAGTCGATCACCAGGACGACTGGCTTCTCCTTCGCTGCGGCAGCGCGCCTGGCCTCGGCGTGCACGGCTTCGATCTGGCCGAGGATGTCGCGGTAGCTGCCGTTGTGCTCAATCAGTAGGTAGTCCGCACCCGGCACGTTCGCGTACTCATCGGCTGTGTCTTCGCCGAGCTCCAGCCAGTACGCCTGGCCGGTCTGCTCGGAGCCGGTGAATGCCGCAGCCTGGTGGCTCTTGCCGCTCTTCTCTTCGCCCTCGATCAGGACGATCGGCCACGGGATGACGCCGGTGGGCTTGCGGGTGCGCAGGGGTGGCACGGTCGTGCTGGACACAGAACATCTCCAAGAGACTTACGGGAAGATGGACACTGGCCTATTTCTAGGCTGTGTGGATCTTCCTGATCTCGAACAGGGGGGACCACTCGGGGTGCAGGTCGATGAGGCGTCGCGCGTAGCGGCTCCGGAAGTCGTTGTTGAGCTTCCAGGGCTCCCCGCGGGTGGCGAGTCCGTACTGCCAGCGCAGGACCTCGAACAGCATCCCGATGCCGATGCGCTTCAGCCCGCGCTCGATGCAGTCGGCGGTGAGGCTCTCCAGGTGCTTGAGGATCCAGGGGTTGAGCTGGTCGAATGCCTCGAATCGTTCCTGGATCGTCAGCTTGCCGCCGGGATTCTCGGGTTGCTGTATGGCTGCGATGGGCAGCTCTAGCTGCACGGCCACTTACCCCTCCTCGTTCGATGTATCGCAGCCTATTTTGCATGTGGTCGGCGCGACCTGTGCGTGCACCCTTAATGGATGAAGTTAATTCTACTATGGATCGAGGGGGAGGCAACTCCACCGAACTGCTCCAAGGCAGCGAATCCGGCGGACGCGACGACGCTACGAACCCGCTGCGGCCTTGCCTCGCGCGGCGATCGCCGACCCGGGCCCGTCATAGCGGCCCTCCCGCAAAGCGGCAGCAACATCCTCCTGCAGCTGCCACACGCCACCACGGCTCTGCGTCATCGTGTGCTCGGCGCCCTCGAGGACGGTCGACAACAGCCACACGGGGGAGCCCCCCAGAAGGTAGTCCTCTGCCGGCAGCATTCCGTTGCCACGGTTGCGGGCGTTCGCTGCCTGATGCTGGCTGATGCCGAACAAGGCTGCGTACTCCTGCAGCCCCACCAGCGGCGGCAGCTCGCCCTTCTTCATCGGACGGACCGTCGCCTGCTGCTCCTCCTCCAGCTGGGCAAGGAGCGCCTCATCCAACTGCCGGCCGCGACTGCCCGGCGGCAGCGCGAAGTCCACAGCCAGACCACCGGGCCAATACGGCTTACCCGAGACGATCACGGCATCCTCGTAGGAGACGATGCCGGCCGGGATCCACCGGTCGCTGACCGCCGTCGGCGCAACGTTGTAGATCTTCGCGAACTCCTTGCGGCCCACGATGAGCGGCTTCGCCACGACGGCCTCCTTCCTGCTGCTCCACTGTCCGGGACATAGCAGAATAGCCGCTACGGTGGCGAATCCCGCACGCGAGGGAGCGCCGCCGGTAAGGCGCTCACTTGCTCATGCGTCGCCGCGCGTTCCGTTCCGCCTGCGGCGGCTCATCGCCGTAGAGCGCGGCTATCACCAGGTCGCGCTGCCCGCGGAAAGTGCGAAAGACCTGCTGGCGTACAAGATCGCTACTGATTCCGGTCGTGCCGATCTGCCCTGTCTCGACCAGGCGCGTGAACAGCGTGTTGTCGAGGTATCCGGGCACGTTCTTGTAGCCGAACCGGACCGCGCCCTGCCGTCCATCCTTCAAGCGGGGATCCTCACGCAGCGACTCGAACTGGCGCCGGGAGAAGTACATGCCGTGAATCATCTCCGAGGTGTGCGGCAGTACCGACCTCGGGTGACAGAGCTTGATCCAGCTCGGGTTCGCGTCGAGTCGCTGCTCACCATCTCCGTCTGCCACGCTCGCCGCATACCGGTCCAAGGCCCTCATGCGGCGCAGCTCCTTCGCAAGGTTCCGGTCGCCGGTCGGGTAGTAGAAGCCGCCCTTCTCCGCATCGAGCTTCTTGTACTGAACGAGGACCATGCTGTTCCGCGAGACGTTGTAGAAGATGACATCGCATCCCAACAACCGTTCCGCTGTTGCCCGGTTGGCGTTCCCGACGAGCAGCGTTCGTCCATGCTCGCGGAACTCTCGCCACGCGACGTGATCAGTGGCCTCGCTCAACCAGCCCCGCATCGTGTGCGTGTCATGGGCGATGAGGTGATCCTCCAGCGCCGGCTGGGCAGCCATCGTCTCCGGACGGCCAGCTCGGACCTGAGGCTCAGACTGACCCCGGCCCTCCGGAGACGATGACTCCGTGACCCAATCAAGGAAGAGCGGCGGCGTCCTGTCGTCGTAGAGCTCCTCCGCGGGAGGGTCCCACTCGGCCAGATCAAGGGCCCGGAAGCCCGCCATGCGCGCAGATATCAAGGTGCCGTCGCGCTGCAACGAGACCGCCTGGCCGGCACGCGAGGTGCCGAAGTCCCAGGACGAAATGGCGCCCTCGATCTCATCGACGGCGTCGCGGACATCAGGACGACGCTCCAGAAGAAGGCGCCGCAACTCTGAGCCCGCGGTCTTGGTCTGCTGCCCCTCTGCAACAAGGTGACGCTGCAGATGTCCCGGCACAGCATCGAGCAGTTCAGACAACGGCACCGGATGTTGCAAGCGACGGACATGCGTGACGCGCAACTGCTTCACCGAGTCTGCTGCCTTGCGGCCGCGAACGCACTTCCCGACGTACTTGACCTCGTAGCGTCCGTACTCGTCTTGGGCTGCGATCAGGGCCAAGTGCCGCCCCTTGAAGTTCAGTTCCTCCTTGCGTATGAGTGTCCACTCCCATTCGAGGCGCCGAGACCGGTGGATCTCCTCGAATGCCCTGACGTCTTCGTACTCGTAGCTCTCGCACTTGATGATCGCGACCATGGCTGCATTCTGACCCAACTCGCCTACAGAGAAGCCAGCTTCACCCAGAGCAGGTGGCCTCTACCGTGCCCCTGGGCGCCTGCCCTCCCCGGCAGTCAGCGGACGGATACGCGGCACCAGATGGCACAGGATCTTCCGAAGTCGCAGCCAACTCGAACCAGGTCGTCTTGCCAGCCAGCTCCCGGTAACTGCCCCAAGCAGCCGCCAGCACGTCCACGAGGAACAGACCGCGCCCGTGTTCGTCGTGCGTCGGCGGGACCTTGGCCTCCACATCTCGCGTGTCGGTGTCCGTCACCTCAACGCGGATCCGTCGGCCCGTCCACCGAATGCACACCACGCACGGCGCCATCGTGTGCACCACAGCATTGGTGACCAACTCGGCAGTGAGCAACTCAAGGTCATCCAGTGACGGAGCCTGCTGCCCCAGGTCCAGGCTCTCCACTCCCTCGCGTACGAGGCGACGCGCTGGCCCCACAGCCTGATCGTCGGCAGCGACCTTGAACGCGTAGGGCAGTTTGCGAAGGGTGAGGCGCAGCGTCATGAGACCTCCTCGGAGTGGCCGCGGCCTCCTTGGGGTCAGGCCGCACGGGCTCCGTGACCGGCCGAGTGCGGTCCGCCGGTGTCGGGACCTCAATTTGGCAGCCTGGGAGAGGCCGCACCATTTCGTCGGTGATATCACTCCCGTGATCCACTCCAGGTTGGGGCGGCCCAGTCATACGTGATCACTCGCGTGCAGCGAGCCATGCCTCCAGTGCCACCGCCGGGCGGCAGCCGGACGCCGCTTGCTGAGCTGAGCGTGCGGCTGTGCAATGACGGTGGAATGCACGGTGACCCCCGCAACAGCGAGGGTCACCAACTATTCGGCGAGTATCAGTGAGCCTTGTCGTAAGCCTCGCGGACGGCGGCCGACACGCGACCACGGTCGTTTACCTCGATGTTGTTGTCCTTCGCCCAAGCCCGGATTGCCGACGAGTTGGCCTCGCTGCCAGGCGATGCCTTGGCCTTCCCTTTTGCCTTCGCTGCGCCTCGAATCCTTCGAGTGCCGCCAGCTTGGATATAGGGGTTCAAGAGCTCCAGGAGCTTCTCGTAGTTCTCATCCGTGAGGTCGATCTCGACCCCGGCTCCGTCGATGAGGATGCTGTGCGTGGCGATGTCCGACGATTCCTCGCCAGTCAAATCGTCGACATATGTTGTGACTACCTTCTGGGCCATGAGGGGGATCGTAGGACACGCAGAGGTACATCCCGCAATCGCAAGCAGCCGGGCTCCGGCGCTGCTATCTCTCCGTTCCGTCACCAAGGCATCGAGGCGCTCAGGCTTCAGCCCTTGTCGGCGTAAGGAGGATCGAGCAGTAGAGCTTGGCGGGTCTTTCGATCCTCGACGCGCTGAATGGCTTCGCCGGTGCCAAGGACCGCGGCGATCAGGGCGAGGATCAGTCCGGTCGGCAGGTCCTGAACGTAGTAGGCGATCAGTGACAGTGCCGCGGCGGCGATGGCGTACAGGCGGGTGCTGTGGACGTGAATGAAGTCGATCAAAGTGATCAGTTCCCGTATGCGAGTCGGTGCAGGAGGTCCCAGCCGCGGCGTCCGATCGAAGGATCGTTGGGGCGGCCGGTGGTGAAGAGGTTGTGCTTGCGGTTGAAGCTGGCCACAGCCTTCTGGCTCTGCGGCCCGTAGTTGTCGGAGAGCGGCACCGAGCGGTCGAGCCAGCCGGTGTCCTTCAGCGCCTGCTGAAGACCCTTCGCAGACGGTGACGAGCGGCCCGGAGCAAGACCATTCGGAAACGGAGGCGGCGTGTACGTCCCACCGGCGGGCTTCCCGGGGATCGTGAGCTTCTGCCCAGCCGTGATGACGTACGGGGCCGTGATCTTGTTGGCCTGGGCAAGGTGCTCCCAGCTGACACCGAGCTTCTTCCCGATGCTGGAGAGCGTGTCGCCGCTCTTGACGGCGTACGTTGCTGCACCGCCATCCTTCGATCCCGTATCTGAACTGCCGCCAGAAGGCTTCGTCTTCAGGCGCGCGGCGACCCGGCCGCGGAGCCAGCCCATGGTGAAGCCCTTGGGGTCGACCTTTCCGGGCTGCCATTCCTTGTGCCCGATCACGCTCGCCGAGCCCCAGCCGTGCGCGCGGGACAGTGCGGCCGAGACTCGCTCGATCGCCTCCAACTGGGCTGCAGGCCACGGGTCACGACCGTCGCCGAGGTTCTCGCACTCGAAGCCGTAGAACGCCGTGTTGCCGTCGGTGTCGGCCTGGTTCGGCGAAGGAAGGGGTCGCTCTGCGGTGACCGCACGGAGCACGTCACCGTCACCACGGCCGGCATGGTTGGCACGGCCGTTCCCGACCAGATGGACCGTGCCGTCCTTCGCGATCACGCCATGGCAGAGCGGGCCTGGCAGCCCCGCATATCCGCGCTCGCAGATGCTGACGGTGTTGCTCGTGCCGGACGTCACCGTGTGGTGGATCATCACGCCACGGACGGGCCCCCAGGGACCCTTGTGGTTTCGATTGTGGGACCGCCAGCCAGAACGCTCGACGACACGTACGCCTTCAGCGTGCAGTGCCGCTACCAGCCGGTCAGGAGTGAGAGGTGTTGCCAACTCGGCGCTCGAAATCTCCCCGCGCCCGAACTTGATGTTGAACCTGCTCGCCCTCGGCTTACGGCGATGCCCCGCGCGAGACGATCCACAGCTGCAAGGCCATGAGGAGCAGCGGGGCCACGAAAGAAGAGATCACCAGACGCCTCGTCGCCGCAGCCTGCGTCTGGTCCTCCCGGCGCTGCTGCTCGGCCCGATCCAGACCCTGGTCGTGCTCACCGCGCAGCCCGGAGAGCCCTGCCTCGACTTGACTGATGCGCTGATCGACCGCCCGCTGATCAGCCCGGTATACGTCCTGCGTGACGACCTGATCGAGGCGCGCGGCGAGCTGGGCGAGGTCGCCGCGGAGATCCTCGCGCAGCTGCGAGACAGCACGGTGCAGCTCCCACAGGGTGGGCTCGGCACTCGGCGGCACGGACACCGCAATCACTCCCGGCGGCCCCGTGCCCTGCTTCGATCGTACGGGGCCCAAGAAAGCCTGCGATTCTTACGCCGAGGTGATCGCCAGCGACGAAATCCGGTGGCAGCGCGCGCCGCCTTCCTGCCAGCTTGTCTGGATGCTGCTGATACTTACGGGATCGAGCTGCTCGGGTAAGTCCACGCTCGCCTTCCCCGTCGGGGAACGGTTTGACCGGCTCGCTGTCCACGAGATGGACGAGAGCGGGGTCCCGCAAGCCCCTCCCCGGTACTGGCGAAACCACATCACCGAGAAGTGGATTCAGCGCGCGCTCGAGTACCAGGCCGACGGCATGGACCTCTTGCTGACTGCCCAGACTCCGCTCGGCGAGATCCTGGCCTCGCCGTCCGCGCCTCTGCTGGACGGGATCGCGATGTGCCTGGTCGACGTGGCCGATGCTGAACGACGTAGGCGTCTGGATGATCGTGATCCGGGACGCTGGTCGGAAGCCGCCATCGATGCGTACATCAATTGGGCGGCCTGGCATCGGGGGCACGCACAAGATCCCGAGCACCGCCCCGAGGTCATCATCGGCACGGGCGCACCCAATATGGCTTGGCATCGGTGGACGTCGTGGACGGCCAACGATCCGCGGTGGCAGACCCACATCCTCGACACCACGGACCGTGACAGGCAGGACTGCGTCGCCGAACTGGAGCAGTGGGTTACTCGGATGCGCGCGGATTTCCGGGCCCGCCGCCATCCTCTGAGCTTTGGCTGGATGGGATGAACCCCCACCCACAGATGCATTGCCATGCTCGGTGGACCGGG
Organism: Streptomyces sp. NPDC051133; assembly: GCF_040682635.1. Taxonomy (NCBI): domain Bacteria; kingdom Bacillati; phylum Actinomycetota; class Actinomycetes; order Kitasatosporales; family Streptomycetaceae; genus Streptomyces; species Streptomyces sp. NPDC051133. The sequence goes on from NZ_JBFBBK010000059.1 coordinate 27,053, forward strand.
TGTGCCTGAAGCGGGAAGTGGCACGGAGCCGCCCTCGTACCGGCTTTACTCGCCGTCGATGAGGTGCGCGGAGAGGAAAGGGGAGAACGTGCCGGCAGGAACGTCGGGGGCCACGCCGCACATGCCGTCGGAGTCGCCGGGGACTTTGATCCACAGCAGGTATTCGGCGCCACCGACGCCGATCGAGGAGGGGACACCGAGGCGACGCCCGCCCGGGTTGCAGTAGTCGACGTGCTGCCCGCTTCCGTCCATCGCGCCGTTGCCGTTGCGTGAGGTATCGATGACGAAGCGGACGCCTGGAGCGCCGCGTGCTGCCAGCTCCCGGGCAACCTGATGCCCGTAGGTGCAGGAGACGTCCGTGGAGTCGTAGTTCGCCACCCCGATCGCGAAGCCTGCCGTACGGGCTACCCCTGCTGCGGCGAGCCGGGCCGCCATCTCGTCGGCCCGGATCCAAGTGGCGTTGCCGCCATCGAGATAGGAGCGCACCAGTGGGCACGAGGCCAGGGCGCCCGCAGCGTAGGCGACCAGCTGCGTGCGCTCGACGCGCATCGCCTCAGTCGGAAGGCTGCCGATCTGGCTGAGCGAGTCAGGTTCCACGATCACGAGAGCAGGCCGGTCGCCGATGCCCGCAACGAAGCCGTCAACCCAAGCCCGGTACTCCTCCGGAGACTTGGCGCCGCCGCTGGAGTGGCCGCCGTTGTCCCGGTTGAACATGTTGTACGCCGTCAGGATGGGCAGCCGCCCCACAGCGGCGGCCGCAGTCACATAGGCGTCGACATCACCCTGGACACCCTTGTTCCAGTCGCCGAACCACTTCGCGGCAGGACGTCGCACCAGAGCCTGGGTGATCTTCGCCGACAGCGGATCGTTCGAGTTGGCGGCCACCCACTTCGCAGCATTGGAGTCCGGATCAACGTAGAAGCCCTCACGGGCCGTGGACGAGGTGAGCCGCACGTCGCTGAGGTGCACGGTGACCGCTGTCCCCTGGCCGAACTGGAAACTCACCTGCCCGGCCGTGGTGTCGATTCTCGAGGTGAAGGGGAATACGACATGAGTGTCGACCGCGGGCAGCGTCACGGTCCTGTCCAGGGCAGCGGTCCACGGGTCTGCCCCGAGCCCGACCTGCGCCCGGAGGGTAGTCCCGGACTGGCTGGCGCGGGCGGTGAAACTCAGCGTGTACGTACAGCCGGACCGCAGGATGATGTTGTCCTGCCCGAAAGAGGCATCCCAGAGATTGGCGGCGTCAGTGGTGGCGGTGGCCTCCAAGCCGTCGCCGGGCGCGGCCAGGGTGACCATGGCCGGGTCGCCGGACCACCAGCCGGTGGTGCCGTCGGTGAAGGTGCCGTTGATGACGAGGTCTCCGTACAGTGCGGCCACGAGTAGCTCTGCTCCTTGGGTTACTTGATGTAGGTGACGCGCAGTCGCGGCGGATGACCTTGGCCGATGCCGTCGAACATGCCGTACGAGGTCTTGTTGGTGGTGTTCGGGTCGATCGCAATGCCCCGGAACTTCGACGAATCGAAGATCGAGGTGATGTCCACCCACTGACCGCTTGCGCGCGCCCACTTGGTGACGGCCTTCGAGCCGGTCTGGTCCGCCGAGAACTTGCTCGGACGTGAAGCGTGGCCGTGGACCTTGAGGACGGCGGTGCCGCCGGAGGCGTAGTACCAGTGGTTGGCGTACAGATACACCTCGACCTTGACGAGCTTCGCACCGGCGAGATCCTTGGCGAGGCTCCCACCGAACCCCACGAGCGCGGCCTGAGTGCCGTTGTCCGCCGAGAAGTAGCCGGCCACCATGCGGTTGCCGTAGTACGAGTTGTATCCGGACCGGTTCGCGTAGCTCCCCGACCAGGACGCGCTGTACTCCCGCTTCACCTTCACCGGAGGGTCAGGGACGACAGCGCCACCAGTGTTGTAGACGCCCGTGTCCGGTGCCTGCTCACCGATGTCCTCCACACTCAGATGCCCCATACGGCCCTTCGCGCCAGTGAGGGTGACCTGCTGGCCTGCAGGAGCGCCGCTATCGCTGGTGAACGTGAGCAGCAGCCGATTCCGCCCGGGCCGGATCAGATCATTCGGTGCGCACGGACCGATCAACTCCAGCCGTGCTTCGCGGCGCGTCGACGTGAGCGGATGGCGGGCCTCTTGCAACTGCGTGGAACTGATCAACGGCGCGGAGGCGTAGCCGCTGCGTAGCCGAAGCACCAGGGAGCCGCCGGTCTGGGAGCATTCCGCGGTGCCGTTGTAGACCACGCGGTACATGCGGCCCTCTTCGGCGTCGAAGGCCAACTCGACGTAGCCCATTTCGGTACCGGTGGTGGTCTTCACGCCGGTGGCCATCCAGTCCATGGCGACGATGCCGCGTGGCCCGTCATACAGGTCGGTGAGGTCGTCGCCGCCGATAGTGACCTTCCCCGCGACGTTCAGGTCCTGGAATGAGGCGTCTCCGGTCGAGCCGATCGCGGCGACCCTGGTGGTGCCGTCCCGCAGGGTCAGGTAGTTGGCTTGCCCGGAGACGAGCGAAACGACCTCTTCCCCGTCCTCGTCGTACAACCTCAGTCCCTGCGGCCCGAGTTCAGCCCGGGCCCCGCCGGTGACATCCCCGAAGATCGTGTGGGCCTGCGCGTTGTCGAACACCACCCACCCCGCGGTCGCGGCGGATGCCTCCAGGCACAGCACCGCGCGGGTCGTGCCCTGCGGTGCGGCCACCTGACCCGTGATGCGCTGCCACACCCCCGGCGCGTAGCTGGTGGCTTCGGCGACTCCGTAGCCGAGGATCTCGCCGGTGCTGTTTTCCCAGCGGGCTAGGATCTTCACGGCCTTCGCGGCAAGATCGTCGGACACCAGCACATCGATGCCGAGGAACAGCTGCGAGGCGGCCAGCACCGGCACAGTCGCCAACGGCAGCGTCCAGTACGTTTCGGCTGCGGCAGTGCAGTCGAGACGGATCCCGACCCCGGTCCGGTTACCGGGAGCGAACGACCACGCCGTGCCGCCCGCTGCGACAGTGTTCGCCGTGGCCGCGCCCTCGAACCCAGGATCCGGCACCAAGTTTGTGCCCTGGCCGACCGCAATGTGGTCGGGGGTGACGGAGCCAACGGCCAGGTGCGGGGTCGCGATGGCGCCGACCGCGATGTGCCCCTGCTGGATGACCTGCTGACCGAGATCCCCCGACACCGCGCGCCGGGCCGACGTACGCACGGCATCCGAGGCGACGCTGGGGATGCCGGAGGTATTCACTGCGACCAGCCGCACCCACAGCGGCGCGTAGTGGTTCACCGAGATGGTGACCGAGGCGCCGGAGGCGGCCTCGATAGTCGCGGTCGGCCACCGAGGATCCGCCTGCATGCTCGCCGACCTCAGCACATGAACCTGGACGCGCGACAGATCCAAGGGGGCCGCTTCTGCATAGGTAAAGGCGCCGTCCCAGGTGACTCTGAGCCCTCCAAGCACCGGTTCCACCTCCGGTACGGATGGGGCAGGTGGACGCGGGCCGTTCACTGCGATGACGCCGCTGGTCCCGTCTGGCTGCTGGCCGATGACCGCGCGCAGGGAGCCGCTCTCGTCGTATACGTCGACGGAGCCGTTCTCCAAGCTGGCGTTCGCCAGCTTCGGGGCGCGGATCGCGGTGCGGAGCAGCTTCTCCAGGCGGGCGAGACGAGTGCCTATGTCGGTGGGCAAGAGATGGGTCCTTGTTCAGGCGGCGGTGGCGTACTGGTGGGCGCCGGACGGTTCGAGTCGGAGGGTGGAGGTCTCCCCGGCGTCGGTGTCGGGGCGGATGGTGTAGCCGGTGATGCGGCACCAGCCGGACCACGTGCCCCACTCATCGCGGACGAAGACGTGGACGTCGTCGCCGATCTGCCACGACCCGATCGGCGCGGCCGGATGATTGCGGACGGTGATCTCTTCGACGTGGCCGAGGTTCTGTCGCCACGCCCGCTCGGCGCGCGCCCGCTGTGCGAGAACGTCACGGCCGCGGACGTCGGGAAGCTCGAGGACGTGCTCCAGGCGGAGCCGCTTGTTGCGTACGGCGTCGATGGCGCGCTGTTGGGCTCGGCCTTCGCCGGCTCCGGTGGCGATGACGACCTGCGCGTACTCGTCGGCGCTGTACGTGACGGGAGTGGAGTCGGTGATGTTGGTGTCGGTGGAGAACGCGATGTCCGTACGGCGTGCCCCAAGGCGCGGATAGCCGACCCGGATACGGCGCACCGGGCGCCGGTTTGCATCCCACCAAGTGGTGCAGGTGTAGTCCGGGGAGTCCGGGGTCTTCACCAGATCATCGAGCAGGTCACCGAGGACCGGGGTTTCCCACCAGTGCGAGTGCCACGGCTCCGCGGGTGTGCCCACCGTCGCCTTCGACGTGGTGGCGTCCACAGTGATGCCCAGGCTGCCATCGGGGATCGACTGCGCGTACGACACGATGTCCCGCATCACCCGGCACGGGTCGGTGTTCACGTACGGCCCGCGACCGCCGAGCTCACCGTCCAGGTCGTGGCGCTTGTGCAGGTACGAGGTCCAACCCGCGGCCTCCACCGGCAGCTTGTTGCCCTCGGGTTCGGCCTGCCAGATGAGCCCGCCCCACCGCAGCAGCCCGTCCCGCTCCACGTACAGCAGGGCGTTGCCAGGATTCTGGGTGAGCTCGGGCAACGACGACGCGAGCCGGGGCGACAGCGTGCCGCGCAGCTCTCCCGGCCCATTCAGCTCGGGCCCGAACTCGACGTTCTTCAACGGGAGATCGTGCGACAGCCACTGCCCCGTGAGGGCGTGCTGGATCAGGTACCGGTACGCCACAGCAGGTCACACCGGGCCTTCGGTGAACTCGATGTCCGCGATGATCGACGTACCGCCGTCGACGCCGAGGTCGCCCTTCCAGTCCTTCGACATCTTCGCCTGCATGTACAGCGTCTGCGTCGTCCCCCGGTACGAGGCCGGCAGCGTGATCGTGTCGGCGACCACAGCAGTCGAGCGCCGCACCACCTTGCCCTGATTGTCGTCAACGACCGTGTCCTGGCCCTCGATCGTGCCGAACACCGGCTGCAGCCTGCCGTACAGCGAATCGAAGTCCATCCGTAGACCAGCGAGCGTGATCGTAAGGATCAGCTTCGTCGCCCAGTCGGGCACCGGTATCTGCCAGCGCGCCTCAGACGGCCAGTCGTGCCACTTGTCGTCGTCCTTCCACGCCTTCGTCAACTTCGACGGATACGCCGTGTACAAGGTGCGCTCCCGGCGAGGGTTCGCCACCCGCCGCACGTCGCGGATCATCCCGGCCGTCACCGTGCCCGTGCTCGCCGGCAGGTCGACTCGGGCCAACGCCACACCCGTCACACCCTTGGGCGCCGACGACACGGTGGAGGACACGTTGGGGATGACGTCGAAGAAGTTGATCGCATCCGTCGCCGGATCCAGCCCGCCCTCGAACTCGGGGTCCTGCACCCGCAGCACGATCAAGTCGGAGCGCGGCGTCGCACCGGTGGGAGCGATCGGGACGGTCGCGGTGCCGATGTTGTACGCCGTGTACGAACCCTGCCACGTCGACGCCTTGCCCCTGATGACAGCGGACCCGTCAGCGATCTGCACACCGCCGCCGGGCACTGGCAGAGGTGTCACCTTCAGGTCTGTGGCTTCGGTGACGCCTTCAGAACCATGCGACAGATCCTTGATCATCTGCCGGAACGTCTGGGCGGAGTGGGTGGCACCGTTCACGAGCAGCGGGGCTTGGGCAAGCGTCATCGGGCGGGGGTCTCCTTCGGGTCAACCAGGGTCTTGAAGGCGTCACGCCACGCCACCTTCAGGCGGGCGGATGCGGTCGGATCGGAAGCGGTCCAGCGGATTTCCGAACGTCCCGGAGGCAGGCGGAAGTCGCCCAGCGGGGACGTGGTGGCGAAGGTGCCGCCGTTCTTCCTGGTCACGGTTCGCTGGCCGGGGCGGGTGTCGACCGTGACGTGCTCGCCGGCGGGGATGGTGATGCTGAGGTTGATCTGCCGGCCGGTCTCCACGTGCGTGATCACCGGGTTCGCGCACGGCCCGTAGATGGTGATCACCGGGTGGGCGTCGATGTTCCCGTTGTTGGTGATCCAGCCCGGCCGGTTCTGACCGGACAGGCTGCCGTCGCTCACGTGGATGGGGGCCTGCACCGGGGCGGTGAAGCCGCCACCGGACAGCCACCCGAGTTTCAGCTGCATGCTCTGCTCGGCGTCCGCGTAGTAGCGCGGATCAGCAGTGAACTCGACGTCGAGCGGCACCCATCCAAACACCGCCTCCTCCCACGACGCCTCGGCCTTACGGAGCCGCCCGTACAGGACACGGACCGGTGCGCCAGGCCACTTGATCCGCAACGGCATCACCGCCCCGCCGACCGTGCGCACCCGAGGATCGTCTGCGGCATCCTCGATCTGGGCCACGATGCGGGCCGCAGCAGCCGGATCACCGGGCGTCTTCACGCCGCAGTCGATGCGCAAGGTGCGAGCCTCGTACCAGTCCGGGCTCATCCACACGCCATCCGCAGCGGGACGCTCGACGACCTCCCCACGCACACCGGGGCGGGCCAGCCCTTCGATCCGGGCGATGGGGATGCTGGTGCCGTGGCCGAGTCGTATCCCGGCGAACTCCAGCTGGAAATCCCTGAGTTCCGTGCTCACCGCAGAACACCTCCGCGGCGGGCCCGGCGCATCTGATACGAGACGGCGGAGGCGATGTCGTTCGCGGTCGCTCCGGCACGTGTGACGTGGATGGTCTGCTGGCCGATCGCCGGCGCCTGATGCACCACCACGACCTGCGACCGACCCGCCCCGGCATCCACCAGGCGCTTGGGGGTGAGCCCGTATCCGAAACGGTCCGCGGTCTCGGTCAGTACTGCGGTAGCCCGGCCGCGTTTCGCGACCGCGTGCGGGATGTACGACTCGGCGCGAGTCTCCGGCTCGGCGAACTTGATCAACCCGTTCCTCGAGGAGTACACCCCCGGTTCCCAGATGCCGCCGTTCGCGTACGCCTTCCCGGCATTCGCCTTCACCAGGTCGGCAAGGAACCGGTCCGCCTTACTGCCCGTGGCCTTGATCTGGCCCTTGCCGCGGTTGGCGATCTCGATGATCCGGTCCTCGTCGAGCCCTGCCTTCTCGGCCACCGCGTGGATGCCGCGACCCTTGGCCAGGGCGCCGATGAGCTTCACGAAGTCGCCGAGCTGATCCGAGTCGAGGGTTTTGCCCGCTGACTGGGCCGCGCTGTTGGCCTGCTTCGCCTTCTTCTTGTCGCGTACGGCCTGGGCGGCGAGCGCCTCAGCGTTCTCATCGCCCTGCTCCGCCAGCCGCGTGGCCAAAGCCCCGTACCCGCTGGAGGCCAGCTTGGCGAGGTTGTTCTGGAACGTCGTGGAGTCCTTGACCGCGTTCTTCAACTGGCCTGTGTAGTCGGCCAGCGTGGCCTTCGCGGTGCCGGCGAGCTTCGTGAGCTGCGCAGCCATCGACTTCACGTACTTATTGGAGCCGCGCGCCATCTTGCGGGTGAGCGCGACACCGTCCTCGCCCATCTCCTCCAATGCCTTGGCGACATCGGTGCCAGCCCGCCGCGACACGGTCGCCAAGTCGTTGCGCCAGGCCGAGGCGGTGCGGACGGACTTACGCAGGTTTCGTTCGAACATGCCGAGGTCGAAGTGCTCCTTGCCGCCCTTGCCCTTGCGCTGCGATTTAGAGACGACATCGGACACCGAGAACCCGGAGCCGCCGAGTGGCTGGTACGACCAGTTCGACAGACCGCCATCCGCGTACCACTCGATGCCGGACGGGTCACCGCCCAGCCGCCGCACGATCTCCTCGGTGATCGCCCTCGACCGGGGCCGCTTCGACCTGCGAAGAGGCACATAGCCCTCGCCGTGCGTCTCGGGCTCACCCCACACACGCCACGATCCGGCCGGTGCGATTTGCGCGATGTGGTTCTCGCGGACGCCACCATTCGCGTAGTAGTCGATCACCGACCCGCGCGCCTGTGGGGCCTGGATCGCGTCCGGGACACCGTTGCCGTCCCGATCCCAGCTCGTGGCTCTGAGGGACACGCCGACGCCGATGGTCCGGCCCGTGATCCCGTTGATCGCGCTCTGAATACTCCCCGCCGCCGAGACGGGCCCGCTGGTGGGCACCGTGACGGTGACGTTCTTGCTGCCCGGGATGTCGGCGACCTTGATGCCCAAAGCTTCGAGCTGCTGCCGAGCCTCGCCAGTGGGCGCGGTGAGCGTCACGGTCTTGCCGCCGGGTACCCCGGCGATCTTCTGCTTGACCGCCTCCAGGCTGTCGATCGTCGCCTGCGTCGAAGCAGTGACGTTGACGTGCTTACCGCCCGGAGTCTGAGCGATCTTCGAGATCAGCGCATCCAGATCCGTGCGCGCCAGATCAGTCGGGGCAGTGACCTCCACACGGCGGTCCCTCAAGTCCTTGATCTTGAAGCCGAGCTTCTCCAGATCCTCGCGAGCATCGTTCGACAGAGTGGAGATCGTGATGGTCTTCTGGTCCGGCTGAGCCTTCAACGCCTGCTGAACCGCGATGAGTTCAGCCATCGCCTCATCCATGCCGGCCGTCTGCAGCAGGATCGACACCTGCGAGGGGACCAGACCGGCATTGTCGGCGAGCTTCGCCGCCTGCTCGGCGGACAGGCCGAAGCCCTCGGCCGTGGAGATCGCCGAATCCCGGGCCGTCTCCATCTGCTTCTGCGCGGCTTGCAGCGCCTCGGGAACGGACTTCCCGCTCGCCTCCGCGTACTGGTAGGCGGCGAGCGCGGCGTCCGCGGAGTTCGTCGACAGGCCCTGCAGCAGGTCGTACAGCTTCTGCCCGTTGCGGGTGACCGTGGACAGCGAGCCATCCATGTTCAGCAGGGACTTTCCGTATCCCTGGGCGTTATCGACGCCGCCCTTCAACGCCTCGGTCGCATCCGACACTGATCGGTTCAACCGTGCTTCGGCCGCGGACAGGTTCACCGAGCCGCCGGCCAGGATGTTCAGCGCGTCATGCAGGGCCCGGGCACGGGAGTCGGCGTCTGCCGTCGTGTCCGACAGGCGGCGCATCGCGTCGGAGAACTTGCCGAACGGCCCCACCGCATCGGCTGCGGACCGGCCCGCGGCACCGTTCACGTCGGCGAGATCGCGGGCGTCCTGCACCGCCTGGGACATCTCGCCCTTCACGGACCCGAGGGCCTCCGCGGCGTCGTGAGCCTTCTGGCCCACGTCGTTGTACATGACGCCGCCGCCGCGCACCGGCTCCAGGTTGATCGCGGCGACGTCCTCCATGCGTTTCTGGAGCTTCCCGAGCCCGTCGTCCTGACTGAGGTAGGCGTCGGTGAGCTGCTTGATAGGCACACCGGCGTTCTTCATGACGTCGACCAGGCGTTCCTTGCCGTCGAGGACCTTGGTGTCCATCAGTTGCTGGGCGGCTGCGGTACGGACGCTCTCGGTCACGGCACCGTTTGACTCGCGCAGCGCCTGGGTGAGACTGCTGATCCGCGACTGGTGCTCGGCCGCCGCCTGGGCGGCCTTCTGCTGGTGGGAGGCGAGCATCGACAGGCCGACACCAGCAGCCGCCAAGGCCACACCCCACGGCCCGCCGAGTGCACCCATCAGTCCGCGGGCCGCGCCACCGACTCCGGTACCGATCGCACGCGCTACTCCGGTGATCGGCCCGTTCGCGTTGCGGAACGCGGACGCCATCTGTCCCACCACCGGAATGCGGGTCTGCACCACCGCGAGGGCCTGACCGATCCGGCCAATCGACTGCCCTTGCGCAGCCGCAAGGTGCTGCTGGAGACGCATCTGGTCACCGAGAGACCGGTACGCGCCCACAACAGGCCCGGACACCGTCTGACCGAGCCGCGACATCATGGGCGCGACACGACGTGCCATGAGCATCGCGATGATCGCCGTCTGCACAGGCCCCGGCAGCGCCCCGAACCCGCGCACCAGACCGGCCACCACATGCCCGATCGGGACCAGCGCGCCCGATACGGTGCCCGCGGCGGCGGAGACCAGGTTCAGTGCGGTGACGATGATGTCGAGTGCGGTACCGCCCGCATCAGCTTCTCGCGCGACATCACTGATGGCGTCAGCGACGGGAGAGACGGCGGAGCCGACGTTGCGCAGGATGTCGATGAGAGCGCGGCCGCCGTTGATGAGGACGTTGAACCCCGCGGCCGCGGTGTCGAAGGCCAGGTCCTTCAGCGGCCCGCCCAAGCCGCCGAGCGAATCACCGACCTCGTCAAAGCCCGCCGAGACGGCCTTGGACACGGACGGGCGGGCCAGCGTGTACAGGTCGTGCACGTAGTCGATGGCTGCCGCCATGCCGGGCGTGGCCGCGGCCATCCCGGAGGTCATCAGCCGAGTGACCTTCTCCAGCCCGGGTGCGGCCGCCGTGTACAGGACCTGTCCGGTGTTCGAGGCTTGGGTCTTGAGCTGGGTGACCGCACCCGCAAGGCCCTTGGTCTGCGAAGCGGCGATCTCCCCGGCCGCGCCGGTACGGGCGATCGCCGTGTGCATCTGGTCGAAAGACTCGACACCCTGATGCGCCAGAGCCGACGCACCCGCGAGCGCAGGCTTGCCGACCACGTCGGCGAGGGAACCCAGAAAGTCCTTCTGGGACATGCGGTGCTGGGCTTGCTCGAAGCCCTCGATGACCGTGCGCAGGCCCTTGAAATTGCCCTGCGCGTCCCACGCCTCGATGCCCAGCTCGGCCAGGCCCTGCTTCATCCGGGCGGTCGGGCGGGACAGGTTGGTGAGCATCCCGCGCAGGGACGTTCCTGCTTTGGAGCCGAGGATGCCGGAGCGGGCCAGCATCGCCACGGCCGCCGACGTGTCCTCGATGGAGATGCCGAGCTGGGCGGCGACCGGCCCGGTGTAGGACATCGCGTAGTAGATGTCCTGCAGCCCGCCCGAGGCGGCGTTCGCCGACGCCGCGAGGACGTCGGCGGCACGCCCGGCGTTGTTCGAGCTGAGCCCGAACTGGTCCATGACGTCGCCCAGATACCGGGCGGCGTCCGCGGCCGAGAGGTTGTCGGCCGCGGCGAGCTGCATCGCAGCCCGCGCGTTCGCGATGGACGACGTACTGGTCTGGCCGGCTTTGGCCAGCTCCAGCATCGAGTCCGCGGCCTTCGCCGCGGACGTGCCGGGGATCTTGAGGTCGGCGCCGAGCTCGCGGGCCTTCGCCGCGGCCTGCACCATCTCCAGGCCGGACGCGCCTGTGACCGCGCCCCAATTGTTGATGGCCCGCTGGTACTCATTGCCTTCCTTCGCGATCTCCGCGAGACCGGCGACGATGCCGCCACCGACCAGGAGACTGCGCAGGTGGTGCGCTTCTTGCCGGGCGCCGAGCAGCCCGTGGCGGAGCTGCCGCATCGACGCGTGCCCGTCCGCGCCGACACGGCGCAGCCCGGCACGGGCACGATCGGAGTCACGGGTCAGCGCGCGCAGACCGGTAGACGATCCGCGGGCGCCAGTCCCGATCTGGTTGAGGTGCCGGTTGAGGGTGGCGGTGTCACGGCCCAGGCCGCGCATGGCGCGGGAGGCCTGCCGGATCTCCGACAGGAGATGGGAGAAGTCCGCTCGCGCCTGAACGCTGAGCGTGTACGACGACACCTGCCGGTGCCCCTACCTCCCCGCGCCCCTTCCTCCTAGCCCCCTGCCACCCTCAACCACCCGCTACGGCACGTCGCGGGGCACCAGGCCGATCCGCACCCCGTATCCGTCCGGGCCGTCCGGGACCTGGTCCTGCTCGTGCGCGATCAGCTCACAGCCGGTGCAGCGCACGCTCGTGGTGACGTACGCGAACCGGTCACCACCCTGCTGCTCGTCCCACTCCGCGGCCCTGGTCCCGCACTGATCGCACACCGTCCGCTGATACGACGCGAACGCCAGCGCCTTCGCCCGGTCCAGCTCCGTCCAGCGGCCATCACCCGCACCAAGGAACTGCGAGTGCGGAATGCCCCAGCGGTCGCACAGCTCCAGCTCAGTACGGAGCTGTACGTCCGTGATCAGCCTTTTCCCAGCTCCACCGTCGACGTGCGCACGATCTGCTGGGCCTGCCACGCCGCCGCGAACAGCGCGTTCGACTCGGCAACCGGCCACGAGTCGAGGAGATCCTGTGCATCCTCCTCGCTCATGCCCTCCACGACGTTGTACTCGTCGTCCCGCTCAATGTGCGCGGCAGCGATCAGAGCAGCGGGGAACGTCTCTGGATTCCACGCGTCCCCGTCCTCAGCCTGCGCCTCGGTCGGAGGGAACCTCTTGATCAGCCCGTCCAAGATCGGCCGCGGCAGCGCCCTGAACGTCAACTCCACAGCGACGCAGTCGAACATCTCCTGTGCCGTCTCGACCTCCGCCTCGGCCTTCGCCGTCGCGTCGCTGTACTCGCGGCCGTTCTCTGCATCGGCCATGCGGCAGCGGGCAAGGTCTCGCAGCGTCTCGTCCAGGTGCTGCTTGGCGTCCTGGTCGTCACAGATCACCAGCGTGTACTCGGGCATCTGGCGGGCACGCAGCCGGGCCAGCTTGCTCGCCCAGTGCGCATCACGCGCAACAGCCTTGGCCGGCGGGGCAGGAGCGGTCTTGGTCTCCGTGGCCACCGGCATCACTTCTCGACCTTCGGCGCCGAGGCGACCGGCACAGCGGCGTCCTGGGTCGGCTTCTCCGTGATCGAGAAGTTCACGGTGAACTTGGCGGCCTCGTTGTCCGTCGAATAGTTCGGCGACCGCGAGCCGATACGGACCGGGAACACGTCCATCGAGCGGGAGCCCGCCACGTCGCCCTTGCGGAGGAAGACGACCCAGCCGGTGTCGTCCTTCTTCAGCAGCTGCTCGATCTCGTCGGACACCTTGTCCTCGTAGAAGCCGAGGGAGGAGTCGTCGGCCTGATCGGTGCCGGGGATCTTCGACTCGAACGTCGAGCCGAGGTCGGGGGTTTCGATGGCCTGATTCGACAGCGTCCAGCCGTCGATCGCCGCGATCGCATCCGTCAGGTCGGTGCCGGCCGTGAGCTCGGCGCGGGTAGGGACGTGTCCGGTGTCGGCGACGGTCTTGAGCCACAGGACGCGGGTCACTCCGCGCCGGGAGAACTTCTTTACCTGCAAGGTCTGCTGTCCGATTCCGGGACGGCAGCCGCACATCATGGGAGGCCCCGTCCCTCGACGTGTTGTCGGGGAACCGGCCCGAACCAATGGATGGTTGGGCGTCCGCGCGGGGGCCTCCGCGGTGAGGATGCAGGAGCCCTCACAGGGAGGGCTGCTACATGGTGATCACGATACTGTCGCCTACGCGACGATCGTCTGGTGTGGCGTCGGCAGCCCCTCTGCGAGGCCGGAGTCAGCCCGCCTGAAGATCAGAGATCAGGCGTCGGGATATGCGGGAACTGCACCGCCGCGAAGCTCACGGCGGCGGTATGCCAACGTGGCTGGCGGGGACAGAGCGATCTGCCAACGCCGCTTGGCTACGGACGTTTCCTGTTCGGGGTTGCTGGCTCAAGCCTTGCCCGGGCTGACAGCGGAGGCTCTGCCTCGAACCCTCTTGATCGCAGACACGCGAAAGAGCCGCGTGACTGTTTGCGGCAGGAGCGAGGGAAGTCCGGATCTTAAATCCCCGAAGTTAGCCTCTGCGTACTTTCGTTTGCTTCATTGTCGGCTTCAAGTGCAGCCTGCAATTCCGGATCGACGAATTCAAGTTGACTGTCGAAGCGATGTTGGAGATTGCTTACAAGTCGTGCGACGGTATTCCCGCACGTTCCCTTGTCGAGGTAGACCCGCATCCATTGTGGGCCGATTTCCAGCCGCAATCCATGCCCCACGTGTAGGTCAACTGCTTCAACCCTTGCAACGTCTCCAGATAGTTCTGGAATTCCCCACAGGCGGAATGGCCGCCTAGACGCGAAAAGGCTTGCGGTAAAGTGCTCCAGGTCGGGGATTTGGCGATTGAAGCGAATCGAAATTGGTGCGCCGCTAAAGATTGAACCCCCGTCATTTCCGACAGATGACCAGTTTATTGCCCGCGCTTCGCAGAGCTGGACAAGCCTGCTGTATCGATGTACGACTGCATCGACAAACTGGAAGTGATATTCCAGATCGCCGGAAACAGCAAAGCGCCCCATCCTGTCTACGCCTTCACTGATCCGGCCTAGATCTGGGTCGCTCAGCGCAACTTGTACACTGTCGAATGACACCGCCGAGCGATACTTCTCGTCGCTCGAAATGTGCCTCATTAGGCGCTCTGCGCCGCGACCTGCCAAGTTGATTGTTAGGTCTTGTGCAGGGTCGTCATCAGCCAAGAAATCGCGCCCGTGAAATTTTGTACGGACGCGATTTGAAATGGCGCTTGGCCATAGATTTTCTAGGTGGCCTGAGGGTAGCCACATCCAGTCGAGGTCTCGGCGCTTCTCGATTTTCTCGTGAAGGAACGGATTGATTCTCCGCATCGGCATGCTTGAGTGCACTGACCAGAAGCGACCGCCGAGCTGGTCAACCCAAACTTCTCCGTCGTCTACGAAGACTCGGAAAAGGAAGGCATCATCGGTAGCGAGGTAATTACCTGCCCCAAATACCGAACGCACCTTCTCCTCGGGGTCACTGCCCTCGCAGTGTGCTTCTAGTACTACTGTGCGTGTTGGTCCAGACGCTTCGCGCAGGCGCTCGACCATGGTCGCCCGAGTCGTCATGGCCTCTCCTCTGCCTCGTCGTCTTCGTTATCGTCACCGTCGCCCAGCTCCTGCAATAGGTCAAGCTGGTTTGGGTCCACTTGGGGCTGCCGTCGGGAGCGTGAGCGCCTCGACAACGCTTGGTAGGCCTGCGTGCGTCCCCGAGCGTCAAAATCCTCAGGCGTCCTCAGGATGCGGACTATGGTGTCCTCGCGATCCGGCCCAAGGCTGCACTGGTACGTCTCAGGGTGCTCGCGGGCGATGTGCCTTATGGCGCTGTCGACCTTCTTAAGGAGTTGTCGACGAGCGGCCCTGCCGTAGAACGGGTAGTAGGTGCAACACCCCTCGGTGAGCCGACGTACCGTCACTGTGGAGTCCCCGATCGCCGCCACCTTCACGAGCTGGCTGCGAACCGGGTTGACGAACTCGGCGTCCTCGGACTCGTGGTCGTAGGCGATATATGTCGTCGGGGGCGCCACCAAGTTCACGCCCTCCATGGGGACCGCCGCTTGCAGATGGTCGGAAGCGCCTTCGGTACGAAGCAGTCTGACTGTCTTGTCCGACACTGTGAGGAGAGGGTAAGCAACCTCGGCGGTGCTCAAGCTGAGCGATAGCCGGTCAGTGTGCTCCTCCAGGCCGACGTATAAGACCTCCATGGAGAGTTCCATTGCGTGGGGCACGCTGATTGACGTCGCCCTGACAATTGTTTGAGGGGTCACCCCGCCGTATCGTCGGGCTTGATCAAGCTCGACGTTGGCTCCGGACTTGGCTTCGCATATGACGAGGTGAGCTGAAGCCTCGTGGAACAAGATCACATCAGCCACGACGCTGCCGGTTCCATCGCTACTCAGCGGCATTTCGAGCGCAACCACGCGGAAGCCGTTGTCAGCAAGCGGCGACGGATTGATGTCGTGGGATGTGCATAGACCCAGTAGGGCATTGATGGGCAACAGCCTGCGTGCCGTCAACGTACCTCCTGGATCGCACAGTTCGGCCGTGAGCGTACTCTGCGTCGGGTGGCCGTGACTATGGCCGTTCAGATGAGCACGCACCGTTTTCAGTGTCCGCCTCGATGCGCGCGACCCGCCCGATCACGGCCGGGTCGACCGAGTAGTCGCAGGTGTCCAGGCGGATGTAGTGGTCCCGGCCGATCCGCACCGGTCTGCCACCAGCGCGGCGGCGCGGTCGGCGGCAGCATCGCGGCCCTGTCGGCATCCCACCGCGCGGCCGGACAGGCCTGAAGCGTGCGGTGCACTCGTCGGTTGGCGACCTCAAGCCATCCGGTCAGCTGCGTGTTGAAGTCGGCTGGGGAAGTGAACGCCCCGCCGGGCAGGAACGACGTCTCCAGGTAGCCGCTGGCCTGCTCGACCAGTCCCTCTAGCTTCGGGTCGCGGGGTCGGCACAGGATCACCTTGCAGGCCAGCAGCCCGGCCAGGGCGGCGAACTCATGGCCGAGCACGGCCCGCCCCTCCCGGCAGCGTCCGATGGCCGCTTCGTTGTCCCAGGCCATTGCCCGGGGCACCGCTTTCCACCCCGACAGCGATAGGGGGTCACGGTTCACGGAGCGGCGACACAACCTACCTACCCCGCTCGGAACCTCACAGAGAAGCCGAAACCTCAGGTGCACGGTCAGACAGGCTGAGATCATGGCAAGAGGGTCAGGCCATGGCTACGACGCGGCAAAAGGGGCGGGGATGGACGACAGCAGCACGGTGCGCGCGGTCGCGATCGACCACAAGGCGATCTTGCGCTCGCCCGGGCGCGCCCACAACGGCATCGCCGACTTCCTCCAGTGGCTCGACGAGCACGACATCTCTTTCGTGCTGCTCACGACCGCCCCGATCGACGCCGAGGCCGCCATGAAGGCCGCCGGCCTGCCCGCACCCGTCCTCCACCTGTCCCGCGACGACATCTTCGGCACGCCGAACCGCGGCAGCGGCGCGTGGCTCCAGACGGTCGCCGAGCGCCTCAAGCTGCGCCTGAATCAGATCGTGCTCATCGGCACCTCGGAGCTGGACTGGCGCACAGGCATCAACGCTGGCGTCGTCCATGTCCTCGCCCGCTGGGCCAATCATGTGCGGAACGCGAAGGGCATGATCACCCTGTCGGCCGATGAGCCGGACGACGCCGGTGAGCTCCTGGAGCACTTCCTGTTGGACGAGCCCCGCTGGGCCTTCAGCCACGACGACGCCGCCCGCTCCTTCAAGATCCGCTCGCTACTGCCTCCCAACGTGCGGTTCCCCCAGGCCCCCGGCCGGACCTTCGAGCTCCAGGACGTCTTCACCCGCGGCCGCACCGTCACCGTCGGCACCCAGGACGCCCGCGACATCCTGATGCTGCGCCTGCTCTCCTCCGCCTACCTCGACGGCACCCTGCCCCACCGCAGCCTCTTCTGCGTCTACCCCAGCAGCTCCCCGGGCCAGGTCAGCCAGCAGCTCGCCGGCTTCCTCACCAAAGCGAAGGTGATGGTCGGCTCCTACTACCGCGAAGACCTCCTCGAGCGCACCGGGCAGGCCCCGGACACCAGCCTGGAACGGTGGAGGCGGAGCCGAGGCGAGGCGAGCACGACGGACATCTCGATCGGCGCCCAGGCCCGCACCGTCCGCATCAACCCCAAGTACAAGGGCAAGCTCAAGGGCAAGACCGTGATCGTCTTCGACGACTTCACCACCGAGGGCAAGTCCATCGAATGGGCCCGCATCCTCCTGGCCAGCGCCCAAGCGGAACAGGTCATCGCCCTAACCATCGGCAAGTACGGCGCCTCCCGCCACACCGCCTACCAGCTGCGCCCCGGCACGACGATCGACCCCTACAAGGTCAGCTACCACCTAGCAGCCACGAACTTCGTGACGACGCCCGTCACCGGAGCCGCGGGTCCGGGCCCCGACGACGCTCTGAAGGCCACAATGTCCCACTTCATCGCCGCCGCGCAGAGCACCGAATGATCTTGCCCGCTATCCGGCCTTCGGAGCCGGTGCGGCCCGTGGCGACCGGTACCGAGGATCGAGCCGACCGTGCCCTTCCCTCCCTTACGCGGACCCCGTACGCCATGATGGAAGTGGCCCGAGAACCTCGCTTCATCCTTCGAACATCCCGGGGCCACGAGTAGAAGGACACCTTGATGGACCTCGATTGCACCGCTGACCAGCACGATCTGCTGACCCTGTGCGCGTTGCGCGCCGACGACGCCACCCTCGACTGGAGCCTGCTCGCCCGCGGCGCCCAGAGCCCCGAGGGCCTGGCCGCACTCATGGACGGACAGCTGCACGAGGACTCCCGTGCCGCGACCAAGAACCGCCCCCTGCTGCAGCAGGCCCTGACCGCCGGCCTGGACGACGCCCGCGCCCGCGTCGACGACGAGCTCGCCGCCGCCGGCAAGACCGGCGCACGCCTGGTCACCGTCCTGGACAAGGACTACCCGGCCAACCTCAGGGTGATCGGCAACCTGCCGCCGTTCCTCTTCTACCGCGGCGAGCTCGACCAGCGCGACGCCCGCTCCATCGCGATCGTCGGCACCCGCCAGGCCTCCGAGGACGGCCTGCGGCGGGCGGCCCGGATGGCCCGCGAGCTCGTCGAGCACGACGTCGTGATCGCCAGCGGTCTCGCCAAGGGCATCGACGCCGCCGCCCACCAGGCCACCCTCACGGCCGGCGGCCGGACGTTCGCCGTCATGGGCACCGGCATCGCCGCCCCGATCTACCCGGCCGAGAACCGTCCGCTCGCGAAGGCGATCCTCGCCGCCGGAGGCGCGCTGCTGAGCCAGTTCTGGCCCACCAGCCCGCCGGCGAAGTACACCTTCCCGCGCCGCAACGTCGTCACGAGCGGCACGACCCTGGGCAGCGTCGTCATCGAAGCCTCCAGCACCTCCGGCGCCAAGATGCAGGCCCGCCTGGCCGCCGAGCACGGCAAGCTCGTCTTCCTGATCCGCTCCCTCGCCGACACCCAGCCCTGGGCCAAGAAAATGCTGGACGAAGGCCGGGCGATCCTGGTTACCGCCTCCAGCGACATCACCGACCGCCTCGGCCAGGCCGCGGACATCCAGGCCGCCGGCCAGCAGCGCCAGCAGCTCGCCCTGGCCGACCTGTGACCGCAGCTCTTCCCGACCCGGCAGGTTTCCCCGACTGCCCCGTGTGCGCCTACACCGTCACCGGCACCGCACGCCTGTGCTCCGACTGCGCTGGGCGCACTCTGCAGCCTGTCGCCGACAGCCGCTGCCCGGTCTGCTCCCAGGCCGTCGCACCCGGCAGACCGTGCGGCAACCGGCTATGTGCGCTGCCGGTCTCCCAGCGGGGGTTCTCCCGCGTCGACGCGGTGGCCGTGTACTCCGGAGCCCTCCGCGACAAGATCCACAGACTCAAATACGACGGAGCGCACGGCTGGGCGCTCATCTTCGGCAGGCTCCTCGTCGGCTGGATGGAGAGCCACCCCGAGCAGATGAAGGGCGTCGACCACGTCGTTGGCAACCCGACCGCCTCGGGCCGCCAGCCGATCCAGCACATCGAGGCGATCTTGGATGCCGCCTACACCGAGGACGTCACCCGCGCCTTCCCGCTCAGTCCGCCGGGCGCGCACCGCCTGATCAAGGAGACCGAGACGCCCCGCTCGGCCAACAAGAGTCTGGACGACAAGCGCGCGGCCGCGACCGCGCACGCAGCGGCGCTGACCTGGACCGGGGACACGGGCGACATCAAGGGGACCACGATCCTGCTGGTCGACGATGTCTTCACCAGCGGGTCCCAGCTCCAGCATGTCGCGCTCCGGCTTCGGGCGTCCGGAGCCGCCGAGGTCCGCGGGCTTGTCCTCGCGCGTGTCCCCTGGAGCGGATGACTCTGGTCGAACATCGCTCCCAGCGGGGCCGACATGGAGCGCGGCTGTGCTCGTACCGGCCACGGAACTGGTCTGCTCGGAGATTGAGGAGCCCGAACCGACACCGATTCTGGGCCTGCCAGGGCGGCACGAAAAGCGGAATCCGCGAATTATCGGATGAGCAGCCCGTTGTCGATGTACGTTGACGAGCAGTCATCCAGGGCGCCGCGTCCCCCCGTGCTCGGCGCCCTGGAGCATGTCTGAAGCTGCACGACGCCCCTTCCTCAGATCGCCGCAGGCGCGTAGGCATGTCGCGACAGGTCGGCCTTGAAGGCACAAGCGGGGCATGACTGCCACGACCCTCCCAAGGGCGGGGCGGTGCTGCCTCGGACCGGCTGGGAGGCGCCATTGTCCGGCATGAGCAACATGGTCGAGCTGGCTCGCTTGACCACCGCCTCCCGTCGATCACGGCCCCAGCGATCTCTCCGTTCTCGGCGTCCGGCTGCGTCGCCAAGAAGACCTTGTCGCCATCCATGACGTGCACCTTGATCATCGAGTGCCGAAGTAACTCGTCGGCAGCGGCGCGCTGTTCACGTTCACGTTCAGTAGGTCGTGACGGACAGCTTGTATCGCTGCACTGCCGTCACGACACCGGCGTCCGTATCGGGCGGCTCCATACCGCTGTCGACTAGCAATTCCCGCGCCCACACATCCACACCCGGAATCTGGATCGCGTGCTGCCACTCGCCCTCGGCTGTCCGTCCCAGGAGCGCCTGCAGCGCCCGATCCGCTAGCCACTCGACCTGATCCGTACGGGCTGCCACAACCGTCACCTGGTAGACGAGATACCCGTCCTCCGACTTGTCCGCCAGCGGCGCCCCACCGACCTGCCCGCCCAGGGGGTAGAGCACCGTGTACGGCAATGGTGCGGGCCGCCCCTCGACGAGCGGCAGACGACCACGGCCGCACGGCTTATCCGTCGCCGTGGCCAGCATCACCTGAAGGGCTTCAGTCACCCGGGCCCGGGCGATCACAGGTCGCCTCCAGCGAAATAGGCGGCTGCCGGGCCTTCGATACTGAGCACCCCGTACCGGCACAGGCCAAGCGCATCCCACTCCATCACCCTGGGCGTGGTGAGGATGGACAAGCTGCGCTCCCCGTCCTCGTCGAAGACCTCGGCGACCACGACAGCTCGGGCGAGCAGGCCCCGCTCGTGTCCCGCGAGCACACCAGCCAGAGCATCCTCAAGGTCGGTGCTCATGTCGCTCACAGGGCCCTCGAGATCGCCGTGCCCAGCTCCCTCATGAGGAGCGGTCCGAACGTTCCGACGGCTGGCCCCAAGTGCGGGAACGGAGGCTGGTTGTAGTGCCGTCCGATGCTGTCGACACCGACAAAGCCGAACTCCAACCGGCGACCTTGCGGCGCATTCGTGCCGACCTCGGCGACGATCACCGGTCCCGCCCGGTGTACGTCGGACTGCCATGACGACCGGTACCGGCCCGTGATCACCCGTGGGCCAGGGCGGCCCGACGCGTTGCGCTGCACCTGGGCAACCAGCGCCTTCGCGCTGTGCCGCATCGACGTGTCCGCCGCAGCCACCGCTGCCTTCCCGCCATGGATCAGAGCCGCAGCCAGCTGGTCAGGGTGTGTAAACCTGCCGCCGCTCACCGCGCCACCGGCTTTCGGTTGTGCTCCTCCAACCACACAGTCCGCAGCACAGGAAAGGACGACACTTCACCCTGCGCGGTCACCCGGTACGTGCGGTTGACGGCTTGCTCGTCCCGGGCGTCGATCACCAGTACGGTGTCGTTCTCCCACACCTCGGGTGCGTCAAGAGGCAGCAGCATCCGGTAGCCGGCCCGCACCTCCTCTACCCATGCGCTGTCCTGGCCCGAACCCTTGCCACGGATGCGCTCTTGATGCGCGTGCAGGCCCGCCTTGTCCTCGTACACGATCGCTGGTGGCACCGGTATGAGATGACCGGTGGTCGGATCCAGTTCGTCATCGCCGTTGCTCCGGGTGACCTGCACCTTGTCCGGCATCAGATGACGTTCCGCGAATCGGGCCAGCGCCCGCTGATCAAGCACTCGCCGCCCACTCCCTCAGCTGCGCGAGCAGTCCGCGGGTCAGCTCACCCGGCTTCCCGTCCAGATCGTCACGGGCAAGAACGGCTTCGTCGAGCTTCTGCCAGTCCATCGCGTCCAGGAAGCCGATCACTACATGCCGGACGTCTGCGGGCTCCACGACGACATCGGCCAAGCCGTCGAACTCCAGGCCCTGCCAGCCCTGCGCCACGTACAGCGTGACCTCGGGGCCTTCGTCGACGGTCTGTGTGATCCGGTACGCCTCCACCGAGGAGGCCACATCGTGCCCGTCGACCTCAATGACCGCAGCCTCGTCAGGAGAAGCTGCGATCCGGACACGATGCACGTCAGGGGGGATGGCACTCATGCCCACGACCCTAGGTGTGCAGAGCGCACGGCCACGGAGCCAACGGAGCCGACGCCTCTGTCAGTGCCCCGTAGTACAGTCCCGGCCTTGTCGCCCAGACGAAGGGGAAGCGAGCGTGCACGACTCTCTTGCCGTACTCAACGAACGGCTCCTGCAAGAAGGTTGGAGGCCACTCAGCAACCCCGTGGACCTTCTGGAAGAGACCGAGCTGTTCGTGCCAGCCAATCCCGGCATCTACGCGTTCGTCTTGTCCGGCGAGAAGCTGCCCTACCCCAACTCAGAGTCGTCGGTCGCCTACATCGGAGAGACAGGCAATCTCTCGGAGCGCATAGCGGTACATCGCTACCACGCCCGTACCTGT
>NZ_JBFBBK010000060.1:0-48649 GCF_040682635.1 Streptomyces sp. NPDC051133
CTACGACGATGAGGCTCAGCCGTTCCGCTGGACCTACGACGGCACCCCACTTAAAGCCGCATGACCCCCGCAAGATCAATGCGGCGCTGCACTAGCCCGGTGCGGGCCCCTCAGCAGAGCGACCGCTGGGCTGTGCGGATGCTGATGGTGAACAGGTCGCTGTAAGCGCGGCACCCGACCGTCCGGGCCCACGCACCTGTCGGATTCCTGCCAGCGCCGCACCCCGCCCGATGTTTGGCTGGGCCCATGACGCCTTCGCACCCGCTCCTCGCTCCCGCCCGCGCCTTCCGTGCCCTGCACGTGCCCGGCCGTCCGCTCGTCCTGCCGAACGCCTGGGACGCGGCGAGCGCCGCGGTCGTCGCCGAGGCCGGTGCCGCGGCCGTCGCGACCACCAGCGCCGGGCTCGCCTGGGCGCTCGGTGCCGCCGACGGCGACCGGCTCGACCGGGACCGCGCCCTGCGGGCGGTCGCCGGCGTCGCCGCCGCCGTGCGGGTGCCGGTGAGCGCCGACATCGAGGGCGGCTACGCGAAGGACCCGGCGGGGGTCGCCGACACCGTGCGGGCGGTGCTCGCCGCGGGCGCGGTGGGCATCAACATCGAGGACGCCCGGCACACGGCGGACGGCGAGCCGCTGCGGGCCGTCACCGAGCAGGCGGAGAGGATCGCTGCCGCCCGCGAGGCCGCGGACGAGGCGGGAGTCCCCCTGTTCGTCAACGCGCGGACGGACACGTTCCTGCGCGGCGCCGGGGGAGTGGACCGCACCCTGGAACGGGCCGCCGCCTACCTGGCCGCGGGCGCCGACGGGATCTTCGTCCCCGGGGCCGTCGACCCGGAGACGGTCGGGGCGCTCGTCGCGGGCATCGACGGGCCGGTCAACGTGATGGTGTTCCCCGGTGCGCCGTCGGTCGCCGAACTGGCCGCTGCCGGTGTCGCCCGGATCAGCGCGGGCTCCGCACTCGCCCAGGCCGCCCACGCACTGGTCCGCCGCGCCGCGCGGGAGCTGCTCACGGCGGGGACGTACGGCGCGCTGGCCGACGGATACGACTACGGCGAGCTGAACGCGCTGCTCACGCGCGCGTGAGCGTTCAGCAGGCGTCGCGGATCAGCTCGGCCAGGTCGTGGTCCAGGTCGAGCTGGAGGTGTTCGAGGCCGACCGGGACCAGGCCGTTGGCCGCCTCCAGGAAGTGCCGGATCTCGCCCGAGCGCACATGCACGACCGCGGTGCCCTCGGGGGCGTGGAACTCCAGCACGGTGCGGTCGTAGCCGTACGGCCGCACCCGCACGTCCCCGTGGCCCTCGGCGCCCTGCAGCCCGGCCGCGAGCAGCTCGCGGGAGAAGGTCCAGCACACCTCGACGCCCTCCAGGGTGGCCGGGGCCGGGAAGGTCATGCGGACGGCGAACGGGTCGCGCCGGTCGTAGCGCAGCGTGGCGGGAATGCTCGGCATGCGTGGTGCGGCGGCGACGAGGCGTGCCTCTACGGGCTGCTCGATGACGGTGGACAACGCCTTGCTCCCTCGTGACGGCTGGACTGCGCCCGGGTGTGACACCCGGTACTGGAAGAGACGACGGAAACGGCCGATGCGTGCACACGGGGAACGAGTGACCTCGGTCACCGCGTTCATGCACACGTTCCCGCCCGGCCCGCAGCCCGTAAGTCCGCCGCCGCACGGGCCGCGCCATCTCCCGTGCACGCGTGCGTGGTTGGGCCTCTGGACGGCGCCCGGGGCATGGGCTGGCTTCGCCCGCCATGAGGCGCTTGGGGAGCACGCGGCACAGGGGACGTACCGGTCGGCGGGTGGCGGCGGGGGTGGCGTGCGGGGCGGCACTGGCCGCGCTGACGGTCCCGGCGGCCGAGGCCCGGCCGCTCGTTCACCAGGGGGCGCCGGGAGGTGTCCACTGGCAGCCGAAGGACCCCGGCACCCCGCAGGTCCGCTTCCGGGGCCTCGCCGCCGTCGACCGGCACACCGCGTGGCTCGCCGGCACCGCCGGCACGGTGCTGCGCACCACGGACGGCGGCGCGACCTGGCGGAACGTCTCTCCGCCGGGGGCGGCCGACCTGCAGTTCCGGGACGTGGAGGCGTTCGACGCGCGCCGCGCGGTGGTCCTCGCCATCGGCGAGGGCGAGGCGTCCCGCGTGTACCGCACCGACGACGGCGGGGCGACCTGGACGGAGTCCTTCCGCAACACCGACCCGAAGGCCTTCTACGACTGCCTCGCCTTCTTCGACCGCCGTCACGGCCTCGCGGTGAGCGACCCCGTCGTGGACGGCAGGTTCCGCATCCTGTCCACCGGCGACGGCGGCCGGTCCTGGCGGGTGCTGCCCGCCGCCGGCATGCCGGCCGCGCTGGACGGCGAGGCGGGCTACGCAGCGAGCGGACAGTGCCTGGTCACCTCGGGCCCGAAGGAGGTCTGGCTGCCCACGGGAGGCGCCGCGCACGCGCGCGTGCTGCACTCCGCCGACCGCGGACTGAGCTGGACGGCCGCCGAGACGCCGGTCCCGGCCGGCGACCCCGCGCGCGGCGTCTTCGCGCTCGCCTTCCGCGACCGGGCCCACGGCCTCGCCTGGAGCCCGGCCGGCACACCGCCGCCCGCCTACCGCTCCGGCGCCGCGTGGCTCCCGCACAGCCGTACCGCCGCGCTCGCCGTCGGCCCCACGGGCACCGATCTGACCACCGACGGCGGCCGCAGCTGGCGCACGATCGACACCGGCTCCTACGACACCGTGGACTGCACCCCCGACCTGAGCTGCTGGGCGGCCGGCGAACAGGGAAGGGTGGCCCGGCTGGAACGCTGAGGTGAGAGCCGTAAGTGGCCGTGAGGCGGGTACTCGTCGCACACCGCCGAGGAAAGGAGCGATCATGCCAGCCGGTTCCAGCCCCAAGCGCGAGCGTCAGTACGAACACATCAAGAAGAGCGCGCAGGACCGGGGCGAGAGCACCGGGCGCGCCGAGGAGATCGCCGCCCGGACGGTGAACAAGGAGCGCGCCCGCTCGGGTGAGTCCAAGTCCGCCAGCCGCAGCTCGACGCAGGACATGTCGTCCGGCAAGCGCGGCGGCCAGCGGTCGGGCAACCGCTCCGGCCCCCAGGGCCCGACGCGCGACCAGCTCTACAACGAGGCGAAGCAGCGTGGCATCGAAGGCCGTTCGCACATGAACAAGGACGAGCTGCAGCGCGCGCTCGACCGCAAGAAGGGCTGACCTCCGAGGAGCGCCGGAGCGCCGGAGCGCCGGCCGTTCCGCGCGGACGACGCCGAGCTGAGCCGGGCCCCCGGGCTCAGCTCAGCGTCTGCCGGTGGCGGGCCAGTTCCGGAGCGGTTTTCGTGGCGATGAACTCGGTGACGCGGTACGCGCACACCCCGGCGGCGACGAACGGGTCGCCCGCGACGGTCTCCTCGATGCGGGCACGGTCCTCGGCGACGGCCAGGATCACCCCGCCGTCCCGCGGTTCCTTCCGCCCGGAGGCCAGGAAGAAGCCCTTCTCGTACTGCTCCTCCAGCCAGACCACATGGTCCGGCAGCACGGCGTCCACGGCGTCGAGCGGGGCGGTGTAGGTCAGTTCCAGCACGAACATGATCGTGAGCCTACCCCCGGGCCGGCCGGCCCGTCGGGAGGCGTCCATCATGGCCACCATGACGACCGTAGGCGTACCCGCGGGCTGGCCCGCGACGGAGGAAGAGGCCCGCGCCGTGCAGGACGAGCTGCGCGGGCGGGTGGTGCTCGGCGAGCCCGGGCCGCCGCCCGGGACCGGGCGGGTGACGGGGGTCGACGTGGCCTACGACGACGCCCTCGACCTCGTCGCCGCGGCGGCCGTCGTGCTCGACGCCGCCACCCTGGACGTCGTGGCGGAGGCGACGGCCGTCGGCCGGGTCTCCTTCCCGTACGTCCCCGGGCTCCTCGCCTTCCGGGAGATCCCCACCGTCCGCGCCGCCCTGGACCGGTTGCCGTGCCCGCCCGGGCTGATCGTGTGCGACGGCTACGGCCTGGCCCATCCGCGCCGCTTCGGCCTCGCGAGCCACCTGGGCGTGCTCACCGGCCTGCCGACGATCGGCGTCGCCAAGAACCCGTTCACCTTCCGCCACGACGAACCGGCCGCCGCGCGGGGCGCTTCGGCCCCGCTGCTCGCCGGGAGCGAGGAGGTCGGGCGCGCTCTGCGCACCCGGGACGGCGTCAAGCCGGTCTTCGTCTCCGTCGGGCACCGGGTGAGCCTGGACAACGCCCTCGCGCACACCCTGGCGCTGACCCCCGCCTACCGGCTGCCGGAGACCACGCGCAGGGCGGACGCCCTGTGCCGCCGGGCCCTCGCGGAGGCGGCACGGGCCCACGCGCGCGTGCCCGCTCCGGACACGACGACGGGCCGGGCGCCGGCCTCCTGACAGGCCGGACCGTGGACGGCCGAGCCGTCGCCCGTCTCGACGGCCTGACCGGGCGGCGGTACGGCGTGGCCCGGTGGCGGTACGGCGTGACCGGGCGGCGGTACGGCGGGCTAACCGCGGGCCGCGACCCGGAAGGTGATCCCGGCGGCGCGCAGCCGGGCCGTGAGGGCGTCGCCCATCGCCTGGGCCGTGGTCACCTGACCCGCCGTCGGCGGGAGGTCGTCGAAGGCCAGCGACAGGGCCGCCTCCCCGAACATCTTCGCGGTCTCGTCGTAGCCGGGGTCGCCGCCCGCCACCTCCGTGAACACCCGCCGTCCGCCGCCCTCGCCGACGAAGCGCACCGAGAAGCTGCTCCTCGCCCGCCTCTGCGCGCTCGGTCCGTCCCCCGGCCTGAGCCGGTCCGACAGCCAGCGCCGGGCCGGCGGCAGCTGGGCCGCCGCCAGCACCGCGCCGACCGCGGCGACCCCGCCGAGGGCGACCGGCAGGCGCCGCACCGCCGCGTAGTGCCGGTAGCGGAAGTCGGGTCCGTAGCGCTGGAGGGCCTTCGCCGAACGGCGCACGATCTGCGGGTCGATGGTCGGCAGCGGCAGCGCCCAGGCGCCGACCTCCCCGGCGAACCTCGGCGCGCCCGCCGGCGCGGTGACCCGGCGGTCCATCAGCCGCGGCTCGTGCCGGCCCCGGTCGCGGGCGGCGGCCAGCATCTGCCGTCCCCGCGCGAACTGGTTCAGCGCGGAGGCGAGGGTGCCGCCGGAGAAGGCCGCGTCGGCGGACACGTACCCGTCCACGGTCAGCGGCACCCCCTGCGGCAGCTGCCCGACCGTGAAGTACACGCCGAGATCGTGCGGCACGGAGTCGAAGCCGCAGGCGTGCACCAGGCGCGCGCCCGTCTCCCGCGCGCGTGCGTCGTGGCGGACGTACATCAGGTCCACGAACTCCGGCTCGCCGGTGAGGTCCAGGTAGTCGGTGCCGGTGTCCGCGCAGGCGGCGACCAGGTCCTCGCCGTACAGCACGTACGGGCCCACGGTGGTGGCGACCACGCGCGCGTTCTCGGCGAGGGCGCGCAGGCCGGCCGGTTCGGCCACGTCGACCCGGAGCACCCCGATGTCCGCGCCGCCGGGCAGCCGCTCGCGCAGCCGCTGCAGCCCGCGCTCGTCGCGGCCGGCCACCGCCCAGCGCAGGTCCCGCGGTGCGTGGGCGGCGAGATACTCCGCCGTGAGCGTGCCGACGAAGCCCGTGGCTCCGAAGAGCACGAGGTCATAGGGGCGATCCGCCCTTTTTAGCCTGCTCATGACACCCCTTGGTCGTGCAGCCCGCGCCACTGTCGGTGGCTGAGGCTAGCGTGAGGAGTGCGCAGCGATGACGACCAGCCCCCGGAGGCAGCGGTGGCCATGGCCAGGAACGCCCTGAGGACAGGCACACGCGCCTCTCCCTGCACGGATCCACCCCGCGGCGCACCCGCCTCTCACCCGACCGGGTGATCCGCGCCAAGCCGGGCACTTGGCTAAGCGCTTGCTCGTTCAGGTCTTGTGCCCGGTGGAGCCTGTTCTTAGCATCACCGGTGTTACATCAGTTGTGTCACACGCTTTGGGGGCTGGACGCATGACGACGGCACGGACACCCGGCACGCAGGGCGGCGGCCCGCTCTCCGGCGTGCGCGTGGTGGAGCTGGCCGGCATCGGGCCGGGCCCCTTCGCCGCCATGCTGCTGGCCGACCTCGGCGCCGACGTGGTCCGGGTGGACCGCCCGGGCGGCCCGGGCCTCGGCATCGCCCCGGAGTACGACGTCACCAACCGCAACAAGCGCTCGATCGTGGTCGACCTGAAGACACCGGACGGCCCCGCCCGCGTGCTCGACCTGGCCGCCCGCGCCGACATCCTCCTCGAGGGCTACCGCCCCGGCGTCGCCGAGCGGCTCGGCGTCGGCCCCGGGGACTGCCTCGCCCGCAACCCCCGCCTGGTCTACGGCCGCATGACCGGCTGGGGCCAGGACGGCCCGCTCGCCCCCCGCGCGGGCCACGACGTGGCCTACATCGCGCTCACCGGCACCCTCGGCATGATCGGCCGCCCGGACGAGCCCCCGGCCGTCCCCGCCAACCTCCTCGGCGACTACGCGGGCGGCTCCCTCTACCTGGTCGTCGGCGTCCTCGCCGCCCTGCACCACGCGCGCGCGACCGGCACCGGACAGGTCGTGGACGCGGCCATCGTCGACGGCACGGCCCACCTGTCCGCGATGATCCACGGCATGCTCGCGGCCGGCGGCTGGCAGGACCGGCGCGCCGCCAACCTGCTGGACGGCGGCTGCCCCTATTACGGCACCTACGAGACAGCCGACGGCGGGTACATGGCCGTCGGCGCCCTGGAGGGCCAGTTCTACGAGGAGTTCCTGCGCCTGCTCGGCCTGGCCGACCTGGCACCGGCCCGCGCGGACTGGACCCGCTGGGACGAACTGCGCGCGCACATCGCCGCCCGCTTCAAGTCCCGCACCCGCGACGAGTGGACGGCCGTCTTCGAGGGCTCGGACGCCTGCGTGGCACCCGTGCTGTCCCTGCGCGAGGCCCCGCACCACCCGCACCTGGCCGCCCGCGGCACCTTCACCGACCACGGCGGCATCACCCAGCCCGCCCCCGCCCCCCGCTTCTCCGCCACCCCCACCACCGTCCGCGGCGGCCCGGCCCTGCCGGGCGCGGACACGGCGGCGGTGGCGCGGGAATGGGGGATACCCGCACTCGTGAGCGACGACCCGGTCACCGACGCCGACTGACCCGCCCACCCCGCTCGGCCCACCCTCCCGAAAGGCACCTCAGTGAGCACCGAAGCGTACGTGTACGACGCGATCCGCACCCCGCGCGGCCGCGGCAAGGCAGGCGGCGCCCTGCACGGCACGAAGCCCATCGACCTGGTCGTCGGCCTCATCCACGAGATCCGCGACCGCTTCCCCGGCCTCGACCCCGCCGCGATCGACGACATCGTGCTCGGTGTCGTCGGCCCCGTCGGCGACCAGGGCTCCGACATCGCCCGGATCGCCGCGATCGCCGCCGGACTGCCCGACACGGTCGCGGGCGTGCAGGAGAACCGCTTCTGTGCCTCCGGCCTGGAGGCCGTCAACCTGGCCGCCGTCAAGGTCCGCTCCGGCTGGGAGGACCTCGTCCTCGCGGGCGGCGTCGAGTCCATGTCCCGGGTCCCGATGGCCTCCGACGGCGGCGCCTGGTTCAACGACCCGATGACCAACCTCGAGGTCGACTTCGTGCCGCAGGGCATCGGCGCCGACCTGATCGCCACCGTCGAGGGCTTCTCCCGCCGCGACGTGGACGAGTACGCCGCCCTCTCCCAGGAGCGTGCCGCCACCGCCTGGAAGGAGGGCCGCTTCGCCCGCTCGGTGGTCCCCGTCAAGGACCGCAGCGGCCTGGTCGTCCTCGACCACGACGAGCACCCGCGCCCCGGCACCACCGCGGACTCCCTCGGGAAGCTGAAGCCCTCGTTCGCGGACATCGGCGAACTCGGCGGCTTCGACGCCGTCGCGCTGCAGAAGTACCACTGGGTGGAGAAGATCGACCACGTCCACCACGCGGGCAACTCCTCCGGCATCGTCGACGGCGCCTCGCTCGTCGCCATCGGCTCCAAGGAGGTCGGCGAGCGCTACGGCCTCACCCCGCGCGCACGGATCGTCTCCGCCGCCGTCTCCGGCTCCGAGCCCACCATCATGCTCACCGGACCCGCCCCCGCGACCCGCAAGGCGCTCGCCAAGGCCGGCCTCACCATCGACGACATCGACCTGGTCGAGATCAACGAGGCGTTCGCCGCGGTCGTGCTGCGCTTCGTGAAGGACATGGGCCTGTCCCTGGACAAGGTCAACGTCAACGGTGGCGCCATCGCCCTCGGCCACCCGCTCGGCGCGACCGGCGCGATGATCCTCGGCACCCTCGTGGACGAACTGGAGCGCCAGGACAAGCGGTACGGCCTCGCCACCCTCTGCGTGGGCGGCGGCATGGGCATCGCCACGATCATCGAACGCATCTGAACTCCCTGCGGAACCAAGCGACTTCAACGGAGACGACTGTCATGACCGAGAGCACCACCATCCGCTGGGAGCAGGACGGCACCGGTGTCGTCACGCTCGTCCTGGACGACCCCGACCAGTCCGCGAACACCATGAACCAGGCGTTCCGCGACTCCCTCGCCGCGATCACCGACCGGCTGGAGGCCGAGGAGGACTCCGTCCGGGGCATCATCTTCACCTCGGCGAAGAAGACCTTCTTCGCGGGCGGCGACCTGCGCGACCTGATCCGGGTCACGCCCGAGACCGCGCAGGACCTGTTCGACGGCGGCCTCGCCATCAAGCGCAACCTGCGCCGCATCGAGACGCTGGGCAAGCCGGTCGTCGCGGCGATCAACGGCGCCGCCCTGGGCGGCGGCTTCGAGCTGGCCCTCGCCTGCCACCACCGGGTCGCCCTCGACACCTCCGGCACGAAGATCGGCTGCCCCGAGGTCACCCTCGGCCTGCTGCCCGGCGGCGGCGGAGTCGTCCGGACCGTACGGCTGCTCGGCATCGCGGACGCGCTGCTGAAGGTGCTCCTCCAGGGGCAGCAGTACAACGCGCGGCGCGCCCAGGAGAACGGCCTCGTCCACGAGGTCGCCGCCACGCCCGAGGAACTGCTCGCCAAGGCCCGCGCGTTCATCGACGCCAACCCCGAGTCCCAGCAGCCCTGGGACAAGCCCGGCTACCGGATCCCCGGCGGCACCCCCGCCAACCCGAAGTTCGCGGCCAACCTGCCGGCCTTCCCGGCCACCCTGCGCAAGCAGACGAACGGCGCGCCCTACCCGGCCCCCCGCAACATCCTCGCCGCGGCCGTCGAGGGCTCGCAGGTGGACTTCGAGACCGCCCAGGTCATCGAGGCCCGCTACTTCGTGGAGCTGGCCGCAGGACAGACCTCGAAGAACATGATCCAGGCCTTCTTCTTCGACCTGCAGGCCGTGAACGCCGGCGCCAACCGGCCGAAGGGCATCGAGCGCCGCCAGGTCCGCAAGGTCGCCGTGCTCGGCGCCGGCATGATGGGCGCCGGCATCGCCTACTCCTGCGCCCGCGCGGGCATCGACGTCGTCCTGAAGGACGTCGCCCTGGAGGCGGCCGTCAAGGGCAAGGGCTACTCCGAGCAGCTGTGCGCCAAGGCCGTCGCCAAGGGCCGCACCAGCCAGGAGAAGGCCGACGCGCTGCTCGCCCGCATCACCCCCACCGCCGACGCCGCCGACCTCGCCGGCTGCGACGCGGTGATCGAGGCCGTGTTCGAGGACACCTCGCTCAAGCACAAGGTGTTCCAGGAGATCGAGTCCGTCGTCGCGCCCGACGCGCTCCTGTGCTCCAACACCTCCACCCTGCCCATCACCACCCTCGCCGAGGGCGTGGAGCGCCAGGGCGACTTCATCGGCCTGCACTTCTTCTCGCCGGTCGACAAGATGCCGCTGGTCGAGATCATCAAGGGCGAGCGCACCGGCGACGAGGCCCTCGCCCGGGCCTTCGACCTGGTCCGGCAGATCAACAAGACGCCGATCGTCGTCAACGACTCGCGCGGCTTCTTCACCTCCCGGGTGATCGGCCACTTCATCAACGAGGGCGTCGCCATGGTCGGCGAGGGGCTGGAGCCGGCCTCCGTGGAGCAGGCCGCCGCCCAGGCCGGCTACCCGGCCAAGGTCCTCTCCCTCATGGACGAACTGACCCTCACCCTGCCGCGGAAGATCCGCAATGAGACGAAGCGGGCCGTCGAGGAGGCGGGCGGCACCTGGACCGCGCACCCGGCGGAGGCGGTCATCGACCGCATGGTCGACGAGTTCGGCCGCCCCGGCCGCAGCGGCGGCGCCGGCTTCTACGAGTACACCGAGGACGGCAAGCGGGCCGGGCTCTGGCCGGGCCTGCGCGAGCACTTCACCCGGCCCGGGCACGAGATCCCGTTCCGGGACATGCAGGAGCGGATGCTCTTCTCCGAGGCGCTCGACACCGTGCGCCTCATCGAGGAGGGCGTCCTGACCTCCGTCGCCGACGCCAACATCGGCTCGATCTTCGGCATCGGCTTCCCCGGCTGGACCGGCGGGATCCTGCAGTACATCAACGGCTACGAAGGCGGCCTGCCCGGTTTCGTGGCCCGCGCGCGGGAGCTCGCCGAGGCCTACGGCGAGCGGTTCACCCCGCCCGCACTGCTCGTGGAGAAGGCCGAGAAGGGGGAGCCGTTCGCCGACTCAGTCCGTTCCTGAGCCGGGCCCGGCCGGTTCCGGCCGGGTGACCCACTCGCTCAGCTCCTCCCGCAGCGAGCGCTGGAACGTGGTCAGCAGCGCCTGCACCACCAAGGGGTGCATGTGCGCCGACAGGGACTTCACGTCCCGGGCGTCACGCTCCGCCACCTCGCCGCGGAAGACCTGGGAGAGTTCGTGAGCCGCGGCGCGCGAGTGCTCGATGAGCACCTTGCGCGCCGCGAGGATCGCCTCCTGCGACAGCGGCACGTCGAGCAGCTGCACGCCGAGCCGGAGCAGCCCGGAGTCGACGCGGAAGGTGTCCGCTCCCGCCTCCGTGATCACGTTCATCGCCGTCAGCCGCTCGAGGTCCTCGGCGGCCAGCGACCGTCCCGCCCGCCGCTCCAGCTCCCGCCGCGGCACCGTGTCCACCGCGTCCGGCGCCCACGAGGCGACCACCGCGCGGTGAATGGCCAGGTCGTGCGGGGTGAGACCGGGCGGCAGCTGCCGCAGGTACCGCTCGATCGCCGCCAGGGTCATGCCCTGGTGCTGCAGCTCCTCGATGAGGGCCAGCCGTGCCACGTGGTCCGGGCCGTAGTGCCCCACGCGGCGCGGACCGATCACCGGCGGCGGCAGCAGCCCCTTGCTGCCGTAGAACCGCACGGTGCGGACCGAGACGCCCGCACGGGCGGCCAGCTCGTCGACGGTGAGGGGCGCGTCCCCGGCATCGGTCGTCATGTGCAGCAGTATCGCTGTCTCACCAATGGTGTGAAACCCGTGGTGAACATCGCGTGGACCCTGAGTGGATCGTGTGAGAAGTGACGCTCTGTGACCTGGGCCACCGCGCACCCGCGGCTCTCTCTGGGAAGCTGCTGCCTTGGTCTGTACCGCGACTCATCAGGGTGGTGCGGGCCGATCCCTGCACGACCCCCGGGCCCACGAGGCCCGGGCGCACCAGGAAGTGGAACCACCCGTGAGCACCAAGGACACCGTGGAAACGGTGCAGGCCTCGACCCGTCCCGAGGTGGCCACGACGCCCGCGGACGCGGGCGACGCCGGTTACAGCAAGGACCTCAAGGCCCGCCACGTCAACATGATCGCCATCGGCGGCGCCATCGGCACCGGACTCCTCCTGGGCGCCGGCGGCCGGCTGCACAACGCGGGCCCGGCCCTCGCCCTGGCCTACCTCGTCTGCGGCGTCTTCGCCTTCTTCGTCGTCCGGGCCCTGGGCGAGCTGGTCCTGTACCGCCCGTCCTCCGGGTCGTTCGTGTCGTACGCCCGTGAGTTCCTGGGCGAGAAGGGCGCCTACGTCGCCGGCTGGATGTACTTCCTCAACTGGTCGACCACCGGCATCGCCGACATCACCGCGATCGCGCTCTACACGCACTACTGGTCCATGTTCACCAGCATCCCCCAGTGGGTGCTGGCGCTGATCGCCCTCGCGGTGGTCCTGGCCGTGAACCTGATCTCGGTGAAGATCTTCGGCGAGATGGAGTTCTGGTTCGCGATCATCAAGGTCGCCACCATCGTCGGCTTCATGCTGATCAGCATTTTCCTGCTGGCCACCCAGCACAAGGTCGACGGCCACACCCCCGGTCTGAGCGTCATCAGCGACCACGGCGGGCTCCTCCCGCACGGTGCGATGCCGGTCGTCCTGGTCATGCAGGGCGTGATCTTCGCCTACGCCGCCCTGGAGCTGGTCGGCGTCGCCGCCGGTGAGACCGCCGAGCCGGAGAAGGTCGTCCCCCGCGCGGTGAACTCGATCATGTGGCGCGTCGGCCTGTTCTACGTCGGCTCGGTCGTGCTGCTCGCCCTGCTGCTGCCCGGCTCGGTGTACTCCGCCGATGAGAGCCCGTTCGTCACGGTCCTGTCGAAGATCGGCGTCCCGGCGGCCGGTGACGTGATGAACCTGGTCGTCCTGACCGCCGCCATGTCCTCGCTGAACTCCGGCCTGTACTCCACCGGCCGCATCCTGCGCTCCATGGCCATGGCGGGCTCCGCCCCGAAGTTCACCGCCCGCATGAACCGCAGCCAGGTGCCCTACGGCGGCATCCTGCTGACCTGCGCGGTCTGTGTCCTCGGCGTCGGCCTGAACTACCTGGTGCCCAGCCAGGCCTTCGAGATCGTGCTGAACGTGGCCTCTCTCGGGATCATCAGCACCTGGGTGATCATCATGCTCTGCCACATGATCTTCGTCCGCCGTGCCCGCGCCGGCCTGGCGACCCGTCCGGACTTCCGGCTGAAGTTCAGCCCGGTCACCGAGATCGCGACGATCGCGTTCCTGCTGGTCTGCCTGGGCATGATGTGGAACGACCCCGAGGTCGGCCGGAAGACCATCCTGCTGATCCCGGTGCTCGCCGTCGTGCTGGTCGCCGGCTGGTTCGGCGTGCGCCGCCGGGTGGCGCAGAACGCCGGCCGGGACCTGTCGAAGCAGACGAAGTAGCGGCCCCGGAAAACCCCCCGAGCCACTGTCAGTGGCATCGCCTACGGTGGCGTCATGCTGGAGATCACATACGTCCGGGGTGACGCCACCGTGCCGTCGGTCAAGGGCGGCAAGGTGATCGCCCATGTCTGCAACGACATCGGCGGCTGGGGGAAGGGCTTCGTGCTCGCGCTCTCGCGCCGCTGGCCGCAGCCGGAGGCGGCCTACCGCGCCTGGCACCGTGACCGGGCGAGGAACGACTTCGCACTGGGCGCCGTCCAGCTGGTCGAGGTCGGGCGGTCCCTGTGGGTGGCCAACATGATCGGCCAGCACGGAATCAGGACGGGCAGCAAGGGCGTCCCGGTCCGCTACGAGGCGATCGACACCGCCCTGGCCCGCCTCGCCGGCGAAGTGATCGAACGCGGCGCGTCGGTGCACATGCCCCGCATAGGCTGCGGTCTGGCGGGCGGCACCTGGTCCCGCGTGGAGCCGCTCGTCACCGAGCGGCTGGTGGGACGGGGGATCGCGGTGACCGTGTACGACCACGCGGGGGGCGGCCGATGACGCCGGGGAGCGATGCGACGGACGTCCTGGTGCTGGGCGGGGCGGGCGTGGACACGATCATCCACGTCCCCGAGCTGCCCCTGCCGTACGCCGACAGCTACATGATCGACACCGGGATCCGCACCCGGGCCGGACAGACCGGCGACTTCGTCGCGCTGGGGCTGGCCGCGCTCGGTCTGCGCACCCACCACCTCGACCTGCTCGGCGACGACCCCGAGGGCGACCTCGTCCGCGCCCTGCACCGCGAGCACGGCATCGCGCTGACCGCGCTGCCACAGCCGGCCGGCACCAGGCGGGCGGTCAACCTCGTCGGTCCCGACGGCCGCCGCCTGTCCCTGTACGACACCAGCCGGGCCCGGCCCGGGGACCGCTTCCCCGCGGAGCTGCTGCGCCGGCTGGCCCGGGCGAGCCGGCATGTGCACGTGACCATCACCCAGCCGTGCGCCGAGGCACTGCCGGTGCTGACGGCGGCCGGCGTCCCGCTGTCCACGGACCTGCACGACTGGGACGGCGAGAACCCGTACCACGAACCCTTCGCGTACGCGGCGGATGTCGTCTTCCTCTCGGCCGCCGCGCTGACCGACCCCGAGCGGACCATGCGGCGCATCGCCGAGCGGGGCCGGGCCGAGGCCGTCGTCGCCACCGCCGGGGCCGACGGCGCGTATCTGCTGGCCGGCGGCGAGCTGACGCGGGTGCCCGTGGCGGTGCCGTCCGCGCCGGTGGTGGACTCCAACGGCGCGGGCGACGCCTTCGCCGCCGCGTTCCTCTACGGCCGCCTGGGCGGCGAGCCGCCCGGGATCTGCGCCCGCTACGGCGCGGTCGCGGGCGCCCACGCCTGCACGGTCCCGGCCTCCCGAGCGGAGTCGATAGGCCGGGACGCACTGCTGCAACAGGCCGAACCGAGCCGCTAGCCACGGCCGGCACACACGCCGGCCGCGGCCACACGTCGGCCGCGCGCCGGCCACGGCCCGCACGCACGCCGACCACGGCGAAGCGTCGGCGACGGTTACGCGCGGGCCCCGGCCGGCCACGGCCAAGGTCAACCACCGCCACGGTCATGCGCCGGCCGCGGCCAGCCACGGTCACGCGCCGACCAAGGCGAAGCGTCGGCGACGGTTACGCGCCGGCCCCGGCCGGCCACGGCCACAACCAGCCACGGCCACGGCCACGGTCGTGCGTCGGCCACGGTCGTGCCCAGGCCGCGGCCACCCACGGTCACGGTCACGCGCCGACCACGGCCAAGCGTCGGCGACGGTTACGCGCCCGCCCCGGCCAGCCACAGCCACAACCAGCCACGACCACGGCCGGCCACAGCCACGACCACGGCCGACCACAGCCACGACCACGGCCGACCACCGCCACGGCCACGCGCCGGTCGCGGTCACGCGCCGGCCGCGAACGCCCGGGCGCTGCGCTGACGGGGAGCTGACGCCCGGCGCCGCCCCGGCAGGTCCAACCGGTCGCCCGGTCGGACCCGCCAGGCCGTCGGGCGCCCGCCAGGCCGTCGGGCGCCCGCCAGGCCGTCCGGCGCGCGGCAGGCTCAGTGCCCGTGGCCGCCGTGGGCCGCCTCGATCCTCTTCCAGGAACGCGGCTGGGCCACCGCCGTGCCCGCCGTCGCCAGGGACGCGGCGCGGGCCGCGGGCGCGGCCGGCTTCGACGGCTGGAACAGCCAGGTGTCGAACAGCCCCGCGAGCGGCTTGCCGGACACCTGCTCGGCGTACGTGCGGAAGTCGGCCACCGAGGCGTTGCCGTACGCGTGCTTCTTCGGCCAGCCCTTCAGGATGCGGAAGAACGCGTCGTCACCGACCTTGTCGCGCAGCACCTGCAGGGCGAGGGCGCCCCGGTCGTAGACGGCGTCGTCGAACTGCTTGTCCGGGCCCGGGTCGCCGGGCGCGACCGTCCAGAACGGGTCGTCGGCCGGGTGCGAGGCGTACACGTAGTCGGCGAGCTGCCGCGCGGTGCCCTCGCCCTCGTGCTCGGACCACAGCCACTGCGCGTACGACGCGAAGCCCTCGTTGAGCCAGATGTCCTTCCAGCCCTTGAGCGACACGTCGTCGCCGTACCACTGGTGGGCCAGCTCGTGCACGACCAGCGACGTGTTGGCGCCCTTCGCGAACTGCTTCGGGCTGTAGTAGACGCGGGTCTGCGTCTCCAGCGCGTACCCGGTGGTGGTGTTCGGCACGTACCCGCCGGCCGAGGCGAACGGATACGGCCCGAAATAGCCGCTCAGCCAGTCCACGATCTCGCCGGTGCGCTCCACGCTCGCCCGCGCGGCCCCGTCGTTGTCGCCGAGGTCCTTGCTGTAGGCGTTGACGATCGGCACTCCGCCGTCGGACGTGCCGGTGGTGATGTCGAACTTGCCCAGCGCGAGCGTGGCCAGATAGGTCGCCTGCGGCTTGTTCTGCCGCCAGGAGTAACGCGTCCAGCCCAGCTTCGAAGAGGTCGCCTGCAGCGTGCCGTTGGAGATGGCCTGGGTGCCGTCCGGCACGGCCACCGACACGTCGTAGGTGGCCTTGTCCCTCGGGTGGTCGTTGCTCGGGAACCACCACCAGGCGGACTCGGGCTCGTCGGCCGCCACCGCACCGTCGGGGGTGCGGTGCCAGGTGGTGAAGCCGTAGGCGCTCTTCGTCGACGGCACCCCGCTGTAGCGGACGACGACGGTGAGCGGCGTGCCCTCGGCCAGCGGCGTCTTCGGCGTGACGACCAGTTCGTGCTGCCCGGAGTGGGTGAACGCGGCCTTCGCGCCGTTCACCCGCACCTCGCTCACGTCCAGCAGGAAGTCCAGGTCGAAGCGGGACAGGTCCTGCGTGGTCCTCGCCAGGATCGTCGCCGTGCCCTGCAGTTCGTCCGTCTTCGGCTGGTACCGCAGCCGCAGGTCGTAGTGGGAGACGTCGTAGCCGCCGTTGCCGTAGTACGGGTAGTAGGGGTCGCCGATGCCCGGCGCACCGGGGGAGTAGCTCGCGGCCGATGCCGGGATCGCCAGCAGGAGGGAGGCCGCCGCGAGTGCGCCCGGCGCGATGATTCTGCGGTGCACGTCAGCTCCAAGTCGTCGGGACGGAGGGTGTGTTCGGAGCCTATTCAGTCCCTGTGGCCCCTGACCTGTCCATGGTCACTGCTGTCACACGATCGCCATTCGGCCGTCACGCGACACGCTGGGCGCCGCAAAACCCTCTTATGCCGGGCAGTTGACCGGAGTACCGTCCGCGCATGCCGATGAGAACGCGCTTCACGATCTGGAGAACGCTCGCCACCGGGGTCGTCGCCATCCTGACGGCCGCCTTCCTCACCCCGGCCGCCGCCCAGGCCGCCACCCAGCAGAGCAGGTCACCCCGCGAGAGCCGGCCCGTCTACTCGTACGCGCACGCGGTCCGTGAGGCGGTCTGGGTGGACACCGGCCTCGACGGGGACGGCGACGGAAAGACCGACCGGGTCGCCGCCGACATCGTGCGGCCCGCCGAACCGGCCCGGCAGGGCCGCAAGGTTCCGGTCATCATGGACGCCAGCCCCTACTACTCCTGCTGCGGGCGCGGCAACGAGAGCCAGGTCAAGACGTACGACGGGTACGGCCACGTCGTCCAGATGCCGCTGTTCTACGACAACTACTTCGTGCCCCGCGGCTACGCCTTCGTCGGCGTCGACCTCGCCGGCACCAACCGCTCCGACGGCTGCGTGGACGTCGGCGGCCGCTCCGACATCCTGTCCGCGAAGTCCGTCGTCGACTGGCTGAACGGCCGCGCCAGGGCGTACACCACCCGCACCGGCACCAAGACGGTCAGAGCCACCTGGACCGACGGCCGCACCGGCATGATCGGCAAGAGCTGGGACGCCACCATCGCCAACGGCGTCGCCGCCACCGGCGTCAAGGGCCTGAAGACCATCGTCCCGATCAGCGGCATCTCCTCCTGGTACGACTACTACTTCGCCCAGGGCGCCCCGCTGTACGAGGGCGGCCCCGACGAACTGGCCGGCTACGTCCAGAGCGACGAGGCCCGGGCCCACTGCGCGGCCGTGCAGAAGAAGCTCGCCGACGGCAGCCCGCGCAGCGGCGACTGGACCGGGCTGTGGACCGAGCGGGACTACGTCAAGGACGCGGGCAGGGTGCGCGCCAGCGTGTTCCTGGTGCACGGCATGCAGGACCTCAACGTCCGCACCAAGCACTTCGGCCAGTGGTGGGACGCCCTCGCCGCGCACGGCGTCGAGCGCAAGATCTGGCTGTCCCAGACCGGCCACGTCGACCCCTTCGACTACCGGCGCGGCGCCTGGGTCGACACCCTGCACCGCTGGTTCGACCACGAACTCCTCGGCTACGACAACGGCATCGACCGGGAGCCGATGGCCGACGTCGAACGCCACCCCGGACAGTGGGTCACCTCCCGCGTCTGGCCGCCCGCCGGCACCCGCACCACCACCCTGCACCCGGCCCCCGGCAGCCGCGCCGGCGTCGGCACGCTGGGTCTCCACGCGGCCTCCGGCACCGAGACCTTCACCGACGACCCCAAGCGCAGCGAGACCGACTGGGCGGCCCGCCTGACCACGTCCACCCCGGAGAAGGCCGGCTTCCTCACCGCGCCGCTCACCCACGACCTGCGCCTGTCCGGCTCGTCCACGGTGACGGTGACCGCGACGCCCAGCACGGCCTCGGCCCACCTGTCCGCGGTCCTGGTCGACCTCGGCCCGGACACCATCCGTGACTACGCGGACGCCGCCGAGGGCATCACCACCCTCGACAACCGCACCTGCTGGGGCGCGAGCACCGCCGGGGACAGCTCCTGCTTCAAGGAGACCAGGGCGAAGACGGCCCAGGTGGACTACACCGTCTTCAGCCGCGGCTGGGCCGATCTCGGCCACTACGCCTCGCTCGGCAAGGGCGTCCCGCTCACCCCGGGCAGGGCGTACACGATGACGCTGCGTCTCGCGGCCACCGACCACGTCGTCCCCGAGGGGCACCGCCTCGCCCTGATCGTCGCGGGCACGGACAAGGACCTCATCGACCCGCCGTCCACCACACCGACGCTGGCGGTGTCCCTGTCGGGTACGGCGGCCAGGCTGCCGCTGGTCGGCGGCGCGGCGGCGTTCGCCCGGGCCACGGCCGACGCCACGGGAGCGGCTCCGTCACCGAAGGCTCTGCACGGCGTACGAGCACCGCGCACCGCCGAACACATTCCGGGGTAGTCGCCGCCCCACCGCCCCGACGAGGGCTCAGGCGGCCGGGAACGCCAGCCCGGCCGCCTCCCGCGCGCACCCCCACGCCACGGTGATCCCCGCTCCGCCGTGGCCGTAGTTGTGGACCACGGCGCGGCCGCCGGCCAGGGGCTGCCGCTCCAGCCGTACCGCG
The DNA here is from genome assembly GCF_040682635.1 of Streptomyces sp. NPDC051133. NCBI lineage: Bacteria > Bacillati > Actinomycetota > Actinomycetes > Kitasatosporales > Streptomycetaceae > Streptomyces > Streptomyces sp. NPDC051133. Next base: position 18,911 of record NZ_JBFBBK010000060.1, read on the forward strand.
TCCCGGGCCGGGCGCAGCCCGACCCGGTGGGCGAGCACCCGCGCACCGGCGATCTCCGGCCGCACCGCCGCACACCGCTCGACGATCGCCGCGGCGGTGTCCGGATCCGGCTCCGCCGACCAGGCGCCGTCCTCAGCCGTACCGCCCAGCAGCAGCCCGCCCGGCTGCGGGATGACGTACGTCGAGACCGCGGACGCGTGCTCGACGGACGTGAACCAGGTCGTGATCCCCGGGTTCTCCACGACGACCAGCTGCCCGCGCACGGGATGCACCGCCGGGTCCGGCACCAGCGAACGGGCCCCGAGACCCGTGCAGTTGACCACGACGGCGGCGGGCACGGCGGCCAGGTCGGCCACCTCGCGGAGCTCCACCGTCCCGCCCGCCCTCGCCAGCCGCTCCCGCAGCCACACCAGGTGGACCGGCATGTCGAGCACCGGCAGCCGCGCGGCCAGCCCGCCGGGCACCGCCCGCAGCCCCGGCACCCGGCTCGCCCACGCACCCAGCCCGTCCAGCCGGGCGCCCCGGTGTACGCCCTCGACCAGGCGTACGCCCGTCTCCCGCGGCCGGTCCGCCAGCTCCTCGTACACGGCGAGGGTCTGCAGCGCCCACTCACCCACCGACGGCTCCGGCTCGATGCGGTAGGGCCACCACAGCCCGCCGGCGACCGCCGAGGTCGTACGCCCGGCGGGCTCGCGCGCCCACACCCGCACCCGCCGCCCGGACTCGGCCAGCACCACGGCCGTCGTCAGCCCGGCGACCCCGGCCCCGACCACGATCACTTCGTCACTCGGCTCGTTGTCCACGCCAGGACGATAGGCCGCTCCCGGACGAATGTGACATGCCGCGCTCACCCCGGTTTCGGCGTGGGGATACTCACAGCATGTCTGCCCGCTTCGCGACCTTCGGCCTGGCACCGGCGATGCGCGCCGGCGGTGTCCTCGCCGACGGCGGCTACCAGGTCCACCGGGACTTCGTGGACTTCCTCGTGGACGGCCGGCCGCTGCTGTTCAGGCTGTCCGACCTGGACGCCGTCTCCCCGCTCGCCTCGGACGTCCCGCCCGCCATCTTCACCGCGCAGGTGCGGGCGCTGCTGCTGGAGGCCGAACCGCCGCTCCCGGACGGCCGGTTCGTGATCTACGGCTGCCCCGAGTGCGAGGACCTGGGCTGCGGAGCGGTCACCGCCGTCATCGAGCGCGACGGCGAGGACTACATCTGGCGGGACTTCGCCTGGCAGACGGACGTGCACGCGGACCTGGAGCTGGGCGGCTACCACGGGCTGGGACCGTTCCGCTTCCACGGCGCGGAGTACCGCGCGGCCCTCGACGCCCTGCTCGAGGAAGCCTCCCCGCCCCGCCGCCGGGTCCTGCTGATCGGCGCCCGCGTCGCCGTCCTCGCCCGGCTGGCCGCCGCGCTGCGCACCATCGGCATCGGCGCCGACATCATCCAGGACGCCCGGGACGTCTCCGCCGAGGAACTGCGCGGCTACGGCGCCGTCGCCTTCGGCCGCGCGGTCGGCGCGGCGGAACGGGCCGCCGTGCTCGAGGCCTTCGAGCGCGCCGGGGCGGAGGTCACCCCGGTGGACGGGCTCGCCCCGATCGTTCCGCTGCTCGTCGCCCAGATCGAGCACGCCCTGGACCGCGGCCCCCTCCCGCGGCACCGGCTGACCGCGCTGTCCGCCGCCGGCACCGTCGCGGACGTCGAGGTGATCTCGCCGTGCCGGGTGCGGATCACCGCGTACCGCCTCGACCGGTTCTACCGCAACCGTGCCCGGGAGGTGTTCGACGGCCTCCTGGAGACCGGCCGCCATCGCATCGCGCTGGAGCCGAAGGCGGTCAAGGGGGAGGCGTACCTCGTCGCCCGGACGCCGGGAGGCGTGCTCGTGGCGCCGGTGACCCGGGGGAACGCGGGCTGAGCCGCCGGCGCCCGGCGCATTAGGATCGGCGCCTGATGACTGCCACCCTCGTCGCAAAGAACCTCGCCGCCGGCCACGGCGACCGCTCCCTGTTCGCCGGGCTCGACCTCGTCGTCGCCCCCGGTGACGTGATCGGTCTGGTCGGTGCCAACGGCGCCGGCAAATCCACCCTGCTGCGGATGCTCGCCGGACTCACCCCGCCCGAGCAGGGCGAACTGCGGCTGTCCCCGCCGGCCGCGACCGTCGGCCATCTGCCCCAGGAGCCGGAGCGCAGGCCGGGGGAGAGCGTCCGCGAGTTCCTCGCCCGCCGCACGGGCGTCGCGGAGGCCCAGCGCACCATGGACGAGGCCACCCAGGCCCTGGTGGACGGCGCGCCCGGCGCCGACGACGCCTACGCGGCCGCCCTGGAGCGCTGGCTCGATCTGGGCGGCGCCGACCTGGAGGAGCGCGCCGAGGAGATCGCCGACTCCCTCGGCCTCGCCGTCGGCCTGGACCAGCCGATGACCGCCCTCTCCGGCGGCCAGGCGGCCCGCGCCGGACTCGCCTCCCTGCTGCTGTCCCGCTACGACGTCTTCCTGCTGGACGAGCCCACCAACGACCTCGACCTCGACGGACTGGAGCGTCTGGAACGCTTCGTCACCGGCCTGCGCGCGGGCACGGTCGTCGTCAGCCACGACCGCGAGTTCCTCACCCGCACGGTCACCAAGGTCCTCGAACTCGACCTGGCGCAGGGCCGGATCAACCTCTACGGCGGCGGCTACGCGGCCTACCGGGAGGAGCGGGACGTCTCCCGCCGGCACGCCCGCGAGGAGTACGAGGAGTACGAGGGGAAGAGGAACGCCCTCGAGGACCGGGGCCGGATGCAGCGGGCCTGGATGGACAAGGGCGTCAAGAACGCCCGGCGCAAGGCGGGCAACGACAACGACAAGATCGGCCGCAAGTTCCGCAGCGAGGCCAGCGAGAAGCAGGCCGCCAAGGCCCGGCAGACGCAGCGCATGATCGAGCGGCTGGAGGTGGTCGAGGAGCCGCGCAAGGAGTGGGAGCTGCGGATGGAGATCGCCTCCGCCCCGCGCTCGGGCGCGGTGGTGGCCACGCTGCGCGACGCCGAGATCCGGCGCGGCGACTTCACCTTCGGCCCGGTCTCCCTGCAGATCGACTGGGCGGACCGGGTGGCGGTCACCGGGGCCAACGGCGCCGGGAAGTCGACCCTGCTCGGCGCGCTGCTCGGCCGCGTCCCGCTCGACTCCGGGCACGCGGCCCTCGGCTCGGGCGTCCTGGTCGGCGAGGTGGACCAGGCCCGCAAGGTGTTCCACGGCCCCGAGAACCTGCTCGACGCCTTCTGCGCGGCCGTCCCCGAGACCGAACCGGTCGACGTGCGCACGCTGCTCGCCAAGTTCGGCCTGAAGTCCGATCACGTACTGCGCCCGGCGGCGAGTCTGTCCCCGGGGGAACGCACCCGCGCCGCGCTGGCGCTGCTCCAGGGCCGGGGCGTCAACCTCCTCGTCCTGGACGAGCCGACGAACCACCTCGACCTGCCCGCCATCGAACAGCTGGAGTCGGCCCTCGACTCCTACGAGGGCACGCTGCTCCTGGTCACCCACGACCGCAGGATGCTGGACGCGGTCCAGGTGACCCGGCACCTGGACGTGGCGGCCGGAAAGGTGACGGAGCGCTAGGACGCCCCGACGAGGCCGGTCCGCGCGCCGCCGCTGGCGGGGTGTGCCCGGTCCTGGTGGCGCCTTTGCGCGTCGGGTCCCATGGGCCCCCGACGGGACGTGTGCCCGTTCCGGGGCGGGCGGGACGACGGCGGGCCGCGCCGCCGTCAGGACCCCGACACCGGCCGGGACGCGCGCCGCCGCCGGGGCTCACCCGGCCCCGGCGGGGCCTGTCCGTGTCGGGGTCACCCGCGCGGCGGCGGGGCATCTGTGCGCGACGGCCCCCGGCGGGACGTGTGCCCGTGCCAGGACACGCCCGCCCGGCCCCGGCGACCCCCGTTGCCGGGGCAAGAAGACCGGATCCGGCGACCCCCGTTGCCGGGGCAAGAAGGCCGGATCCAGCGACCCCCGTTGCCGGGGCCGGAGGGCCGACTCAGTAACCCCCGTTGCCGGGGCCGGAAGGCCGGCTCAGCGGCCCCCGCGCTTCGGGTCCACCAGCCCCGCGCGGCGCAGGGCGTCCGCCATCGCGCTGTTGGACGGCGGCGGGGCCTGACGGCCGCCCCGGTCACCGCCGCGGCCCTGCCGCTGCCCCTGCCCCTGCCGCTGCTGGGGCGGCCGGGCGCCGCCGCCCCGCTGCTGCCGGCCGCCGCCCTGGCCCTGAGGGGCGGCGGCCTCGTCGTCCAGCCGCAGCGTCAGCGCGATCCGCTTGCGCGGGATGTCCACGTCCAGGACCTTCACCTTGACGATGTCACCGGGCTTCGCCACATCGCGCGGGTCCTTCACGAACGTCTTCGACATCGCCGACACGTGCACCAGGCCGTCCTGGTGGACACCGACGTCCACGAACGCGCCGAAGGCGGCCACGTTCGTCACCACGCCCTCCAGGACCATCCCGGCGGACAGGTCCGAGATCTTCTCCACGCCCTCCTTGAAGGTGGCGGTCTTGAAGGCGGGACGCGGGTCGCGGCCCGGCTTCTCCAGCTCCTTCAGGATGTCCGTCACCGTCGGCAGGCCGAAGGTGTCGTCCACGAAGTCGGCGGGCCGCAGCGAGCGCAGCACGCCCGTGTTGCCGATGAGCGAGGCCACCTCCTGACCGGTGGTCTTCACCATGCGGCGCACCACCGGGTAGGCCTCGGGGTGGACGCTGGAGGCGTCCAGCGGGTCGTCGCCGCCGCGGATGCGCAGGAAGCCCGCGCACTGCTCGTACGCCTTCGGGCCCAGCCGGGCCACCTTCTTCAGGGCCGAGCGGGACAGGAAGGGGCCGTTGGCGTCCCGGTGCGCCACGATGTTCTCGGCCAGGCCGGACGAGATGCCGGACACCCGCGAGAGCAGCGGCACGGACGCCGTGTTGACGTCCACTCCGACGCCGTTCACACAGTCCTCCACCACCGCGTCCAGCGAGCGGGACAGCTTCACCTCGGACAGGTCGTGCTGGTACTGGCCGACGCCGATCGACTTCGGGTCGATCTTCACCAGCTCGGCCAGCGGGTCCTGCAGGCGCCGGGCGATGGAGACCGCGCCGCGCAGCGACACGTCCATGCCGGGCAGCTCCCGCGAGGCGTACTCCGAGGCCGAGTACACCGACGCGCCCGCCTCGGACACCATCACCTTCGTGAGTTTCAGCTCGGGGTGCCTGGCGATGAGTTCGGTGGCGAGCTTGTCCGTCTCGCGGGACGCCGTGCCGTTGCCGATCGCGACGAGGTCCACCGCGTGGTCCTTCGCGAGCCTCGCCAGCTTCGCGATCGCCTCGTCCCACTTGTTGGCCGGGACGTGCGGGTAGATCACATCGGTGGCGACGGCCTTGCCGGTGGCGTCGACCACGGCCACCTTCACGCCCGTACGGAAACCGGGGTCCAGGCCCAGCGTCGCGCGCGTGCCGGCCGGGGCGGCCAGCAGCAGGTCGCGCAGGTTCGCGGCGAACACGTTCACCGCCTCGTCCTCGGCGGCGGTACGAAGGCGCAGCCGCAGGTCGATGCCGAGGTGGACGAGGATGCGGGTGCGCCAGGCCCAGCGGACCGTGTCCTTCAGCCACTTGTCGGCGGGGCGGCCCCGGTCGGCGATTCCGAACCGGGCGGCGACGGTGCCCTCGTACGACGACGGCGCCGACGGGGACTCGGCGGGCTCCTCCGGCTCCAGGACGAGGTCCAGGACCTCCTCCTTCTCACCGCGCAGCATCGCCAGCACGCGGTGCGAGGGCAGCTCCGTGAACGGCTCGGCGAAGTCGAAGTAGTCGGCGAACTTGGCGCCGGCCTCCTCCTTGCCCTCCCGCACCTTCGCGACCAGCCGCCCGCGCACCCACATGCGCTCGCGCAGCTCGCCGATCAGGTCGGCGTCCTCCGAGAACCGCTCGGTGAGGATCGCCCGGGCGCCCTCCAGCGCGGCCTGCGGGTCGGCGACGCCCTTGCCGGCGTCCACGAACGCGGCGGCGGCGGCCTGCGGCTCGACCGTCGGGTCGCCCAGCAGGCCGTCGGCCAGCGGCTCCAGGCCCGCCTCGCGGGCGATCTGCGCCTTGGTGCGCCGCTTGGGCTTGTAGGGGAGGTAGATGTCCTCCAGACGCGCCTTGGTCTCGGCGCCCCGGATCTGCGCCTCGAGCTGCTCGGTGAGCTTGCCCTGCTCGCGCACCGACTCCAGGATCGCCGTGCGCCGCTCCTCCAGCTCCCGCAGGTAGCGCAGCCGCTCCTCGATCGTGCGCAGCTGCGCGTCGTCGAGCATCTCGGTCGCTTCCTTGCGGTAGCGGGCGATGAAGGGCACCGTCGAACCGCCGTCCAGCAGCTCCACCGCGGCCTTCACCTGCCGCTCCCGTACGCCGAGCTCCTCGGCGATCCTGCCTTCGATGGATCCTGCTTCGATGGACCCGGGTGTCGTCACGATCCCGTACCGCCTTCTCCACTGAGGTTGCGCGGCAATTGTGGCAGGTGACACCGACATCCGGGGATCAGGGCGGCACCCCGGCGGGGCGCCGGGCCCCAAGGTCAGGCCCGGCTGCCGCGCGCGGTGGACGAGGCTCCGCCGAACAGCCGGGCGAGCGCCCGGAACGGCAGCGTGACGACCGTGGCGACGGCTCCGCCGATCTGCCGCAGCACGTCTGCGATGGCACGGAACACGAATGAACTCCCTTCCCGCGGGTCTCGTTGTCGGGGGCCGGGTACCTCGGCGGGCACGGCCCATGCCCGCGTGGCAGGAAAGGTGGGAAACTCGTCATTGCGGCCATGCAAGGGCCGTCGAAGAATCGGGGACATGCCGCAGCGAACCGTTTTGTTCGTCCTCTTCGACGAGGTGCAGAGCCTCGACGTCACCGGACCGCTCGAGGTGTTCTCCGGCGCCGAGACCCACACGCCCGGCACGTACCGGATCCGTACGGCCTCCCTCGACGGCGGGCCCGTCCGCACCTCCGGCGGGCTGCGCCTCGTACCGGACGGGGCCCTCGGCCGGGCCCCGGTGCCGGACACCCTGGTGGTCCCCGGCGGTGCGGGAACGCGCCGTGTCGAACCCCGGCTCGTGGAGTGGCTGCGCGACCACGGCCCGCGGCCCCGGCGGCTGGTCTCGGTGTGCACCGGCGCGCTCCTGCTGGCCGCGGCGGGCCTGCTCGACGGCCGCCGGGCGACGACCCACTGGGCCTACTGCGACAAGCTCGCCCGCGACCACCCGGACGTCACGGTGGAACCGGAGCCGATCTACGTCCGCGACGGGAGCGTCTCCACCTCCGCCGGCGTGACCTCCGGGATCGACCTCGCGCTCGCCCTGGTGGAGGAGGACCTGGACCGCGACGTGGCACTGGCCGTCGCCCGGCGGCTGGTGGTGTTCCTGCGCCGGCCGGGCAACCAGGCCCAGTTCAGCGCGCAGCTCGCCGCGCAGACCGCGCGGCGCGAGCCCCTCAGGGAGGTCCAGCGGTGGATCACCGAGCACCCGGCCGGTGACCTCACGGTCGAGTCGCTCGCCGCCCGGGCCCGGCTGTCACCGCGCCACTTCGCGCGCGCCTTTCGTGAGGAGACCGGCATGACCCCCGGCCGCTACGTGGACCGGATCCGCCTCGAACACGCCCGCCGGCTGCTGGAGGACACCGCCGGCGGCATCGAGGACATCTCCCGCGCGAGCGGCTACGGCACCCCCGAGGCCATGCGCCGGGCCTTCCTCAAGTCCCTGGGCACACCTCCCAGGGAGTACCGCACCCGCTTCCACCCGGCCCCCACCCGCTGAACCCGGAAAGGACCCCCATGCACATCGCCCTGGTCGTCTACGACCGTTTCACCGCGCTGGACGTCGTCGGCCCCTACGAGATCCTCAGCCGGCTCCCCGGCGTGCGGCTGGACTTCGTCGCCGAGCGGACCGGGACCGTCCGCGCCGACACCGGGTTCCTCGCGCTCTCGGCGGACCGGGCCCTGGACGAGGTGCCCGAGCCCGACGTCGTCGTCGTGTCGGGCGGGCCCGGCACCCAGGAGCAGCTGGACAACCCGGTCCTGCTGCAGTGGCTGCGCGCGGCCGACGCGGCGAGCACCTGGACGACCTCCGTCTGCTCGGGCTCGCTGCTGCTCGCCGCCGCGGGACTGCTCCGGGGGCGGCGGGCGACCAGCCACTGGACCGCCCTGGAGCTGCTGCGGACGTTCGGCGCGGAGCCGGTCGGCGAGCGGGTGGTGACCGACGGCAAGTACGTCACCGCGGCCGGGGTCTCCGCCGGCATCGACATGGCCCTCACCCTGTCCGGCCGGATCGCCGGCGACGAACACGCCCAGGCCGTCCAGCTGCTGACCGAGTACGACCCGCAGCCGCCGTACGACGCCGGCTCCCCGCGGAAGGCGCCCGCGCACCTCGTCGAGGAACTGCGCGCGGGCAGCCGTTTCAACCTGACGTAGGCAGGTGTCAACCTGACGTGGGCACGTGCGCGGCGGACACGTCCGACGCGGCCGCGTCCGGCGATGCCGCGTCCGGCGCGGACCCGGACGCGGGCACGCTCCAGGTGAAGCGCGGCTGCCGGCGCTCCAGGAACGCGGCGACGCCCTCCGCGGTGTCGCCGCTGCCGCGCGCCTGCTCCGCCCAGTGGGCGTCCCGGTCCGTCCGGCCGTCCGCGAACTCCTTCGCCGCGGCCTGGGTGAGCTGCGAGCGGGCCACCAGGACGCCGGTCAACTCGGCGACCCGCTTCCCCAGTTCGCCCTCCGCCAGCACCTCGTCCACCAGCCCGGTGCGCAGCGCCCGCCGGGCGTCGATCAACTCGGCCGTGAACAGGAGGTACTTGGCGGCGGCCGGGCCGACCAGGGACACCAGCCGGCGGGTGGAGGAGGCCGGGTAGACGATGCCGAGCCGCGCCGGTGTCACCCCGAACAGCGCGCTCTCCTCCGCCAGCCGCAGATCACAGGCCGCCGCGAGCTGCGCCCCGCCGCCCACACAGTGCCCGCGCACGGCGGCCAGCGACGGCTTGGGGAACGCGGCCAGGGCCTCCTCGGCCGCCACCGCGAGCCCCTGCGCCTCCTGCGGCGACTCCCGCAGCGTGGAGATGTCCGCGCCCGCGCAGAACGTCCCGCCCTCCCCGGTCAGCACCAGCGCCCGCACCCGCGAATCGGCCGCCAGCTCCGCCAGCAGCGGCGGCAGCGCCCGCCACATCGCGGCCGTCATGGCGTTGCGCTTGGCGGGGTGGCGGATGACGACGGTGGCGACGGATCCGGTGACCTGGTGCGACAGCTGGGGGTCCATGCGCGGATGCTATCCACCCGCCCGGGGACCGCCGCTGTGCGTTACGACACCCCGTCCGACGGGGACAAAAACGGAAGTAGCCGACAAAGCGGGCGATATCAGGAGGTGGCGATGGCCAGGTCCGGGAAGCCCAGGGGCAAGGCGGCGAAGCTGCACCGCGGCTTCAGCTGGCTCGCGGTGCTCGGCGTGATCCTCGTCCTCGCCGGTCTCGTCGGACTCGTCTACACCGGCCTCGCCACGCTGACCTCGATGCTGCTGTTCGGCTGGCTGCTGCTGATCGGCGGTGTCGTCGGCCTGCTGCACGCCGTCCAGGCCCGCGGCACCAGCTTCTTCTGGCTCGGCGTGATCGTCGCCGCCCTGAACATCGCGGCGGGTGTCGTCGTCATCCGGCTGCCCCACGCGACGGCCGCCGCGCTGACCATGTTCGCCGCCCTGCTGTTCCTCGCCGCCGGCCTGTTCCGGCTGGTCGGCAGCCTGGTGGTCCGCGGTCCGCAGTTCGCCTGGACCCTGCTGCTCGGCGTCTTCGACCTGCTGCTCGGGATCCTGGTTCTCGCGCACTGGCCGAGCAGCAGCCAGTACGTCATCGGCTGCTTCTTCTCGCTCGCCCTGCTCTTCGACGGCCTCGGCCTGCTGGCCACCGGCTACGGCGGGCGCCGGGTCGTCGGCATGGTCTCCGACCAGGGGCACTCCGAACGCGTACAACCCGAATAGTTCGGGATGCGGCGTCCGCGAGGACAGGAACGGTCCCTCTCGTGACCGTGTCATACGCACTCGGTCAGAAACCGCTCGATACCGGCTGACTTGCGTTCAGGTGTCCGGCCCGCAGCGCATCGTTACCAACACTCGACGTGTGGTGACAATCGAGCGCGAGGGTGGCGACCGGACGATGGACAACCACGGGCGCGGGGACGGTGCGCGCCCGGCGGAGGGCGCCGAGCGGCCGCCCGGCCCCCTGCCGTACGAGGGCGTCTGGCGGTTCACGGCCGCCGCCGTGGACTCATCGGTGCCGCAGGCCCGGCACGCCGTACGGGACCTGCTGCTGCGCCAGGGCGTGCCGGTCTCGGAGGACCTGGTGCACGGCCTGCTGCTGATCGTCTCCGAACTGGTCACCAACGCGGTCCGGCACGCGGCGCTGCTGTCGCCGGTGCTGGCCGTGGAGGTCGCCGTCGGAGCCGAGTGGGTACGGGTGTCCGTGGAGGACAACCACCCGTACCGCCCGACCGCCCTGGAGGCCGACCACGGCCGGACCGGCGGCCGGGGGCTGCTGCTGGTCCGCGAGGTGGCGCGGGAGGCGGGCGGGGTGGTCGACGTGGAGCACACCGCGAGCGGCGGCAAGGTGATCTGGGCCGCCCTGCCGCTCAAGCCCGCGCCGCTGCCGTAGCGCCGCTCACCAGCCCGCGGACGGGCCCGTCAGCTCCCTGATCGCCGGACGGGCCGCGTCCAGCACGGTCATGAACCAGGCCGAGAACGGTTCGCGTGCGTGCCGCTCCGCCAGCTCGGCCGCCGTCACGAAGACGGTCGAGGCGACCTCGTCCTCGTCCGGCGCGAGCGGTGCCTGCACCAGGCCGACGAACAGGTGGTTGTACTCCTGCTCCACCAGGCCCGAGGCAGGGTCCGGGTGGTTGTAGCGGACCGTCCCCGCCTCCGCCAGCAGCGACGGCGACACGCCCAGCTCCTCGTACGTGCGCCGGGCCGCCGCCGCGAACGGCGCCTCACCGGGGAAGGGGTGACCACAGCAGGTGTTGGACCAGACGCCGGGGGAGTGGTACTTGCCGAGCGCGCGCTGCTGGAGCAGCAGCCGGCCCTGCTCGTCGAAGAGGAACACCGAGAACGCGCGATGCAGCTGTCCCGGCGGCTGGTGGGCGGCGAGCTTCTCCGCCGTGCCGATCGTCACACCCTTCTCGTCGACCAGTTCCAGCAAAATCGCCTCTGCGGTGCCCTCCGACGCACGGTGCGTCGCGGTGGCAGGTGTGATCGGCATACCCATCCTTCGCCTCGGTCTTCGCGCCCCAAGTCTGCCGTACGAATCCGGCACTCCCGGCACTTCCCCGCACGTCCGCGCGCGGCGCGGCACCGGGGCCGGACCCGGTAGATCATCTTCCCGGCCGGCGGATCACGGAATCGTCCGGGGCGGGTGCCGAACGACTGTCCGATCGGTCGCGGGTGCGGGCGCCGGCGGTGCGACCGTCGGTGGCACAGCCGTCAGTGGCACAGCCGTGCCTCGTGCTCCGCGTGTCCGCCCGGCTCCAGCTGGAACGTGCAGTGCTCGACGTCGAAGTGGTCGCCCAGGCAGCCCTGCAGCTCGTGCAGCATCTTCTCGTGGCCGATGGCGTTCAGCACCTCCGAGCTGACCACCACGTGCGCCGACAGCACGGGCATGCCGGAGGTGATCGTCCAGGCGTGCAGGTCGTGGACGTCCTCCACGCCGTCCAGCGCCAGGATGTGCGCCCGTACCTCCGCCATGTCGACGTTCTTGGGGGCCGCCTCCAGCAGCACGTCCAGCGTCTCGCGCAGCAGCTTCAGCGTCCTCGGCACGATCATCAGCCCGATGACCAGCGAGGCGACCGGGTCGGCGGCCTGCCAGCCGGTGGTCAGGATCACCGCGGCGGAGATCAGCACCGCGACCGAGCCCAGCGCGTCCGCGGCCACCTCCAGGAAGGCGCCGCGCACGTTCAGGCTCTCCTTCTGCCCGCGCATCAGCAGGATCAGCGAGACCGAGTTGCCGACCAGGCCGATCAGACCGAAGACGACCATCAGGCCGCCCCGGGTGTCCGCGGGCGTCATGAACCGCTGGACCGCCTCGTACAGGACGTATCCGCCGACCCCGAGCAGCAGCACGCAGTTGGCCAGCGCGGCCAGGATCTCGGCGCGGGCGTAGCCGAAGGTGCGGTTGGTGCTCGCCGGGCGGTTCGCGAAGTGGATGGCGAGCAGTGCCATGCACAGGCCCACCGCGTCGGTCGCCATGTGGGCCGCGTCCGCGATCAGTGCCAGCGAGTCCGCGAGCAGACCGCCGACGATCTCGGAGACCATGATCGTGAGCGTGATGCCCAGGGCGACGCGCAGCCGGCCGCGGTAGGCGGCCGCGGCCGTACCGGTGGGCGGCGCGTGGGTGTGCGCATGCCCGTGGTCGTGCCCTGCCCCCATGGCGAACCGCCTTCCCAGTGCCGTCGGAAGACCCAGTGAACTACGGGCGGGGGGTATGGGGCAACGCGGCATTGAACACCGTTGTCATCTGCCCTGACCTGCGGAAACGATCCGCTGGTCAGGGCGGTGCGGGCTCACCGGGCGTGGTGCAGCTGCCAGCCCTGCCAGGCGGAGTCGACCATCTCGCGCACCCCGCGCCGGGCCCGCCAGTCGAGCGCCCGGGCGGCGCGCTCGGCCGAGGCGACCGCACGCGGCGCGTCCCCCGGCCGGCGACCCTCCACCAGCGGCGCCCGGCGGTCCCCGGTGACCTCCCCGATGACGGAGATCAGCTCGCGCACCGAGACGCCCTCGCCCCGGCCGATGTTCAGCGTCAGATCGCCGGCGAGGTCCCCGCCGGCGAGCCGCCGCGCCGCCGCGAGGTGGGCCTCGGCGAGATCGGCCACGTGGATGTAGTCCCGGACGCAGGTGCCGTCCGGCGTCGGATAGTCGGCACCGAAGATCCGCGGGGCCTCGTCACGGGTGAGCCGGTCGAAGACCATCGGCACGATGTTGAACACCCCGGTGTCCGCGAGCCCGGGGGCCGCGGCGCCCGCCACGTTGAAGTAGCGCAGGCACACCGTGGAGATCCCGTGTGCCTTTCCGGCCGCCCGCACCAGCCACTCCCCGGCCAGCTTGGTCTCGCCGTAGGGGTTCACCGGCGCGCACGGGGTGTCCTCGGTGATCTGGTCCACGTCCGGGTTGCCGTACACGGCCGCCGACGAGGAGAACACCAGCCGGCGCACGCCCGCCGCGGCGATCGCGTCCAGGAGCGTGGCGAGCCCCCCGACGTTCTCCCGGTAGTAGCGGGTGGGCTGCGCCACGGACTCGGCGACCTGCTTGCGCGCCGCGAGGTGGACGACGCCCGTCACACCGTGCTCCGCGCAGACCCGTTTCACCAGCGCCCCGTCGAGCGCCGAGCCCCGGACCAGGGGCACCTCGGCCGGGAGCCGCGCCGGCACCCCGGCCGACAGGTCGTCCAGCGCCACGACGCTCTCCCCGGCGCCGGCCATGGCCCGTGCCACGTGCGCCCCGATGTATCCGGCCCCGCCGGTGATCAGCCACGTCATGGTCGCCCACCCTATGCGGACCGGGAAGGTGTCCCGGATGCCCGGGTCTGCGCCGACGGGTTTGTGGGGCGGGCCCCGGATCCCCGATGATGATCGCGGCAAAGGCCGGGGCAGCCCCCGTGGACCGGGCCGTGAACGGCCGGTGAACAAGGGCTCCCGCCCATCAGATAGCCTCTGCCGACATGCCGCCCGGGTGCCGCAGGCAGGGCGCCCCATCACGCACGAGACCGGCGCCCGCGCGCCGGCACCCAGGGAGTGAGTTCGGTTGCCGACCGCCATCGTCACCGGTCAGCCGGTCCCCGGATCGTCGCTCGAGAGCGATCTGCGGTCCCTCGGCTTCGACGTCCAGGTGGCCGCGGACGCCCCCGAGGCCGCGACCCTGCTCGCCGCCGCTCCCGCGGGCGACCGCGCGGCCCTGGTCGACGCCCGCTTCGTCGGCCACCCGCACGCCCTGCGCCTCGGCCTGACCGACCCGCGCTTCCCGCTCGCCGCCGTCCCCGGTGCCGTCACCGCGCAGCCCGCCGCCCGGCAGGCGCTCGGCCGGGCCCTGACCCGCGAGACCTCCGCGGGCGGCGGCACCGCGACCGCCCTCGACAGCCTCGCCGACCGCGTCGTCGACGCCCTCGACGCCGAGGGCGTCGAGGTGTACCGGCCGGTGCTCGGCAGCCTCGTCGCCGCCGTCCCCGCCGACCCGCAGGCCCGCAACGAGGCCCGGCAGGCCGTCGCCGCCGTCGACGACGAGGCCGTGCGCCTGAAGTCGGCCGTGAAGTCCCGCGACGGGTTCTTCACCACGTTCTTCATCAGCCCGTACTCGCGCTACCTCGCCCGCTGGTGCGCCCGCCGGGGCCTCACCCCGAACCAGGTCACCACCGCGTCCCTGCTCACCGCACTGATCGCGGCCGGCTGCGCGGCGACCGGCACCCGCGCGGGCTTCGTCGCGGCCGGTGTGCTGCTGATCGCCTCCTTCGTGCTGGACTGCACCGACGGCCAGCTCGCCCGCTACGCGCTGAAGTACTCCACGCTCGGCGCCTGGCTCGACGCCACCTTCGACCGGGCCAAGGAGTACGCCTACTACGCCGGTCTCGCCCTCGGCGCGGCCCGCGGCGGCGACGACGTGTGGGCGCTGGCGCTGGGCGCGATGATCCTGCAGACCTGCCGGCACGTGGTCGACTTCTCCTTCAACGAGGCCAACCACGACGCCGCCGCCAACACCAGCCCCACCGCCGCCCTCTCCGACAAGCTGGACAGCGTCGGCTGGACGGTGTGGGTGCGGCGCATGATCGTCCTGCCGATCGGCGAACGCTGGGCGATGATCGCGGTCCTCACCGCGGCCACCACCCCGCGGATCACCTTCTACGTCCTGCTCGCCGGCTGCGCCTTCGCCGCGACGTACACCACGGCGGGGCGTGTGCTGCGGTCGGTGACGCGCAAGGCGCGGCGCACGGACCGGGCGGCGCAGGCGCTGGCCGACCTCGCCGACAACGGCCCGCTCGCCTCGCTCGTGGCCCGGATCACCCGGGGCCGCCTCGGCTCCCCGTTGCTGGTCGCCCTGGCCGGCACGGCCGTCCTCGCGGTGTCCCTCTTCTCCGGCGTGGCCTGGGCACCCGTCGCCGGTGCCGTGGTCTACGCGACCGCCGCCGGCCGGGCCCTGTACCGCCCCCTCAAGGGAGCCCTGGACTGGCTCGTCCCGCCGCTGTTCCGGTTCGCCGAGTACGGCACCGTGCTGGTACTGGCGGCCGACGCGGACGTGAACGGGGCCCTTCCTGCGGCTTTCGGCCTGGTGGCGGCCGTCGCCTACCATCACTACGACACGGTGTACCGCATCCGCGGCAACGCCGGAGCGCCCCCGGCCGGTCTGGTCCGCGCCATCGGGGGGCAGGAGGGGCGGACGCTGCTCGTCACCGTCCTGGCCGCGGCGCTCACCGCTTCGCAGTTCAAGGTCGCGCTCACGGCACTCGCCGTGGCCGTCGCCCTGGTGGTGCTCGTCGAGAGCATCCGCTTCTGGGTGTCCGCTGGGGCGCCCGCCGTACACGACGAAGGAGAACCCGCATGATCGGCCTCGTGCTGGCGGCCGGCGCCGGACGGCGTCTGCGCCCCTACACCGACAGCCTGCCCAAGGCGCTGGTGCCGGTGGGGCCTGCGGGGATAGAGGACTCGATCACGGTGCTGGACCTGACCCTCGGCAACTTCGCCGAGATCGGGCTGACCGAGGTCGCGATCATCGTCGGCTACCGCAAGGAGGCCGTGTACGAGCGCAAGGCGGCCCTGGAGCAGAAGTACGGCCTGAAGCTCACCCTCATCGACAACGACAAGGCCGAGGAGTGGAACAACGCCTACTCCCTGTGGTGCGGCCGTGACGCGCTCAAGGACGGTGTGATCCTCGCCAACGGCGACACCGTCCACCCGGTCTCCGTCGAGAAGACGCTGCTCGCCGCGCGCGGCGAGGGCAAGCGGATCATCCTCGCCCTGGACACGGTGAAGAACCTGGCCGACGAGGAGATGAAGGTCGTCGTCGACCCCGAGAAGGGCATGACGAGGATCACCAAGCTGATGGACCCGGCCGAGGCCACCGGCGAGTACATCGGCGTCACCCTGATCGAGGGCGACGCCGCCCCCGAGCTGGCCGACGCGCTGAAGACGGTCTGGGAGACCGACCCGCAGCAGTTCTACGAGCACGGGTACCAGGAGCTGGTGGGCCGCGGCTTCCGGATCGACGTGGCGCCGATCGGCGATGTCAAGTGGGTCGAGATCGACAACCACGACGACCTCGCCCGCGGACGGGAGATCGCGTGCCAGTACTGACCCGGCTCATCCCCTCGCCGGTCGTCGTGGACATCCGCCCGGGTGCCCTGGACGACCTGGGGTGCGTGCTCGCCGACGAGCGCATCTCGCAGTCCGGCCGGCTCGCCATCGCCGTCAGCGGCGGCTCGGGCGCCCGGCTGCGCGAGCGCATCGCCCCGACCCTGCCCGGCGCGAGCTGGTACGAGGTCGGCGGCGGCACCATCGACGACGCGGTCCGGCTGGCGGGCGACATAAAGGCCGGCCGGTACGACGCGGTCGTGGGCCTGGGCGGCGGCAAGATCATCGACTGCGCCAAGTTCGCGGCGGCCCGGGTCGGCCTGCCGCTGGTGGCCGTCGCCACCAACCTCGCGCACGACGGCCTGTGCTCGCCGGTCGCGACCCTCGACAACGACGCGGGCCGCGGCTCGTACGGCGTGCCGAACCCGATCGCGGTCGTCATCGACCTGAACGTGATCCGTGAGGCGCCCGTCCGCTTCGTGCGCTCCGGCATCGGCGACGCCATCTCCAACATCTCCGCGGTCGCGGACTGGGAGCTGGCCAACCGGGTCAACGGCGAGAAGATCGACGGCCTGGCCGCGGCCATGGCCCGGCAGGCCGGCGAGGCGGTGCTCCGGCACCCCGGCGGCGTCGGCGACGACGGCTTCCTGCAGGTGCTGGCCGAGGCCCTCGTCCTCACCGGTATCGCCATGTCGGTGTCGGGCGACTCCCGGCCGTCCTCCGGGGCGTGCCACGAGATCAACCACGCCTTCGACCTGCTGTACCCCAAGCGGGCCGCCGCCCACGGCGAGCAGTGCGGACTGGGCGCGGCCTTCGCGATGTACCTGCGCGGCGCGCACGAGGAGTCGGCGTACATGGCCGAGGTGCTGCGCCGGCACGGGCTTCCGGTGCTGCCCGAGGAGATCGGCTTCACCGTGGACGAGTTCGTCCGCGCCGTGGAGTTCGCTCCCGAGACCCGCCCCGGCCGCTACACGATCATCGAACACCTCGACCTCAAGACGAACCAGATCAAGGACACCTACGCCGACTATGTCAAGGCCATCGGTAGCTGAACTCCGTCCGGTCGTCCACCCCGCGGGGGTGAAGGACCGGCGCAGCGGTGAGCACTGGATGGGACGCCTCTACATGCGTGAGGTGTCCCTGCGGGTCGACCGCTACCTGGTGAACACCAGGGTCACGCCCAACCAGCTCACGTACCTGATGACCGTCTTCGGCGTGCTCGCGGCCCCGGCGCTCCTGGTGCCGGGGATCTGGGGCGCCGTCCTCGGCGTGGTGTGCGTCCAGATGTACCTGCTGCTGGACTGCGTCGACGGCGAGATCGCGCGCTGGAAGAAGCAGTACTCGCTGAACGGGGTCTACCTGGACCGCGTCGGCGCCTATCTGACCGACGCGGCCGTCCTGGTCGGCCTCGGCCTGCGCGCCGCCGACCTGTGGGGCGGCGGCCGTATCGACTGGCTGTGGGCCTTCCTGGGCACCCTCGCCGCGCTCGGCGCGATCCTCATCAAGGCCGAGACCGACCTGGTCGGTGTCGCCCGGCACCAGGCAGGCAAGCCGCCGGTGAAGGAGGCCGCCGCCGAGATGCGCACCTCCGGCATGGCACTGGCCCGCCGGGCCGCCGCCGCGTTCAAGTTCCACCGGCTGATCCTCGGCATCGAGGCCTCGCTGCTCATCCTGGTCCTCGCCGTGGCGGACCAGGTCCGCGGCGACCTGTTCTTCACCCGTCTCGGCACCGCCGTCCTGGCGGGCATCGCCCTGCTGCAGACCCTGCTGCACCTGGTGTCGATCCTCGCCTCCAGCAGGCTGAAGTGAGTGCCGTGAAGGTCGGCGCCGTCATCATCACCATGGGCAACCGGCCCGAGGAGCTGCGGGCCCTGCTCGACTCGGTCGCCAAGCAGGACGGCGACCCGGTCGAGGTGGTCGTCGTCGGCAACGGCTCGCCCGTCCCGGACGTCCCCGACGGCGTGCGCACGATCGAGCTGCCCGAGAACCTGGGCATCCCCGGCGGGCGCAACGTCGGCACGGAGGCCTTCGGGCCCGGCGGCCGGGACGTCGACATATTGCTGTTCCTGGACGACGACGGCCTGCTCGCCCGCCACGACACCGCCCGGCTGTGCCGCGAGGCGTTCGAGGCGGACCCGGAGCTCGGCATCGTCAGCTTCCGCATCGCCGACCCGGAGACCGGCGAGACGCAGCGCCGGCACGTGCCCCGGCTGCGCGCCTCCGACCCGATGCGCTCCTCGCGGGTCACCACCTTCCTGGGCGGCGCCAACGCCGTCCGCACCCAGGTCTTCGCCGACGTCGGCGGCCTGCCGGACGAGTTCTTCTACGCCCACGAGGAGACCGACCTCGCCTGGCGGGCGCTGGACGCCGGCTGGATGATCGACTACCGGTCCGACATGGTGCTGTACCACCCGACGACCGCGCCCTCGCGGCACGCGGTCTACCACCGCATGGTCGCCCGCAACCGGGTCTGGCTGGCCCGCCGCAACCTCCCCGTCCCCCTGATCCCCGTCTACCTGGGGGTCTGGATGCTGCTCACCCTGCTCCGCCGCCCCTCCGGGCCGGCGCTGAAGGCCTGGTTCGGCGGCTTCCGCGAGGGCTGGGCCACGCCGTGCGGTCCCCGCCGCCCGATGCGCTGGCGCACGGTGTGGAGGCTGACCCGGCTGGGCCGTCCTCCGGTGATCTGAGAAGCTTCTCTTACCCGAAGAGAGCAAGCTTCTTACCCAAGAGAGTCCGGATTTCCACTCGTGAGTCACACAACGCATGACGGCGGTGTCGCGGTGAGCGCGATACCGTCGCCCGACGAGGGACTGACGGCGGCCCAGCTCGCCGACAAGTACGGGCTCGCCGTGAGCGGCGCCCGTCCCTCGCTTGCCGAGTACATCCGCCAGCTGTGGGGGCGGCGCCACTTCATCCTCGCCTTCTCCCAGGCGAAGCTGACCGCGCAGTACAGCCAGGCCAAGCTGGGCCAGCTCTGGCAGGTGGCCACGCCGCTGCTGAACGCGGGCGTGTACTACTTCATCTTCGGCGTGATCCTGCACGCGAGCCGCGGCCTGTCCCAGGACGTGTACATCCCGTTCCTGGTCACGGGTGTGTTCGTGTTCACCTTCACGCAGAGCTCGGTCATGTCGGGCGTCCGTGCGATCTCCGGCAACCTGGGCCTGGTGCGCGCCCTGCACTTCCCGCGCGCCTCGCTGCCCGTCTCCTTCTCGCTGCAGCAGCTCCAGCAGCTGCTCTTCTCGATGATCGTGATGTTCGTCGTGGCGATCGGTTTCGGCAGCTATCCGAGCGCGTCCTGGCTGCTGATCGTGCCGGTCCTGCTGCTGCAGTTCCTGTTCAACACCGGGCTCGCGCTGGTCGTGGCCCGCATGGGCGCCAAGACGCCGGACCTCGCCCAGCTGATGCCGTTCATCCTGCGCACCTGGATGTACACCTCCGGTGTCATGTTCTCCATCAACAAGATGATGGAGGGCCGCTCCGAGCTGGCGGTCCGGCTGCTGCAGGTCAACCCGGCCGCGGTCTACATGGACCTGATGCGCTACGCGCTGATCGACGGGTACGGTGCCTCGAACCTGCCGCCGCACGTGTGGGCGATCGCCCTGTTCTGGGCCGTGGTCGTCTTCGCCGGTGGTTTCGTGTACTTCTGGAAGGCGGAGGAGAGGTACGGCCGTGGCTGAGCAGAACAACGGACAGGACACCGGCGAGCGCCGCCCCACCGTCATCGCGGACGGCCTGCACATCGTCTACCGGGTCAACGGGGCCAGGACCGGCAAGGGCAGTGCGACGGCGGCGCTGAGCCGGATCGTCAAGCGCGGCTCCGACGACGCGGCACGCGGTGTGCGCAAGGTGCACGCCGTGCGCGGGGTGTCCTTCGTCGCCTACCGCGGCGAGGCCATCGGCCTGATCGGCTCCAACGGCTCCGGCAAGTCCACCCTGCTGCGCGCCATCGCGGGGCTGCTCCCGGCGGAGAAGGGCAAGGTCTACACCGACGGCCAGCCCTCGCTGCTCGGTGTGAACGCGGCCCTGATGAACGACCTGACCGGCGAGCGCAACGTCATCCTGGGCGGGCTCGCGATGGGCATGTCACGGGAGCAGGTCAAGGAGCGGTATCAGGACATCGTCGACTTCTCCGGGATCAACGAGAAGGGCGACTTCATCACCCTTCCGATGCGCACCTACTCCTCCGGTATGGCGGCCCGGCTGCGCTTCTCCATCGCCGCCGCCAAGGACCACGACGTCCTCATGATCGACGAGGCGCTGGCGACCGGTGACCGCAAGTTCCAGAAACGTTCCGAGGAACGCATCAGGGAACTGCGCAAGGAAGCGGGCACGGTGTTTCTGGTCAGCCACAACAACAAGTCGATCCGGGACACCTGCAACCGTGTCCTCTGGCTGGAACGCGGCGAGCTGCGTATGGACGGACCGACCGAAGAGGTTTTGAAGGAGTACGAGAAGTTCACGGGCAAGTAGCCCGTTTCGGCCAGGGCCCCGCGGTCGTCCGACCGGCGGGGCCCTGCGTCTGCAAAGGAAGCGTCAACTCCGGCGGACGTAAGGAATCTTGACGCCAATCGGTGTGTTGTTGTGATGTGCAGGACACCCCCTCGGACCGCGCCGCGTTGTACAACGTAAGCTGTACCGGTGCCGGAATGCGGCAAGTGGGGCGATAATGCGCGACATCCTAGGCCAGGGCGGCCCTGCGGATTGCCGGGCGGCGTGTCCGAAATAGTGTGTATTGGTTCGGCAGTGTAGAACGGGAGATGTGACGGCAATGGCTACGGAAACTCCCCAGCTCAACGCAGCATGTGCCGTCCCCGCCCCGGGCAGCGCCCGATGACGGCCACCGAGACGGCGCCCGGTCCGGAACGCGCCACCCTCGACAAGGCCGCGAGCGAGAACTTCCCCGTGGCCCCCTTCTTCCTCCCCCGCGCCTGGCGCGACGACCTCATGGCCGTCTACGGCTTCGCCCGCCTCGTCGACGACATCGGCGACGGCGACCTCGCGCCCGGCGGCGCCGACGCCCGGCTGCTCGGTGTGCCACCGGCCGACGCCGAGGACCGGCTGGTCCTCCTCGACGCCTACGAGGCCGACCTGCGCCGCGTCTTCGACGGCACCCCGGGCCACCCCCTGCTGCGCCGCCTGCAGCCCACCGTCCGCCGCCGCTCGCTCACCCCCGGGCCGTTCCTCGGCCTGATCGCCGCCAACCGCCAGGACCAGCTGGTCACCCGGTACGAGACCTACGACGACCTCCTCGCCTACTGCGAACTGTCCGCCAACCCCGTCGGCCGCCTCGTCCTCGCCGTCACCGGCACCTCGACCCCCGAGCGGATCCGCCTGTCCGACGCGATCTGCACCGCGCTGCAGATCGTCGAACACCTCCAGGACGTCGCCGAGGACCTCGGCCGCGACCGGATCTACCTGCCGGCCGAGGACATGAAGCGGTTCCACGTCCAGGAAACGGATCTTGGCGCAAAAACCGCGGGCGCATCGGTGCGCGCCCTGGTTGCATACGAAGCGCAACGCGCCCGCGATCTGCTGAATGAAGGCGCCCCCCTGGTGGGTAGCGTCCACGGCAGGTTGAAGCTGCTGCTCGCAGGGTTCGTGGCGGGGGGAAGGGCGGCGATCCGGGCGATCGCCGCCGCCGAATACGACGTACTTTCCGGCCCGCCCCGACCCGGCAAGGTCCAGTTGCTGCGTGAGGCGGGCGTGATCCTGCGAGGAGAGGGGTGATCCGGACCGTGGATTCTCCGTCGCACGTGTCCGCACCGGTACTCGCCGCCTACAGCTACTGCGAGACCGTCACGGGGCAGCAGGCCCGGAACTTCGCGTACGGCATCCGGCTGCTGCCGGCGCCCAAGCGCCGCGCCATGTCGGCGCTGTACGCGTTCTCGAGGCGCGTGGACGACATCGGCGACGGCGAGCTGGCCGACGACGTCAAGCTGACGCGGCTGGAGGACACCAGGGCGCTGCTCGCCCGGATCCGGGAGGGACAGGTCGAGGAGGACGACACCGATCCGGTCGCCGTCGCCCTCGCCCACGCCGCCCGTTCCTTCCCGATCCCGCTCGGCGGCCTGGACGAGCTGATCGACGGCGTCCAGATGGACGTCCGCGGCGAGACCTACGAGACCTGGGACGACCTGAAGGTCTACTGCCGGTGTGTCGCCGGAGCCATCGGACGCCTCTCGCTCGGCGTCTTCGGCACCGAACCGGGAGCGCGCGGCACCGAGCGCGCGGCCGAGTACGCCGACACGCTGGGCCTGGCCCTGCAGCTCACCAACATCCTGCGGGACGTCCGCGAGGACGCCGCCGGCGGCCGTACCTACCTGCCCGCCGACGACCTCGCCAAGTTCGGCTGCTCGGCCGGGTTCGACGGGCCGACCCCGCCGGAGGGCTCCGACTTCGCGGGGCTCGTGCACTTCGAGGTGCGGCGGGCCCGGGCCCTGTTCGCCGAGGGCTACCGGCTGCTGCCCATGCTCGACCGGCGCAGCGGCGCGTGCGTGGCGGCCATGGCCGGCATCTACCGCCGGCTGCTGGACCGCATCGAGCGCGATCCGGAGGCCGTGCTGCGCGGCCGGGTCTCCCTGCCGGGACGCGAGAAGGCCTACGTCGCCGTGCGTGGCCTGTCCGGTCTCGACACCCGGCACGTGACCCGTCATGTCGCGTCGCGGTCCGTCCGGAGGCGCGCCTGATGGACCTCACCGAACCAGGAGACCGGAGGCAGGCAACTTTCCGCCACGGCGTGGCGTCCCTGACTGCGACGGCCGTGCGTGCACCGTTCAACCAGCACGCCCGGCACGCACGGAAGGACGCACGATGAGCGACGGCCCACGCTCCGCACCGGCGCACGCGCACACCCCGGCCAGGGCGGGCCGCAGCGCGGTCGTGGTCGGCGGCGGTCTCGCCGGCGTCACCGCCGCGCTCGCGCTCGCCGACGCGGGCGTGCAGGTCACGCTGCTCGAAGGCAGGCCCCGGCTGGGCGGCCTCGCCTTCTCCTTCCAGCGCGGCGAGTTGACCGTCGACAACGGCCAGCACGTGTACCTGCGCTGCTGCACCGCCTACCGCTGGTTCCTCGACCGGATCGAGGGCGCGGCGCTGGCACCGCTGCAGGACCGCCTGGACGTGCCCGTCGTCGACGTCGCCAAGCCCGAGGGCCGGCGGCTCGGCCGGCTGCGACGCGACCCGCTGCCCGTCCCCCTCCATCTGGGACGCAGCCTGGCCGCCTATCCGCACCTCTCGCTCGCCGAGCGCGCCGCGGTCGGGCGGGCCGCGCTCGCGCTGAAGGGGCTCGACCTCACCGATCCGGCCCTGGACAACCAGGACTTCGGCAGCTGGCTGGCCGCGCACGGCCAGTCGGCACGCGCCGTCGAGGCCCTGTGGGACCTGGTCGGTGTCGCCACCCTCAACGCGGTCGCGGGCGACGCCTCGCTGGGGCTCGCCGCGATGGTGTTCAAGACCGGTCTGCTGTCCGACCCGGGCGCGGCCGACATCGGCTGGGCCCGCGTCCCGCTGGGCGAACTGCACGACCGGCTGGCCCGCAAGGCGCTCGACTCCGCGGGCGTGCGTACCGAGGTCCGTACACGCGTCAATTCCGTCTCCATCAACGAGAACGGGACCTGGAGCGTTCAGGTTCCCGACGAGACGCTCCGGGCCGACGCGGTCGTTCTCGCCGTACCCCAGCGCGAGACGTACGACCTGCTGCCGCCCGGCGCCCTCGACGCCCCCGGGCGGCTGCTCGAGATCGGCACGGCCCCCATCCTCAACGTGCACGTCGTCTACGACCGCAAGGTGCTCGCGCGGCCCTTCTTCGCCGCTCTCGGCACCCCCGTGCAGTGGGTCTTCGACCGCACCGACGCCTCCGGGCTGACCGGGGGCCAGTACCTGGCGCTGTCCCAGTCCGCCGCGCAGGACGACATCGACCTGCCGGTCGCCGACCTCCGGGCACGGTACCTCCCGGAGCTGGAGCGGCTGATCCCGGGAACACGCGGCGCCGTGGTGAGGGACTTCTTCGTGACCCGGGAGCGGACGGCCACGTTCGCCCCCGCCCCCGGTGTCGGGCGCCGCAGGCCCGGCGCCCGCACCAAGGCACCCGGCCTGTACCTGGCCGGAGCGTGGACCGCCACCGGGTGGCCCGCGACCATGGAAAGTGCGGTCCGCAGTGGAGTGAGCGCGGCCGACGCCGTGCTGAGCACCCTGGGCCGGCCCCGCCCGGGCCACCTCTTCGCCTTCGAGGAGGCGGCCTGATGCTCGATCAGCAGCCCGCGGCAGGCCCCCGCACCCCCGGTACCGCAACAAGAGGAGAGACTGTGCCCACTGTGCCCCCGGCCTCGACGCCCGCGCGAGAGACCGCGGTGGACGTCACCGCGCTCCTGGAGCGCGGCCGGACCCTGGCCACACCGGTCCTGCGTGCGGCCGTCGACCGGCTGGCTCCTCCCATGGACACCGTCGCGGCCTACCACTTCGGCTGGATCGACGCCCAGGGCAACCCGGCCGACGGCGACGGCGGCAAGGCCGTCCGTCCGGCGCTGGCCGTGCTCTCCGCCGAGGTCACCGGCGGCGCGCCCGAGGTGGGCATCCCCGGTGCCGTCGCCGTCGAACTCGTGCACAACTTCTCGCTGCTGCACGACGACCTGATGGACGGTGACGAGCAGCGCCGGCACCGCGACACTGTCTGGAAGGTGCACGGCCCCGCCCAGGCCATCCTGGTCGGCGACGCCCTCTTCGCCCTCGCCAACGAGGTGCTGCTGGAGCTCGGCACCGTCGAGGCCGGCCGCGCCACCCGCCGTCTGACCACCGCCACCCGCGCCCTGATCGACGGTCAGGCACAGGACATCTCCTACGAGCACCGCGACCGCGTCAGCGTCGAGGAGTGCCTGGAGATGGAGGGCAACAAGACCGGCGCCCTGCTCGCCGCCTCCAGCTCCATCGGCGCGGTCCTCGGCGGCGCGGACGACGCCACCGCCGACGCGCTGGAGAAGTACGGCTACCACCTCGGCCTCGCCTTCCAGGCCGTCGACGACCTCCTCGGCATCTGGGGCGACCCGGACGCCACCGGCAAGCAGACCTGGAGCGACCTGCGCCAGCGCAAGAAGTCCCTGCCCGTCGTCGCCGCGCTGGCGGCCGGTGGCCCGGCCTCCGAGCGGCTCGGCGAGATCCTCGCCGCCGACGCCAAGAGCAGCGACTTCGAGAACTTCTCCGAGGAGGAGTTCGCGGCCCGCGCCGCCCTCATCGAGGAGGCGGGCGGCCGCCGGTGGACGGCCGAGGAGGCGCGCCGTCAGCACACCATCGCCATCGAAGCCCTTGACGCCGTCCGGATGCCCGACCCGGTCCGGGCCGCCTTCACCGCGCTCGCCGACTTCGTCGTCGTACGGAAGAGATGATCGTTATCGGCTCGACACACCTCGCGTAGTCGCCGGCCGGTGTCGTACGAACGACGCGGACACCGGCCGACGGCGGACCCACAGCAGCACGACTCGCACGACTGCACGAAGGGGAAGCCATGACAGCGACGACCGACGGAAGCACCGGGGCGACCCTGCCGCCCCGCGCTGCCGCGGCCAGCGACACCACCCCCGAGGCGGCGGCCGGGGTTCAGGAAGCCGCCGCACGCGCCGCGAGGCGCGCCACCGACTTCCTGCTCTCCCGGCAGGACGCCCAGGGCTGGTGGAAGGGCGACCTGGAGACGAACGTCACCATGGACGCCGAAGACCTGCTGCTCCGTCAGTTCCTGGGCATCGGGGACGACACGACCACGCAGGCCGCCGCGAAGTTCATCCGCGGCGAGCAGCGCGAGGACGGCACCTGGGCCACCTTCTACGGCGGTCCCGGTGAACTGTCCACCACCGTCGAGGCGTACGTCGCCCTCCGGCTGGCCGGCGACGCGCCCGACGCCCCGCACATGGCGAGGGCCTCGGCCTGGATCCGCGAGCGCGGCGGCATCGCGGCCTCCCGGGTGTTCACCCGGATCTGGCTCGCCCTGTTCGGCTGGTGGAAGTGGGAGGACCTGCCCGAACTCCCGCCGGAGCTCATCTGGTTCCCCACCTGGATGCCGCTCAACATCTACGACTTCGGCTGCTGGGCCCGGCAGACCATCGTGCCGCTGACCATCGTCTCGGCCAAGCGCCCGGTCCGCCCCGCGCCCTTCCCGCTGGACGAGCTGCACACCGACCCGGCGAACCCCAACCCGCCCAGGCCCCTCGCCCCCGTGGCGAGCTGGGACGGCGCCTTCCAGCGGCTGGACAAGGCCCTGCACCGCTTCCGCAAGGTCGCCCCGCGCCGGCTCCGCAAGGCCGCGATGAACTCGGCCGCCCGCTGGATCATCGAGCGGCAGGAGAACGACGGCTGCTGGGGCGGCATCCAGCCGCCCGCCGTGTACTCGGTCATCGCCCTGTACCTGCTCGGCTACGACCTCGAGCACCCGGTGATGCGCGAGGGCCTCGCCTCGCTGGACCGTTTCGCCGTCTGGCGCGAGGACGGCGCCCGGATGATCGAGGCCTGTCAGTCCCCGGTCTGGGACACCTGCCTCGCCACCATCGCGCTCGCCGACGCGGGACTGCCCGCCGACCATCCCGCACTGGTCAAGGCGGCCGACTGGATGCTCGGCGAGGAGATCGTCCGGCCCGGCGACTGGGCCGTACGACGGCCCGGACTCCCGCCGGGGGGCTGGGCGTTCGAGTTCCACAACGACAACTACCCCGACATCGACGACACCGCCGAGGTCGCCCTCGCGCTGCGCCGGGTCCGCCACCACGACCCCGAGCGGGTGGACAACGCCATCGGGCGCGCGGTGCGCTGGAACCTGGGGATGCAGTCGAAGAACGGGGCGTGGGGCGCCTTCGACGTCGACAACACCAGCCCGTTCCCGAACCGGCTGCCGTTCTGCGACTTCGGCGAGGTCATCGACCCGCCGTCGGCGGACGTCACCGCGCACGTCGTGGAGATGCTCGCCGCAGAGGGCCTCTCCCACGATCCGCGCACCCGGCGCGGCATCGCCTGGCTGCTCGCCGAACAGGAGGCGGACGGCTCGTGGTTCGGCCGCTGGGGCGTCAACTACGTCTACGGCACCGGCTCGGTCGTCCCCGCGCTGACCGCGGCGGGCCTGCCCGGCTCCCACCCGGCGATCCGGCGGGCCGTGACCTGGCTGGAGAGCGTGCAGAACGACGACGGCGGCTGGGGCGAGGACCTGCGCTCCTACAAGTACGTCAGGGAATGGAGCGGCCGGGGTGCCTCCACCGCCTCGCAGACCGCGTGGGCGCTGATGGCGCTGCTCGCGGCGGGGGAGAAGGACTCCAAGGCCGTGGAGCGCGGCGTCCGGTGGCTGGCCGAGACCCAGAAGGAGGACGGCAGCTGGGACGAGCCGTACTTCACCGGGACGGGCTTCCCCTGGGACTTCTCCATCAACTACCACCTGTACCGGCAGGTCTTCCCGCTCACCGCGCTCGGCCGGTACCTGCACGGCGACCCCTTCGAGCGGAACCTGCTCGCCGGAGCCGGCACGTCGATCTCGAAGGCCGTCCCGCAGGCCGTCCCGCAGACCGTCCCCCAGGCCAAGGGGGGCTGACTTGAGCGACCGGCCCGCCGCCACCCCGCTGCTGATCGCCTGCGCGCTCGGCATCGAGCGCCTCGCCCTGCGCACCGGCGACCGCAGCGGGGCCGACGGGCCGTACACCGTCGTCCGTACGGGCATGGGCCCGCGGGCGGCGAAACGCTCCCTCACGGACCGGCTGGCGGCCCCGGCCCTCGCCGAGGCCGCCGTCCTGGCCACCGGGTTCTGCGCCGGGCTCGCCCCCGGCATGCACCCCGGCGACCTGGTCGTCGCCGAGGAGACCCGGGACCCGCACGGGACCGTCCCGTGCGTGGGAACCGACCTGCTGGTCAAGGAGGTCGTGCGCCTCCTGCCCGGACGCACGGTCCACACCGGCCCGCTCACCGGCTCCGACCACGTCGTGCGGGGCCATGAGCGGTCCGCTCTGCTCGCGACCGGCGCCATCGCGGTCGACATGGAGTCCGCGGCCACGCTCCTGAGCGCCGTCCACGCGGGCGAGCGTCCGGTGGCGGCCGTACGGGTGGTCGTGGACGCTCCTGAACATGAACTCGTCCGGATCGGCACGGTGCGCGGTGGAATAACAGCTTTCCGTGTTCTTCGTTCCGTTCTTCCTGCATTTTTTGAATGGCACCGTTCTTTGTCGCTCCCCCGGAGGTGAGCCAGATGGCCATGCCGTTGCGTCAGTCCATCAAGGTCGCTACATACCTGGCCGAACAGAAGCTCCGCAGGCGGGACAAGTTTCCGCTCATCGTCGAGCTCGAACCGCTCTTCGCCTGCAACCTCAAGTGCGAGGGCTGCGGCAAGATCCAGCACCCGGCCGGTGTGCTCAAGCAGCGCATGCCGGTCGCCCAGGCCGTGGGCGCGGTGCTGGAGTCGGGCGCGCCGATGGTGTCCATCGCCGGCGGCGAGCCGCTGATGCACCCTCAGATCGACGAGATCGTCCGTCAGTTGGTGGCCAGGCGGAAGTACGTCTTCCTGTGCACCAACGCGATGTTGCTGCGCAAGAAGATCGACGAATTCACGCCGTCGCCCTATTTCGCCTTCGCGGTCCACATCGACGGGCTGCGGGAGCGGCACGACGAGTCCGTGGCGAAGGAGGGGGTGTTCGACGAGGCGGTGGAGGCCATCAAGGAGGCCAAGCGGCGCGGCTTCCGGGTGACCACCAACTCCACCTTCTTCAACACCGACACCCCGCAGACCATCATCGAGGTGCTCAACTTCCTCAACGACGACCTGAAGGTCGACGAGATGATGATCTCGCCCGCCTACGCCTACGAGAAGGCCCCCGACCAGGAGCACTTCCTCGGCGTGGAGCAGACCCGCGAGCTGTTCAAGAAGGCCTTCGCGGGCGGCAACCGCAAGAAGTGGCGCCTCAACCACTCCCCGCTCTTCCTGGACTTCCTGGAGGGCAAGGTCGACTTCCCATGCACCGCGTGGGCGATCCCGAACTACTCGCTGTTCGGCTGGCAGCGCCCCTGCTACCTGATGAGCGACGGGTACGTGCCGACGTACCGGGAACTCGTCGAGGAGACCGACTGGGACAAGTACGGCCGCGGCAAGGACCCGCGCTGCGCCAACTGCATGGCGCACTGCGGCTACGAGCCCACCGCCGTCCTCGCCACCATGGGTTCTCTGAAGGAGTCGCTGCGGGCCATGCGTGAGACCGTCTCCGGAAACCGGGAGTGAGACGATGACCGCCGTTCCCTTGGGCGTTCCCGGGGTACCGGCCCGGCCGGTGGCGCCGCGGCGCGTGTCGCGGCGGATCCAGGTCGGGCCGGTGGCGGTCGGCGGCGGAGCCCCGGTGTCGGTGCAGTCGATGACCACGACCCGTACGTCCGACATCGGTGCGACTCTGCAGCAGATCGCGGAACTCACCGCGTCCGGTTGCCAGATCGTCCG
>NZ_JBFBBK010000061.1:0-48583 GCF_040682635.1 Streptomyces sp. NPDC051133
ATCCGCAACTTCGGTGCGAAGTCCATCGACGAGGTCAAGGCGAAGCTGGCCGGCATGGGCCTGGCCCTGAAGGACAGCCCGCCCGGATTCGACCCCGCAGCCGCTGCCGACGCCTTGGGCGCCGACGACGACAACGGCGGTACGGGTTTCATGGAGACCGAGCAGTACTGATGAACGCTGCAGAGGGTTGCGGGCGAGCCGGGAAGGCAAGGGCTTCAGCGACTGCTGACGATCGGTGACCCCACCCCCTGTGTGCAGCTAGCGGCCGCCCGGCTCCCGGCACCCTTGCCGGGCGGCAGCTATCGATCGGAGACGGCCAGAAGTAGCCCTCTCATTCGGTGGCGCGGGAGGCCGCTGATACGAGGATGGCCAGCTCGCGCAAGCGCTGGAAGTATCCGAGTTCTTGAGCTTCGGTGATCTCCAGCAGGACTCGATCCAGGTCCTTGATGCTGTCCTGCAGGATGCAGCTGCGCGCTGGGTCGAGGGTGCCGGCGTTGTTCAGCCAGGTGGAGACGCAGCCGGCCACGCTCGCGTCGAGCAGCACCATGTCGACGTCTGCCAGCTCTACGCCGCGCAAACCCGCCGGGAACACGGCACGGAGGTGTTCCTCCCAGAGTCTGGACGCGTTCTGCAACTGCTCTGCTCTGCTCATCCGGACCATACTGCAGCTCGAATTGGTCCGACTCACAGTGCCGTAACAGGCGTCCTCAGGACGTAGCAGCGCAGAATATGGCCTCATGAGCGAGAGTGGGCGCGCGGCGAGCCGGACGGCGGTGCTGGTCTGCCAGGGGCGGGCGGCTGCGCATGGGAGGGCTACAGGCCAGTTCGGGGACCCGGTGGCGGTGGGGCTGCTGCGCGACGCGGAACGTATGCCCGTGGACGCGGTGCGCGCGAATACTCCGCCTGCAGGCTGGCGGGAGCGCATGGTGTACGAGAGCGTGCGGGCGTGCGCCGAGGTGGTTGTGCCGCGGACCGTAGCGATTGATGAGGCGGTGCGCGCCCGGCTGACCGGGCAGCTCGTGATCCTCGGCGCCGGCCTCGATACGCGCGCATGGCGTCTGCCCGAGCTCGCGCAGACAGATGTGTGGGAGGTCGACCATCCGGCCTCCCAGCAAGACAAGCGCGCCCGCCTCGCCGCGGCCGCGCCCATGCTCCGAGGAACGGATGAGGGCGATCTCCTCGCCGCCGAGCTACCGGCCGTCGCCCGTACCGTGCGGTTCACGCCGGTCGACTTCGCCGTCGATGATCTCGGTGCGGCGTTGCATGCCGCCGGGCACGACCCATCCGCCCCGACGACATGGCTGTGGGAGGGCGTCGTCCCGTATCTCACACGAGACGAGGTGCGCGCCACGGTCGCCGCACTCGCCGCCCGGACGGTCCCAGGCAGTGCACTCGTCCTCAACTACCAGGCACCGTCGGCGAGGGCGGCCGCAGGGCGGCTGCTGACACGTGTGCTCGGCAGTTCCGTCACATCGGGCGAGCCGTGGCGCTCGTTGTGGAGGCCGCAGCAGATGGCTGCACTGCTCGCGGAGCACGGACTGCGGGTGGTGTCGGACGACAACCTCCTCGCCCTCGCACACACCCTCGGCAGCCCGGCACGCGGGAGGACCGCCCTGCAGTCAGGCCGCGTGGCCGTAGCGGAGAGCCACGAGCCACTGACGTGAGGATGTGAATCGGAGGTCGCCGGCCAAGAGGGCCGGGCTCGGCCACGTCCCCATGGTCGCGCAGGACCCGCAGACCCCTTCAGAAGAACTTTGGCGCCGCTGTCGATCCAGCCGCGTCCCGTTCGACATCCTGATGTAGGACGCATCGCCATGCGAGGAGGCGACAGGACCTGATGAGGGAACACATGGATCAGCTGCTGCGCGTACAGAACTTCACCATCTCGAGTGACGGCGTGGCCGCCGGCGAGGACCAGAGCCTGGAGCGGCCCTTCGGCCACAGCATCGATCCGGGGCGGCTCTTCGCCTGGGCCGGCGCCACGGCGAGCTGGCCCAACCGCACCGAGCCCGGGGGAAGCCGGGGACTCGACGACTACTTCGCCCGGGATTTCAGCCACAACATCGGCGCCGAGATCATGGGCCGCAACAAGTTCGGTCCCCAGCGCGGCCCGTGGCACGACCACGAGTGGCTCGGCTGGTGGGGTGACGAGCCGCCCTTCCACACGCCGGTGTTCGTCCTGACCCACCACAAGCGTCCGTCGTTCACGCTCTCCGACACCACGTTCCATTTCGTGGACGGCGACCCCGCCACCGTTCTCGCGCAGGCGCGGGAGGCCGCGGAGGACAAGGACGTCCGGCTCGGCGGCGGCGTGACCACCATCCGGGAGTTCCTCGACGCCGACCTCGTCGACACCATGCATGTAGTCGTTACACCCGTGAAGCTCGGCTCCGGGCTACGCCTCTGGGACCAGCCCGAAGAGCTGCTGGACCGGTTCCAGATGGAGGTGGTGCCCAGCCCGAGCGGCGTGAAGCACCACCTTTTCTGGCGCAAATGACAAGAAGAGGATTGTGCGCCGGAGGGACCGCCGCCAACTGAACAGTCACAGCACCGGCCAGGTAGGCGTGCCCGTGTCAGGCCGCGGCTTCTTGGTGGGCGTGGTGGGTCCGGACGGTGGCCAGGCCCGCCGCTCGCCGGACCGAATCCGCGGAGGCGGCCAGCAGTGGCAGTCGTACGGCCGGGCTGGGGATGCGGCCCTGGGCGTGCAACACGCCCTTGATCACGGTCGGGTTCGGCTCGGCGAAGAGCGCGGCGGACAGCCGGGCCAGCTCGGCTCCCAGTCTGCGGGCCGGTTCGGCGGCGCCGCGCCGCCACAGCGAGATCAGCTCGGTGTAGTCGGCGGTGCGGACATTGGCCGACGCCAGGATGCCGCCGTGGGCGCCGGCCGCGAGCAGCGGCGAGATGACGGCGTCATCGCCGCCGAGCACCGCGAAGCCCGGTGTCCGCGAGCCGAGCAGTTCCATCGCGGCTGCGTCGACAGCGCCCGTCGCGTACTTGACGCCGACGATCTCCGGTAGGCGCCCGAGCGCGTTCAGGGTTCCCGTGCCGAGGGGCTGCGCGGTGCGGTACGGGATGTCGTAGACGACCAGCGGCAGACCGCCGTGTTCGGCGAGTGCCGTGAAGTGTGCCAGCGTGCCCGCCTCGCCGGGCCGGGTGTAGGGCGGCGCGGGAACCAGTGCCGCGGCGACGTCACCGCTGTGAGCGAGCTCTCGCAGCGTCGTGATGGCGGCGGCGGTGTCGTTCGTGCCCACACCGACGATCAGCGGAGCTCCGTGTGCCTGGCAGGCGGCCGAGCAGATGCGGACCACGGCCTGCTTCTCCTCAGTGGTCAAGGTGGCCGCCTCCGCGGTGGTGCCCAGGGCAACGAGTCCGCGGGCTCCGCCGACTGAGAGCGCCTCATCGGCGAGCCTGGCGAGCGCGTCAGGGGCGAGGCGCAGGTCGTCGGTGAACGGGGTCACCAAGGGGACGAACAGGCCGGTGAGGGGTGCTTCGGGATTCATAGGCCCAGCCTGACCGACGCGGACCCAGTAGATCCAGTTCACATTTCTTCGCCTATGCGTAAGCTCATCTTATGCTTGATGTCCGACGTCTCCACCTGCTGCGTGAACTGGACCGACGCGGCACCATCGCGGCCGTGGCCGAGGCGCTGACCTTCACCGCCTCGGCCGTCTCCCAGCAGCTGAGCGTGCTTGAGCGCGAGGCGGGCGTGCCCTTGCTGGAACGGAGTGGCAGACGGGTGGTCCTCACGCCCGCCGGCCGCACCCTCGTCACCCACGCCGACGCGGTTCTCGAACGTCTCGAACTGGCGGTCTCCGAGCTGGCCGGGGCGCGCGAGGGCATCGGCGGGCCGCTGCGGATCGGGACGTTTCCCTCTGGCGGCCCCGCGATCGTGCCCGCCACGCTGGCCGAACTGGCCCGGCTGCACCCCGCGCTGGAACCGATGGTGCAGGAGATCGACTCGGCCCGGGTCTCTGACGGCCTGCGCGCCGGCGAACTCGACGTGGCTCTCGTCCACGACTACGACTTCGTACCCGCGTCACCGGACACCACGGTCGACCAGGTGCCCCTGTTGGAGGAGCCGATGTACCTGGCCACGGGCGGCCCCACCGGCAGCGCTCCCGCCACCGGTCCTGCCGCTCGCGACGACGCGCTGGCGGAGCTGCTGGGACCGTGGGCCGCATCCCCGTGGATCACGGCCCGGGACGGTACGACCGGTCACGCGATGGCCGTACGTGCCTGTCAGGCGGCCGGTTTCCAGCCGCGCATCCGCCACCAGGTCAATGACTTCCGCACGGTCCTGGCGCTGGCCGCCGTCGGACAAGGTGCCGGATTCGTGCCGGAAATGGCCACCGCACACGCCCCCGACGGCGTGGTCCTGACCCGGCTGCCCCTGTTCCGCCGCTCGAAGGTCGCCTGCCGCGCGGGCGGCGGGACCCACCCGGCGATCGCGGCATTCGTGTCGGCGGCGCGAACCGCCGCAGCCGGTCTGTCCTCCGTGGGGTGCAAGTCTGCCGCTGTTCCATGACGACCGTCCCGGCTCACGGGACGCAGGCGCTGTGGTCGACCGCTCCTCGTGGACCGGCGGGCGTCTAATGATCTGCGTGCTGCCCGTGCGAGGTCTCGGGCTGCCGTATCCACGCGGCCAGTAGCCGAAGCGCCTCTTCGGAGCCGGAGCCTGCCTCGGCGGTGTAGACACTCAGCCGCTGGTCCGGATCGGCGGGCAGGGTGAGGGACTCGTAATTGAGGGTGAGCGGGCCGACGATCGGGTGGTGGAAGTGTTTGCTGCCATGCGTGTGCCGATACACGTTCTGGTCGGCCCACCAGCCGCGGAAGTCCTCATCCGTGACCGAGAGTTCGCCGACGAGTTCGGCCAGCAGCGGATCGTGGGGATGGCGTCCGGCGTCTCGCCGGAGCGAAGCGACGATGTCGCGGGCGTGGGTCTCCCAGTGGGCATACAGCGAGCGGGCGGTCTCGTCGCAGAACATGAACCGCACCAGGTTCCGCTCACGGTGCGGCAGCGCGTCGAAGTCGGTGAGCAGCGCACGTGCCATCTGGTTGGACGCCAGTACGTCCAGTCGCCGCCCCAGCACAAGGGCGGGGGTGTGCTCGAGGACCCGGAGCAGGTCGCGCAGCCCCGGGCGGACCGGCTGCGGACGCGTCGCCGTGCGGCGGGGCCTGCCTGCGGCGGGCTTCGCGAGCTGGAACAGATGGGTGCGTTCGACTGGGTCGAGGCGCAGCGCGCGGGAGACGGCGTCCAGCACGGTCTCGGAGACGTTCAGCCGGCGTCCGCGTTCCAGGCGTACGTAGTAGTCGACGCTCACGCCCGCCAGTTGCGCGATTTCTTCGCGGCGTAGTCCTGGCACTCGCCGATGACCGCCGTCGTCGGTCAGGCCCGCCTGGCGCGGGGTGATCCGTGCCCGCCGAGAGCGGAGGAACTCACCGAGAGCTGTGTTGCGGTCCATGCCGTTCACGATAGGCCCCGACATGGCCCCGACGGCCCGCGAAAGGGGGACTGGCAGTCCCCCCGTCCGGCTGTCCCCCGGTCCGGCTGTCCCCGGGGCGAAGCGGACCCCCCGGAGGCCGATCAGCAGCCCATTCCGGTGCTGAAGTGGGACGTGTCGAGACCGACCGGGGCCCAACCCGCCTCCGGTCGGCCTCTGTTCGCATCGTACGAAGGGAACTCCTGTGTCGGACACCAAGACATTCCTGATCACCGGCGTCAGCACCGGCCTGGGCCGCGCACTCGCGCGGGCGGCGTTGGCCGCGGACCACCGGGTGGTGGGCACGGTGCGCACGCCCGCCGACGCACGGGCCTTCGAGGTGCTCGCCGGCGACGCGCACGCCCGCCTCCTGGACGTGACCGACCATGACGCGGTGGACTCGGTCGTGCACGAGA
This sequence comes from Streptomyces sp. NPDC051133, assembly GCF_040682635.1. Classification (NCBI taxonomy): domain Bacteria; kingdom Bacillati; phylum Actinomycetota; class Actinomycetes; order Kitasatosporales; family Streptomycetaceae; genus Streptomyces; species Streptomyces sp. NPDC051133. The sequence continues at coordinate 5,897 of NZ_JBFBBK010000061.1, forward strand.
CCGAGCGCGACCTGGGCCCGGTCGACGTGCTCGTCGCCAACGCCGGGTACGGCCATGACGGCCTCTTCGAGGAGTCGTCGATGGACGACCTCCGCCGCCAGTTCGAGGTGAACGTCTACGGAACCGTGGCGGTGATCAAGGCCGTGCTGCCGCACATGCGCAAGCGCCGCGCGGGTCACATCATCGCCGTCACCTCGATGGGCGGGCTGATCACCATGCCGGGCCTCAGCTTCTACCACGGCAGCAAGTTCGCGGTGGAGGGCATCCTCGAAACGCTCGGCAAGGAGGTCGCCGATTTCGGCATCCATGTCACCGCCGTCGAGCCGGGCAGTTTCCGGACCGACTGGGCCGGCCGCTCGATGATCCGCGCACCCCGTGTGATCGCCGACTACGACGAGCTGTTCGAGCCGCTGCGCGCCCGCCGCATCCAGGGGAGCGGGCGCCAGCCGGGCGACCCGGACAAGGCCGCGGCCGCCGTGCTGCGCGTCGTGGCGGCCGACCAGCCGCCTACCCGCCTGCTGCTCGGCACCGACGCGCTTCAGCTCGTCCAGGCCGGACGCGACGCCTTCGAGCGCGACATGCTGGCATGGGCCGAACTGTCGGCCTCCACCGACTTCGACGACGTCAGCCGGTCCGCCTGACGTCACTCGCCGTCGGGCCCTGTGCGGGGCCTCGACGGAGGCCGTCCTCACCAGGCTGGGCCGGTTAGGGGGTGTATCGAAGGCGCCCGGTGAGGATGGCGGCGAGGCCATTTCGTGATCCAGAATGATGGGATGGTCACGCTTGAGACTCCCCGTTTGATCCTGCGTCGTTGGCGCGAGGAAGACGTCGGGCCCATGGCTGCCATCAATGCCGACCCCGAGGTCATGCGGTGGATCCGTGACGGCAGCGTCCTTGACGAACAGCAGACACGCGGCCGGATCCAGGCATGGGAGAGCGAGTGGGAGTCACAGGGCTTCGGCCTCTTCGCCATGGAGGTCCGGTCCAGCGGCGAGCTGGCCGGGTTCACCGGCCTTTCGGTGCCCCACTTCTTGCCGGAGGTACTGCCGGCGGTTGAGGTCGGCTGGCGGCTGGGACGTTCCCACTGGGGGCAGGGCTTGGCCACCGAGGCCGCTGCGGCCGCTGTACGGTTCGGCTTCGAAGAGCGAGGGCTTGCCCGGATCGTCAGCATCACGCAAGTGGGCAACGACGCCGGCGAACGGATCACGACCAAACTGGGGATGCATCCGGTCCGTGAGACCGTCAATCCCACCGGCGGCAGGCGCGTACGGGTATTCGAGTTGTCGTCGGACCATTTCGTCCCAACCGCTCGTAGCGGACCGCGACTCTGACGTACCTGCTGGCCCCGGCTCGGTCTCTCTTGAGGCGTGTTCGATCCGGGCGACTCCTATTCGCCTCACGAGGTCCAGGCCGAAGCTGCAGAGGCGGACCACTGGATGAATGATGCGAAGGTGTGCGTGGTCGAGACAGATGCCACCTGGTGGAGCCAGGCCGGGCGGGTGGGAGCTACTGGAGACGTGTCGCCGTCCGGATGAGGTCGGCGACGGCTCTGGACCGGCTGTGCGGTGGCCAGGCGATCACGGTGGTGACTGTCGGCGCGTCCAGCACGGGCACGGCGGCGAGGTCATCGTGCAGTTGGGCTCGGCACGACTCCGGTGAGACCGCACAGGCACGGCCGAGCGCGACGAGCTGCAACAACTGCGCATGGTCGCGGACCTGCGGGCCGGGGCCGGGCGGGTAGGTGCCGTCGGGGCCGGGCCAGCGGGGGAGGGGCAGACCCGGTAGCTCGGTGATGTCGGCCATGTGCACATGGGCCCGGGCGGTGAGCGGATGCCCGGCCGGCAGGACCACAACCTGACTCTCCGTGCTGAGCTCTTCGGTGTGGAATCCGGCCGTCGAGTCGAACGGCCGGTGCAGCAGCGCCACGTCGGCCCGGCCCTCGCGCAGGAGTCCTTCCTGCTCGGCCGGACCGCACAGGATGACGTCGACGGGGACCGCGCCGGGTTCGGCGGCGTAGGCGGCGAGCAGTCTCGCCAGCAGTTCCCTGGACGCGCTGGCCTTCGTGACCAGGACCAGGCCGGGGCGGCCGGTCACGGAAAGGGCGGCGCGACGGGTCCGACGCTCGGCGGCCTCGACCGCGTCGAGAGCCGCCCGGCCCTCGACCAACAGCACGGAGCCGGCCTCGGTCAGCCTGACAGTGCGACTGGTCCGATCCAACAGCACTGCCCCGAGCCGGCGTTCGAGCCTCTGGATCGCCCGTGACAACGGTGGCTGTGCGATCCCGAGCCGCTGCGCGGCACGCCCGAAGTGCAGCTCTTCAGCGACAGCGACGAAATACCGCAGTTCCCGGGTCTCCATCCGGCCACGCTATCCCGGATCAATACCCTGACGGTATCGTCGCGCACTCGATCGGTCTTGGACCCCCGCCCAGGCCCGAAGGCAGCATCGTCCCCATGACTGAACGGACCATCGCGCTGGTCACCGGCGCGAACAAGGGAATTGGCTACGAGATCGCCGCAGGCCTGGGCGCCCTCGGCTGGAGCGTCGGCGTCGGCGCCCGCGACGACCGGCGCCGAAGCACCGCGGTGGAGAAACTGCGCGCCGCCGGCATCGACGCGTTCGCCGTACCGCTGGACGTGACCGACGACGCGAGTGCGACCGCCGCCGCACGGCTGATCGACGAACAGGCCGGACACCTCGACGTGCTCGTCAACAACGCCGCCATCGCAGGCGACATGCCCCAGGAGCCCACCCGGATCGACCCCGCCACCATCCACACGGTCGTGGACACCAACGTGATCGGCGTCATCCGCGTCACCAACGCGATGCTGCCGCTGCTGCGCCGCTCGGCCGCACCACGGATCGTGAACATGTCCAGCAGTGTCGGCTCCCTCACCCGGCAGTCAGGACCCGCCGCCGAGCAGACGGCAGGTCCGGTGTCCGCGGCGTACGCGCCGTCGAAGACGTTCCTGAACGCCGTCACCCTCCAGTACGCCCGGGAGCTGAGCGGGACGAACATCCTGATCAACACCGGCTGCCCCGGCTACGTCGCCACCGACCTCAACGGCTTCCGCGGCGTGCGCACCCCCGAACAGGGCGCGGCGATCGCCATCACACTCGCGACCCTGCCCGACGACGGCCCCACCGGACAGTTCTTCGACGACGCCGGCGTGGTGCCCTGGTGATGTGCACGGCGGCCATCACCCGCCAGGCTGATGCCGCTGCGCCCACGCATCTCGAACAGATCTGTGGTGGCCGTCCCTGCCAACGCTCCGGCACCCGGGGCGACGCCCCGCACCGCGCCAGTCACAGAAGGGCTCGCTGGAGCGCATGACATGAAGTGAGGGAGTCCAAAGGTCGGTTGTGACGCCAGACCTGGACTCCCTCGCGACCGCGCTCCAGGTGAAGACCGACGACCTGCTGAAGGAATCGCCGTACCTGGCGCCGTGGCGCCCGTCGTCGGGATCCCGCCCCGGCTCACGGATGCCGAGCTGGTCACCCTCGCGGTGATGCAGGCCCTGCTCGGCTCCACCTCCGAACGCCGCTGGATCCGCCACGCCCAGGCTTGCCTGCCCCTGGTGTCGGTATGTGCCCGTCAGGCCCTTGACCGGGTGCCGCTTCGACGGAGGACGCCGCTGTCATCTGCCGGCCGAGGCTACGACTTCGACAAGTACCGCCGCCTGTTGCGGAAGCGCGGCATCACGTCACTGATCGCCCGACGCGGCGTCGCCCACGGCTCCGGACCGGCCAAGGTGCGTTGGGTGGTCGAGCGCGTCTTCGCCTGTCTGCACCAGTTCAAACGGCAGATTGCTCCATGGGGCCACCAGCGTCTCCGCATGAAGTGAAGGCCATGCAGGACAGCTACCAGCCCAACAGAGGCTCGCCGAGGGCCAGGCCAGTGGCGGCGAGCCACTCGTCCTGCACATCCCGGTTCCTTGTCCCGACGGAGAGATAGACACCGTGCGTGCCCTGCGCCGGCTCGGCGCTCTGGGAGGTCCAGACGCTATTGAGGCAGAGCTGGACGCCGCACAGCTTGCTGGAGGGCAGTCCGCGCAGTGCGGCGTGCCAGCCCACGTCGAAGGACAGCGGGCCGACGTCCGCGACCAGCGCGTCGATGTCGGCTTCCCTGCAGTTCTCCTCCGAGCGGGAGAGTACGAGCGGTGGCCAGGTGTCCCGCCAGGGTTCCAGACATATGTCCGGGGGAAGCGGCCAAAGCCCCTCAAACTCGGGTTTCAGCTCGACCGGCACCTCGTAGGGACTCTCGCCACGCGGCACGCCCAGCGCGTGCAGTCGCTTCCAGAAGTCCTCCAGGCCCGTCTCCGGAAAGCGCCTACCGGCCCGTGTCATGAACCGGCCCTCGCGAAAGAACGTGAGCGCGTGAACGTATTGCTCCGCTGTGACGACCTGGCCGATCCAAGGGATGTCCGGGTCGTCCACCCATTCGGCGAGCTCTTTCAGAAGCTCCCGTGCGCGGCGCAGAGCGCTCTCCGCGTCCGGCAGCGGTTCCAAGACCTCGTACAGCAACGACATCCCCACGGGCGACCTCCGCGCGCAGCCTAACGGCAGCCGAGCAGCCGAATCACCCTGTTAACGCGACCGTCACCGTCAACCTCAACGTCGCGCGGAAGGTGCCGGGCCCCGTTCACTTCCGCCGCGTGGGATGGTCGTGCCCGTGCCGGAGACTGCTGTGTCACCGGGCCGGTGCGAAGGCCCGGCGAAGCGAGATCGCGTAAGCGGACCACATCTGCCACACGAGGCGCAGGACGAGCGCCTCAACGAGCGCAACGACGATCTTCGTTGCCACGGCTGCCAATATCTCGGCCATGTCGGCTGACTTTCTTTTCTCGGATACGAATCTCCGAAAACCGACAATGCAACCTTTTCCTGCTGCGTGGGTGCTTTATGGGCATACTTTCGATGGATCTCAGGTGAACATGCGGTGACGGAGGAAGAGCCGCGCGCATTGGCTGATGTCAGTGGACGGCAAGTCCCTGCGCGGTGCGGTGAAGGCGAGGTGCGCCGGCCCAAGCTCGCCAGTCCGGGGACGTCGCAGCCGATATGGCGCTTGCGAGCCGCGATTTTCTCGCCGGAATCGATGCCCCTGCTCACTGTGCGACGACAGGAGCGTCACAAAGCGTCAGCGTCAGCGTCAAGGGCAGGTGCTGCGCGACCGGGTGTGTACCCGCGGGTGCGGACGAGGTCGTGGGTGAGGGCGGTGAAGGCGCGGGTGACGGCGCTCTCGTAGGCGTCCGTGCGTCGCAGGAGGGTGACGGTGCGGGTCGGCAGGGGCGGGTCGAGGGGGACTGGGGTGAGACGGGGGTGGTCGTGGGTGATGGCGTCGGGCAGGACGGTGGCCAGGCCGGTGCGCTGCACGATCTCGGTGAGGGCCTGGATGGAGTTGGCCTCGACCGTGATGCGGGGGGGCGGTCCGGTGGTGGGTGAAGTAGGCGTCGATGTGACCGCGGGTGGCGAAGTCGCCGCTCAGCAAGGCGAGTCGCCGACCAGCGAGCTCTCTCACGGGTAGCGGGGAGGCCGGGCCGGCGGCGGGTTGACGGGTGCCGGTGACCAGGGTGAGCGTCTCGGTGAACAGGGCGGTCGCGGTGATGCCGGGAGGGCGGGGCCCGGCGAAGGCGATGCCGAGGTCGAGGTCGTCGGCGATCAGGGCCGCCTCGATGCGGTCCTGGGTCGTCTCCGTCAGGGTGAGGTCGACGCCGGGGTGGCGGGCGTGGAGCTCGGCTGTGAGCGGGCCGATCAGGTAGGCGGTGAAGGTCGGGGTGACACCCAGGCGCAGGTGCCCGCGGGAGAGGTCCTGCACGTCGTGGACGGCGCGTTCGGCGGCGGCCAGGTCGCGCAGTGCACGCCGGGCGTGTTCGGTGTAGACGGCACCGACGTCGGTGAGCCGTACCGTGCGGCCGGTACGGTCCAGCAGTTGCACGCCCAGGGTCCGTTCCAGCTGCTTGATCTGCTGGGAAAGTGTGGGCTGGGAGATGTGCAGGTCCTCGGCTGCGCGGGTGAAGCTGCCCTGTTCGGCCAAGGCGAGCAGATAGCGCAGGTGGCGCAGTTCGGGAACGGCCATGAGAGTAACTATAGATGAGAGCAATAGCTTCTATGGCTAACAGCTCTTGGACACTATAGGGCCAGGTCATGCATGGTGGATTTCGTCAGCCCGCAAGGGTCGATCACCACCTGGAGGGAGTGACCATGCCGGACCTCACCCTCGGCGTCGCACGTTTTCAGCGGGACGTCTTCCCGGCCAAAGCGGAGCTCTTCGCCCATCTGGCCACACAGCACGCGCCGCACACGCTGTTCATCAGCTGCTCCGACGCCCGCGTCGTCCCCGAGCTGTTCACCGGCACCGAGCCGGGCGAACTGTTCGTCATCCGTACCGCCGGCAACCTGGTGCCCGCCCACATCCCAGGGGCCGACGGGGTCGCGGCGAGCATCGAGTACGCCGTGGCCGCGCTGGGTGTGCGGGACATCGTCATCTGCGGTCACTCCGCGTGCGGCGCGATGACCGCCCTCGTCGAGGAGCACGACCTCAGCTCTGTCCCGGCGGTCGCCGACTGGCTGCGGCTCGCCGGCACCTCGGTGGCCCGTACCACCGCCGGCGGTGACGTTCCCGCCCTGGTACGGCAGAACGTGCTGGCCCAGCTGGCGAACCTGGCCACCCACCCGTCGGTCGCCAAGGCTCTGGCGGAGGAGAGGGTCGCCCTGCACGGCTGGGTCTTCGACATCGCAACCGGCCACGTCGAAGACCTCACCTCCACCGGCCCCGCTCTCGCGGCCTGACCAGCCAGGCCCGCGACCCCGCCCGCGTCAACCGGCCGGGAGCCCTCCCTACCCCCACCCGCCCGCCGTTCCATCCCACCCGCCCGCCATTCCACCCCCACCTCACCCCGCCCCACCCCCACCCGCCCTTCCCTGCGAAGTGGCCCCCGAAAGGACGTATTGATCATGGTGCAGGCACAGTTCGCGCCGACGGCTCGTGAGGCCCTGGCCGCCAAGGCTGTCGAGGCCAAGACCGTCAAGAATCTGTCCTGGAAGCAGATAGCGGAGGCCTCGGGCCTGTCCGTGGCCTTCACCACCGCTGCTGTCCTCGGCCAGCATCCGCTGCCGGAGAAGTCCGCCGAGGCCGTGGCGGACCTCCTCGGTCTTGATGACGACGCGGCGCTGCTGCTGCAGACCATCCCGGTCCGCGGTTCGATGCCGAACCGGATCCCGACCGACCCGACCATGTACCGCTTCTACGAGATGCTGCAGGTCTACGGTACGACCCTCAAGGCCCTGGTCCACGAGGAGTTCGGCGACGGCATCATCTCCGCGATCAACTTCAAGCTCGACGTGAAGAAGGTCGCGGACCCCGAGGGCGGCGAGCGCGCCGTCATCACCCTGGATGGCAAGTACCTGCCGACCAAGCCCTTCTGATCCCCGGCGCCAATACCGCGCCAGGGGCAGACGGCAACGGGGCGGGCCGAAAGATCAGCCCTCCGGCGCCCACGTCGAGCACGCTGCTGCACACCGCGTGGCCCGCCCCACCTCCTGCCGAACCCGTGAAGCCGCGCGCCGGCGGCCTCGCACTCCGTTCCGCCTTTGGAGGCTCTCTGATGGCTGATGGACTTCGTCCAGCGCACCATCCACATCGCCCGCCAGAACGTAGCCGAGGGCGGCCGCCCGTTCGCGACCGTCATCGTCAAGGACGGCGAGATCCTCGCCGACAGCCCCGACAAGGTCGCCCAGACCAGTGACCACACGGTCGACCCGGCCGCCACGCTGACCGGACCCGTGCCCCACTACTTGTGCTCAACTGACCTGTTTCGACGGTCATTTCCGAGCGGAGCGCGAGGTAGTTTCCGTCTCCCCGCCGTCCGCAGAAGGGACTCTCCCTCGTGTCCTCCGGCCCTCTTTCCCTCACGCTGGCCGATCTGCTGCTCCGGCTGGACTTCCGTTCCCGCCGTACGCCGGACCGGGCGTTCGACCGGCTGCTCGCCGAGGCCGGGTACGGCGAAGGCGATGAACGATTCGCCGACGACTTCCGTACCGTGCTGCGCTGGTGGGCCGGCGCGGAGGGCCTCACCCCAGTGGGCTGGGTGTCCGCCCGCAGGCATGTGGCGCGGCATCTGGCCAACCGGGCCCGGATACGGCGGCTGATGGCCGAGCACCCGCAGATCGCGGCGGAACCGGTCGAGCGCCCGGTGTTCGTCGTGGGTCTGCCGCGCACCGCCACCACGCTCACCCACGGGGTGCTGTCGCTGTCCGTGGAGCACCGCTGTCCACTGCTCTGGGAGTTGCTCACCCCCGATCTCGATACAGGCCCGGACGGGCGGGCGAAGGCGATGAGGACGGCCCGGACGCTGACCGGCTCGATCAGCCGTTTCTCGCCGCGCTTCCGAGACATCCACCCGCTGCGGCCGGAAGGCCCGGAGGAGTGTACGTTCGCGCTGCCGCACACCGTGATGCCCCTGTCGCAGGCACGCATCCCGCAGTACCTGGCATGGCACGACGGTCGGGACTTCGTGCCCGACTACGGCCATCTCAAGCAGGTGTACCAAGTGCTTCAGTACGGTCGCCCCCGCCGCCGCTGGGTGCTGAAGTCCCCCCTGCACCTGGAGAACCTGGACGCGCTGCGGGTGGTCTTCCCGGACGCCACGATCGTGTGGACGCACCGCGACCCGGCCGTAGCGACCGCGTCGTTCTGCAGCCTTGTCGAGCACGGTATGGGGGTGAGCACCCGTCCCGTGGACCTGCGCGGCATCGGCGCGACCTGGCTGGAACTGCTGAGCCGCTCCGTGTCCCGCGGACTCGCCGCCCGTCCGGCGGTCCCCCCGGAGTCGCTGGTCGACGTCCCCTACTCCTGGCTCGGCGACGATCCGGCCGCGGGCGCGCCGAAGCTCTACGCGGCTGTCGGCGCCCACTGGACGGAACCCGACGCGGCCCGCCTCCCCGACATCGCCGCCCGCCCCCACGGCAGCCGCCCGCACCGATACGACCTGGCCCGCTACGGCCTCACCCACGACGACGTGGAGTCGGCGTTCGCGGACTACAACGCCTTGCGCGCGGAGGTCGACAGGTCCTGACGGTAGCGCCCGTTCAGCCAAGCCGCCGGCGAACGTTTCCGGAGGACCGGGCGTGCCCTGAGGCCGACGACTCCACGGTGGGCCACGCGTCTTCACCAGCGTCGCCGACGTCCGGCCGCATAGGGGAAGAAGGTCGAGTCCGGCGCAGGCCAGGGCGCGTCCGAGGCGTAGGGAGCCGCCTCGGAGAAGAGCGAAGGCGACTGCCGACGTCCTAGAGAGGGATGCGGAGGTCGAGCACGGACCCGTTGGCTCCGACGGGCCTCGCGTCCAGTTTCTCCAGGACGTGCAGCATCGGCTTGTTGGTCGCCGCCACCGCGGCGGCCAGCGCGTGGTGTCCCTCGCGGCGGGCGACGGCCGCCGCATGTTCGGCCAGCGCGGCGCCGAGCCCCCTGGCCTGCCATGCGTCGTCGACCAGGATCGCGAGTTCCCCCACCCCTTGTTGATCGGTGCGCATGACGTTCGTCATGGCGATGATGTGGTCCGTGCGCCCGGCTGGGGCGGTCACCAGCGTGGTGCCGCGCTCCGGGCTGGACAACTGGCGCCATTCGGCGGGTGAGAGCCCGGACTTGCCCGCGTGATATCGCAGTGATCGGCTGCCCTGCGAGCAACGGCGGTGCAGTTCCTGGACCGGAACCAGGTCGACGAGGGCTGCCTCCCTGGTCCGGGTGGCGGTTCCATCGTTCAGCGTGATCGAGTGCGCGTCGTCTCGACGGCCGGCGTCGGGCATCGACGTTCTCCTCACATGGCGATCTTGACTGCTGTGCCGCGGGTTCCGGGCCGCAAGCGCGGCCTTGCCACCGCAGCAGTCTTCTGATGGCTTCGGGCCGGCTCAAGAGCACTTCGCGCCATCCAAGTCGCGTTGCGCATCCGTTCAACTACGGAGCGGAGTGGAGATCTGAAAGGGATTTGGTCGTAGCCGACGGAGATCCGGGGGGGGGGAGGTCAACGGTGATCCCGGTCGGCCATCCGGTGCAAGGTCAACGCAGCGCCCAGGAGTTGCACGCCGCGGGCGGTGCGCGGGTCGACGCCGGTCAACTTCGCCACGCGAACCAAACGGTTGTCGACCGTATTGGGGTGCACGTCAAGTGCTTGGGCCGTACGGCGCCGGTCGAAGTCGCAGTCGAGGAAGGCCGCCACGGTCGCGGCCAGGCAGGGTTGGCGGGCCAACGGTTCCAGCAGGGCGCCCAGTTCGGGTGCGCTGTCCGCGGCTGCCGCCACATGGTATTCGAGCAGCACGTCCTGCAATCGGTGCAGCCCCGGTGTGTCTGCGACGGCTGCGATGCGGCGTGCTCGTTCCGCTGCTGCCGGAACCCCGTCCACCGAGTCCGCGGTGGCGGCGCCCACGACCGGCGGTGTCGGGGGACGGGAGGAGAGTCGGTCGGCCACGGCGTCGAGTGGGGTCCGGGGGGGCAACAGGATCCAGCCACCGCATTCCTCCGGCAAGCCGAGAACGTGGCCCTCGGCCAGTGGCACGAGCCGGGCGAGCGCCCAACGCAGTAACCTGCGTGCCGCCACCGGGGTCGATGGCTCGGGGGCCCGCACGCTGAGCACCAGGTAGCCGGATTCCATGGACAGCCCGCAGCGGGCGGCGACCTCGGCGGGCCCGTCACCGTGTATCAGCGCACGGGCCAGCTCCCGTGCCGACCCCTGCTGGTCGGCCAGTCCCGTGAGGTAGGCCTCGGTGACGTTCTCGACGACGGCCTGGAGTGCTTTGAGCTGCATCCGGGTCAAGGACTGCAGTGCCGCTTCCTCGCCTGGACGGGCCAACTCGCTCACCGCGTCCAGCAGTACCTCGGCGCCGACGTGGTATCCCCTGAGCAACTGCACCAGGGGCAGGCCTTCCTCCGCGCGCTCGGCGGCGCGTTCCCGGAACAACCCGATGTCGATGTCCGGCAGGCCTTGCACATGGTGGAGGAACCCTCGTATCGCGTGGCGGGCCGTTGCCGCGATCTCCACGTCCCGCATCTCCTCAGGCAGGAGATCGAAGCCGGGCACCTCGGCGCGCTGGCGTTCCACGATGGCCCTGGCCAGGTGGTTGACCCGCGGTGCGAGGCGTGCGGCCAGCCGCATGGCACCGTCCCGCCCGGCGTCTGGTTGTGACATGTCACAACACTAGGCAGTCGCCGGTGGTCTCGCGGCCGATTGCCGCGTGCTCGGGTTCACGGTGGCATGAGCGTCATGCGCTTCTCCCTCACCGACTACGCGGACCAGGTCTGGCACGGCGCCGTCGACGACAGCATCGTCCATGCCGGGCGAGCGGGCTCAGGCGTCATCGAGGTGGTCGACGGCGTGGGGTGGTACCCCGGCTTCGGCAACGTCATCACCTTCCGTACGGGCGACGAGATCATCCTGTTCGACACCGGCAACCCGCTGGCCGCCGGCAGCCTCCACCAGGCCGTTCGTGCGTGGAGCACGCTACCGGTGACCACCGCCGTCTTCTCCCACGGTCACATCGACCATGTCTTCGGGATGGGTCCCTTCGACGCGGAGGACGCTCCACGCCCGACTGTGCTCGCCCACGAACGGATCGGGGAAAGGTTCGACCGCTACCTGCTGACAAGCGGCTACAACACGGTCATCAATCAACGGCAGTTCCAGGCACCGGACCTGACCTGGCCGACCCGGTACCGCAGGCCCGACCTGACGTATCGCGAGGCGCTCACCCTGACGCGCGGCGAGCTGACTTTCGAGCTGTTCCACGTGGAGGGTGAGACCGACGACGCGACCGTCGCCTGGATCCCCGAACACCGCATCCTGTGCCCCGGAGACATGTTCATCTGGTTGAGCCCCAACTGCGGCAACCCGCAGAAGGTGCAGCGCTACCCACGCGAGTGGGCGCTCGCACTGCGTCGCATGGCTGCCCTGGGTGCGCAGATCATGCTGCCCTCGCACGGAGCACCGGTCTTCGGGGCCGACCGGATCCGCCAGGCACTCACCGAGACCGCGGAGTGGCTGGAGAGTCTGGTCCAGCAGACGCTGGACGGACTCAACTCCGGTGCCCGGCTCGACGATCTGATCCACTCGGTGCGTCCGCCCGCCCATCTGGCCGACCGCGTCTACCTGCAAGCCAAGTACGACGAACCCGAGTTCATCGTGGCCAACCTGTGGCGGCGCTATGCCGGGTGGTACGACGGCAACCCCGCGCACCTCAAACCGGCCCCCGAGGGCAGACTCGCGGCCGCGCTGGCGGACCTCGCGGGCGGTGCCGTCGCGCTGTCGGATGCAGCTCGGCGCTACGCCGACGCGGGCGAGCTGCGGATCGCCGGGCACCTCGCGGAGTTCGCCGTACAGGCCGACCCCGACGACGCCACGCTGCACGACGTCCGCGCGGACATCAACCAGGCACGTGCCGAGTCCGAGTCCTCCCTGATGGCCCGGTCCATCTTCACCTGGGCCGCCACGGAGTCACGAGAACGGTGCGCCGACACGACCTGACCCGTGCACGGCCGACCGCAGGGTGATTCCGCCTCGTCGCCGGGTCACACCGGCGACGACTCTCTCAAACGCAAGGAGCCCCGATGCCCTTCGACCGAGCAAAGGCCCGTCCATGGCGCCCCAGGGCCTGCGCCCTCGCCACCACCGTACTGATCGGCCTGGCCTCGCCCTGGCTCTCCGCCACGCCCGGCCACACCGCCACGATCGCCGAACCCACCGGAGACGCATCGATCCCCGGCAGCGTCCCCTTGGACCAGATCTCCGTTTCCGGACTGCACAACGCCTACGACAAGAGCAAGTCCAAGTCGATCACCAGGGGACTCGACCTCGGAGCACACCTCCTGGAGATCGACGCATACAGCACCTTCGGCACTTCCGGAGGATGGGTCGTCAGCCATTCCGATCCCCTGATCAACGAAAACAACTGCACCTACACCACCGGATCAGGCGTATTCAAGACCACGTGGCAGAACGGCAGCCTCAGAACCTGCCTCGACGACCTCAGGGCCTGGAGCGACGCACATCCCGGTCACGACCCCGTCTACATCAAACTCGAACTCAAATGGGGCTTTCGCTCCAACGCGGACATGGGGCCGACGCAGTTGGATCAGCTGGTGGCCAAACACCTCGGTTCCGAAAACCTCTTCACACCCGCAGACATGCTCGGATCCACCTACCCGACTCTCGACGCCGCGGCGAAGGGCGGAGCTTGGCCCACCTGGAACGGGCTCCGAGGTAAGTTCATCGTCTTCCCGATCACCGGCACCATAGAGAACAAGCTCGCAGGCTACAAGTTGGACAACCTCTCCACCGAACAGGAATACGCCCAGCATCTGGCCGACCTTTCGGCAGCCGGTCGGCTCGAAGAGGCCTCGATGTGGCCCGCCATGACCAAACCGAGTCCGAACGGCGACCCCCGCCTCGCTTATGCGGCCGCCCTGCGTCCCTGGTTCGTCATCTTCGACACCCAGGCCACCCACTGGCTCAACGATGGATACGCCATGTCGTGGTATTGCCGCAACCACTACCTCACTGTCGAAAGCTCGGCGGAAAGTGTCGCCCCCGCACTCGACGAAACCAACCCCGACCCCACCGCCGCAGTCCAACGCGTCCAGTACCTGGCCGAGCAGGGCCACTCCAGCGCTACCACCTTCGACTGGATGAACACACCTGGCGCATACACCCTCTGGCCCCGGAACTGCTGACAGGTCAGGACATGACGATGATCTCCGATCAATGGCAGGGTCGGACGACGGACGGCGATCGGCATGAAACAAGCCGCCGCAACGCGCGCTCCGTACAGACCACCGTCGGATGGATCTTCTGGGATCCCGGAGCAGTGGCGCGGTACGAGGCGCGCGGCCTCCCGGGCCCGCTCGGATACATCGCTTCCCGAGGCGCGCCCCTCGCGCCTGCCGGGCCGGAAGCACTGACGGCCGCGTTCGGCTCCATCAGCTCCGCAGGCATCGCCCTCACCTTTGATCTCTTGAAAGGGAACGCGGTGGCTTTCCGTGAATTGTGGAAGGCGCGGGACGAGGCCGTCGACGAGGGGCTGCGTCGGTATGCGCCCGGCATCGTGGACCCGCTGGTCGAGATGGGGCCGGCCCTGTGGTCCGCCGTCGACCGCCTCCCGAGGCTCGGCCGGGTGCTGTTCGGTGCGACTCTGTCCATGCCTCGTCCACGGAACCCTCTGCTGTCAGGCTGGCACGCCGTGAACGCGATCCGGGAATGGCGGGGCGATACGCATTGGGCGTTCGTGGCCGCGGCCGGGCTGACCTCCGCGGAAGCGTCGATCGTTCACAACGAGTGGCTGGGATATGAGGACGACTGGCTGAGCAAATCCCGGGGTCAGTCCGAGCAGGAGATCGCCGAAGGCTGGAACATGCTGTCACGGAAGGGATTCGCAGCGGAGCGCAGACTCCTTCCTGCGGCTCTGCGACTGCGTCAGAAGCTGGAGGATCTGACGGACGAGCTGACAGCCCTGCCGTGGCAGTTGCTCGGCCGGGATTTCTCCACGAGGTTCGCGGAGCGCCTCGAACCCCCGTGTGAACTACTGCTCGCACGCGTGGACGAGACCGCGGGGCCGAAATACCAGCCTGCTTCGCGAGTACGAGAGCGCTACCGCGACCCTGAGGAGAGCGCCGGCAGCTGACTTTCCGCGCGGGGAGGCCGGTGGCCCGACTGGCGACGCACAGCTTTCGCTCATGGCGATGAAGACGGGGAGCGGCCTGGCGGCACCCACCCATGGCGACGATCAGTGCGGAGTCACCTTCGCGAGGCCCCTCCCCGGGGAGGAACGAGGCAGCGTAGCCTGCCTCTTCGCTCGCCAGGCGTTCGGCGTCACAAGGCTCACCGCCACCTACCGTGCGCCGCTGTTCCGCAAGCCGGCGTCACTCCCATACGGACCGTCGAGGAGCAGGTGACGGTCCTGGCCGGTCCCTTCGATCAGGCGGGCGGCGTAGGAGAGGCCCTATTGTGAGCCCTCAAGGGCCGCTGCGATGCGCAGAGTTGATGTTAGTGTCCAGTGCTCTGCGGTCCGGCACCGCAGCGAGGGGGAGTAGACGGCCACATGCGTGGGGAGACGCATGCCGTCCTGGCCATTGCTGCGCGCAACCACGCACCCGGGTGCTGCCCTCTGGGCGACGCAGGGGATGACACATCGAGGTACGGGCACGGCCCGGGAGGAGGACACCTGTGAATCGAACCGGGCGTCAGCGCGGCCGGCTTGCCCTTCTGCTGGCCGGCGCGATCATGGCAGCGCTTCCTGCGACAGCGGCCGCCGACGAAACCCCCGTCAACCCAGCACTGCCGACGCCTGCGTTGCCGGCCGACGCGGCCTGCGGGAGCGACAGCAGCCCGACCTGGTGGGCGGTGTCCAGTCCACCTCCCGCAGGAATGACCGTCTCCATCGGTGTACCGCGGCCCACGGTGAACGGGGTGACCTATCAAGGAGTCGTCCACGCGTGGGACGTGAACGGTTCGCAGGCGGCCGACGGGTCCGTCTCCGGGACGCCGGTGCTCTACCAGTCCGTGTATGTCCCGCTGCCCCTGGCAGACGGGCACGCCTATGGATGGCACGCGTCGACGTACGACGGGACGGCGTACTCGAACCCGACCGCGTCCTGCTACTTCCGGGTCGACGGGGGCGCCCCCATCGCCCCGGTCATCACGAACCCGGACTTCCCCCCGGCAGGAACCTCGGGAGCGCCCACGAAGGCCGCCGGGCAGCCCACCACCTTCAGCTTCAGCTCCGCCGGTGATTCCCTGCCGAACGGATGCGTCCAGGTGGGGGCTCCGGACTGCTGGGCCAGCGGTTTGGATCACTTCGTGTACGCCCTTGACCAACAGCCCGGCATCGGGGCCGCGCAGGTCCCCACCGACGCCGAGGGCAAGGGAACCCTCACGACCTCGCTGCCCTGGGGAAACCACACCCTCTACGTTGCCGCGGTCGACGCGGCGGGGAACCGCACGCAGCAGCCAACTGCCTACACGTTCACCGTGCCGTGGCAGCTTCCGGCGCCGGCCCCGACCAGCATTGACCTCACCGCCCCTGCGAAAGGCGGCCGCGCCTCCCAACTGACCGTGTCCGGCCGGATATCGGCGGCACCGTACCCATCGGGTGAGGTGGTGAAGGTGGTGAAGACCGATCTTGCCCATCCCGCCGGCGTCACGCTGTCCGATGCGCCACTGTCCGCTGACGGCACCTTCCACATCGCCGACGTCCCGCAGGTCGGGGGAGCCAACACCTACACCGCGACCTACCCGGGTGACTCCACCCACCAGCCCGCCAACGCCTCCACGACCGTCCAGGTCTCCCGCAACACGACCACCCTGACCGTCAACACCAACACGTCCTCATACGCCTACGGTGCGACCGCGAAGGTGACGGCCCACCTCGGCAAGACGTACAACGGGCGCACGCTCTCCATCTACGCCGAGCCATACCACGGTAAGAAGACGCTGGTCAGGACCGGCACAGTCGACAGCCACGGCAACCTGACGACAAGCTACAAGATCACAGGCAAAACGACCTTCACCGCAACTTTCGCCGGCGACTACCGCTACGCCGCAGCCACCGCAGTCCGGACCGTGTCGGCTTACGCCCGGGTATCCGAGTCACTGAGCGGCTACTACACAAGCACTCACTACGGCAGCGTCATCTACCGGGTCTATCACCACACCGCCAAGGCACAGCTGAAGGCCACGGTCACGCCCACCAAGGCCGGCCAATGCGTGCGATTCCAGACCCAGCGCTATTACGGCGGCACCTGGCACACTCAGAGCACTTCGGCATGCCACACGCTCAGCACGGGCAGTACCGGCTCCGCGACTTTGGGGCTGGACAAGGCGGTCAACAACAAGTTGCGAATGCGCGCCGAGTACGTCCACAGCGACAAGGACGCCGGCAACCTCAACACATGGGGAGCATGGGAGTACTTCACCGTCAGGCAGTAACGGATGACCGTACCTGGCGTCGACTTCACCCTGCCTGCAGAGCGAGAGGGGCAGCAAGGCTCAGGTACGTATCTGCTCGATGAGACGGAGGTTGCAGGAGGCGTGGCTCTTGCCGTTCTTGGGAAGCACCCAGAAGGAGCCGTCACTGTCTCGTCCCACCACCGTCGTTCCGCGCTTGAGCGAGTCGGAGTTGTAGTTCCTGGCCGCCCTGTACAGCTCGACGAGTGCCTCCTCCCGCGTCTTCCCGTTCGCCGTCCGGGCCTTGACCTGTCGATGCGAGGCCGGCCCATCGGCTGTGACCGTCTCCTCTTCGATGATCAACCATGCGGACATCGAGCAGCCTCCTCGTGACTGTGGGATTTCGGTCCGGGTTGCCGTTTCTGCGGCGCTCCGAGTGTGGGTGGCAATTCCAGGCCGCCGACTTATCGAGGCGGCGGCTGGTACTGGTCTCCGAGGCCCGTGCCACGTACCAGTTCCTGCATCAGCAGCTCGAACATGGGCTCCTGGTCGGAGAAGAGAGGGGCGAAGTGCCCGAAGACCTCCAGCGAGATCTGCCCGTAGAGCGACCGCCAGCAGCTCAGCATCACCACCATCGCGCCGGGAGGAAGGTCCACACCGGTGTCTGCACCGTAGTCCAGCATCTGCTGTCGTAGTCGCGGATCCATCTCGTCATCGGCGAGAACCGGGAAACCGCGCTCCCTCCACAGCTGCACGAATGTCGGACCCCAGACGCCGGCGAGCCGCCGTACCCAGGCGCTGGTCAGCTCGGTGTGGGCATCACCGGCAGCCGTGGTGGGCGTGCCGAACAGCAGGTTGAATTCGGGCTGATGTGTGATTGCCCAGCTTCGTAGCGCTCGCACCGGTTCGATCATTCGCATGGCGAAGTTGTCCGCAGGATGGGAGTCGGCGGCGGACTGAAGCTCTCGCACCAGGTCGTCGACGATGTCTTCGGCGGCCCGGTACACGATTTCCGGGAGTCCGCCCTGGAAGTGGTGATAGAGGGCGGCGGGAGTGACTTGGACGCGCCGGGCGATCTCGGCCAAGGTGAGGGCCTCGACGCCCTGGTTCGTGATGATGTGGCGGGCGGCGGACCGAATCTCTGCAGACATCTGAGCCCGTAGCCGTTCACGACGCCCCAACGCTGCCATCCGCCTGCCTCTCCTAGTCATCGTGTGCATGGCTCCGGCCACGCACAGAGCCTAGCTGCGACAACTGCACCGCACAGGCGCCCTTACGGCCGCCGGCCCCTGCCGTGCGGGATGCGCCTTCGTGGACCGCCACCGCTCAGATGCCGAGGGCGGCTCTCACGCCCTTCACCGCCTCGATGACGGGGACTCCCACCCTGCCGACCATGGTGGCGATCCCAGCGATGTTCGAGAGCGCACGGCGCAGGGTGCCGGGAGGCGCGTCCGGGCCGGCCTCCAGCGTCTGGAGTGCGTCGTCGATGGCCTGCTGGTCCTCGGCAGGGACCTCGTCATGCAAGAGCCGGGCCGCGGCGACCAGTGCCTGAAGCGCCGAGGCCGGGTCGGTAGGGGCCTGGTTCTTGACGATGCCGGTGTTGTGATCGCCGTACTGGGTGACCGCGTCACCGATATGGAAGCTGCCACTCACGTCACCCGACCTTCTTTCCGATGGTGTGGTTGCCGTGTTGTGTGATCCTGTCACCGATATGGGCATTCTCGATCTGCAGCTGGAACTCGGCCTGAGGATTGTTGATCGCTTCCATGATCTGGTTGTCGAGCGCGCCGACCCTCATGAAATTCGGACTCGCCACGACGGTCTGGGCAGAGCTCGCCGTCTCAATGATCAACTCGTAGATCTCTGGTGTACGAAGCCTTTTCACCAGCACGACGATCAAGACGACGCACAGGATCATCCCTAGGGACATCGCCAGTTCCTTGACGGTGTCACTGACGGACTCCCCGACCGTCACGGCGATGATCAGGAGAACGAATAGTACTAACAGTGACTTCAGGAAGCTTTTCACGGCGTTCCAGCGGTCCGGAAGGATGACCGCTCGCCGCGTCGCCGTTACGCCTCGCAGCGGATAGGCGTCAGGGCCAACCCAGAGAACCTGCTGTTTGATCTTTACCTCGACAAGATCGGTTCTGTGCGTCACCACCGACACCCCTCTGCGACCTGACTGCCCGCCAGGATTCCAAGTTCTGCCCACTCATGCGCTGATACGCAAGCGAACCAACCTGAGTTAAAGGCTATTTAGAAAGTAGCGCATCTTTAAGGGTGCGCTCCAGTCCACGTGCAGCAAGAAGGGTGCTTCGATGTGAGCGTTCCGTGTCCTCCGCGGTAAATGGCGGATTTACTGCGACAGGGTCGCTATCCTCCCCTCCGCACCCAGCCGTCGACCTCGACGGTTCCCTCACACGCCAGGATCGTGGTGCGGGGCGAGGTGTACGCATGCAGTGGGGCAGGCCGAGGGGGCAGACCGGTGGGAATCGAACGGGCGGCCACGTCGGAAGCCGGGGGTGCGTTACGGCTGCCGCGCGCCCGCATCGTGCCGCCGTCCGCCCCGCCCCCGTCGTACGAAGCCGCGGTCGAGCGGTACCTCACCGGCGCCGGCATCGCACAGTCCTCCACACGGATCTACCGGATCTCGCTCACCACCTGGGGGTGGATGCTGCGCTGCGAGCCGGCCCCCACCGGACCGGCCCGCCGCGGCGCGAAACCTGCAACTTTCGACCTGGTGGCCATCGACGACCCGGGTCTGCCTCCGGTGCTCGCCGAACTCGCCGCCGCGCGGGCGGACGAGATGGACGCAGACACCGTCAACCGCGAACTGTCCATCGTTCGCAAGGCGATCGGCTGGTGGCGGGCCCAGGGGTGGATCGAGGCCGACCCCACGACCGGGATCGAGCGCCGCCCGGTACCGCCGGACCGCACGAAGGCGCTGTCCAAGCCCCAGATCGCCGCCCTGTGGGCGTTGGAGGCGTCGGTACGGGAGAAGACGTTCTGGAAGCTCCTCTATGAGAGTGCGGCACGGGCGGAGGAGATCCTGTCCCTGAACATCGAGGTGCTGTTACCCGCCGACAGGCGCGGCCGGATCGTCTCCAAGGGCGGCGCCACCGAGTGGATTCACTGGCAGTCCGGCACGGCCCAACTCCTGCCCCGGCTCATCGCCGGCCGCACGCACGGCCCGCTCTTCCTCACCGACCGCAGAGCCCCTGCCCGCACCCCTGGCATGGACATCTGCCCGGCCACCGGCCGCGCGAGACTGTCCTACCGCCGCGCCGAGGAAATCTTCGAGGAGAGCACCCGACTGCTGGCCAACCCCCTCGCCGCCCCCGGCGACTTCGACGATCTGGAGGGCTGGACGCTCCACCGGCTCCGCCACAGCGCGCTGACCCACGAGGCGGAGGACGGTACGTCCACACCCATGCTCCTGGCCCGCTCACGGCACGCCTCCACGCGGTCCCTGGAACGGTACGCACGGCCCGGTGCCGACGCGGTCGCCCAGCACGTCGCCGAGCATGACCCGGCCGGCCGCCGCAGTAGGTGAACCCGGCACTCAGGGCAGGCTCCAAGATCAGCTGTTCGCCCCGACGCCGAGGGCATGGCGCGCCAGGCTGCTGAAACCCGGGAGCCCGGCATCCCGCTCGACCTCGCGGGGGCCTGGTCCGACCGAGTGATCGTCCAATCGGATACCTGTCCGAGCTGAGGCGGTTGTTCCGCTCGGCTCAGCCAGGGGTGGCGCGGCGACGGGCTCCAGCTCGCGGTCGGGCAGACGGGGACTCACCGACGTGGCACAGGCTCACCGGCAGACCGGCGACCGGGACGACGCACACTGCCACGACCTCCGTCCTGTTGGGCTATCGCAGTGAGTTCCTCGCGGAACAGGCGGCGCACCGGGCAGACATCAGCGCATCCGGACGAGGGCACTTCACAGAAGCCCTGGTGTGCATACGACCGACAGTGAGAAGAGGTAGGGCATGCCGGGAGCACGGCCCACCGTTGCCGAAAGGAGCAGCCCCGTCGATGGCCTGCTCACAGCCCGTGACGCCGTTCAGGCGGTCGAGACGGAGTTGAGAGATGTCCTCGACGAAGTGACGCGTCGGACCCGCGACGTGGATGCCCTCTTCGCCCGCGATGTGGCCGACCGGGTCGCCGCGCTCGTCGGGCGCGGCGGCAAACGGCTGCGTACGGCGTTCGCGTGGTGCGGGTGGCGGGCCGCGGGCGGCTCGGGAGACGCCGCCGCGGTGGTGCGCGCCGGTTGCGCCCTTGAACTGGTGCAGGCGTGCGCGCTCATCCATGACGACCTGATGGACGGCTCCCCGTTGCGGCGGGGCGCGCCGGCGATACACGTGGATCTGGCCCGCATGCACCGGACCGGGCGGATGAGCGGCCCTGCCGAGGCCTTCGCCAACGGTGCCGCGGTGCTCGCCGGCGACCTGGCACTGACCTGGGCGGACGATCTGATGACCGAGATGGCACTCGGCTCGCCCCACGGCCGGCAACTGCACCGCGAGTGGCAGGCGATGCGCGCTGAGATGGTCGCAGGGCAGTACCGTGACCTTCGCGCGCAGGCGACCGGGGCCTCCGGCGTCGAAGAGGCATTGGCCATCGCCACGCTCAAGAGCGCCCTGTACACCGCTGAGCGGCCGCTGGCGCTCGGCGCGTCGCTGGCCGACGCCGGCGCATCCGTCGTACAGGCGCTGCGCTGCGCCGGGCGGTGTGCGGGACTGGCCTTCCAGCTTCGCGACGATCTTCTCGGCGCCTTCGGTGACCCTGCGATGACGGGCAAACCGGCCGCTGACGATCTGCGTACGCGCAAGCTCACCTATCTGCTCGCCGTAGGCGTCCGGCTTGCCGGCGACCGTGGCGACGAGGAGGCCACCGCCGTGCTCGCTCCGCGAGCAGCGGACCGGCCCGGTGCCACCGTGGAGGACATGCGGGCGGCACTGGAGCGGGTCGGAGCCCGAACCGCCGTCGAGTCCAAGATCAAGCAGCTTGCGGCGTCCAGCCTGCGGCACTTCGCCGAGACCGGTGCCGGCCTCGCGGTCCGAGAAGAGTTCACCGCGCTGGTCCAACGGGCCGCGGGCGTCGTGCCCGGCCACACCGGGGAGGCCGCGTGAAGACGGTACACGGGCCGACGGATCACGTCGTCGTGGTGGGTGCCGGCCTCTCCGGCCTCGCCTGTGCCCTGCATCTGCTGGGCGCCGGCCGCAAGGTGACGGTCCTGGAGCAGGATGCCCACCCGGGTGGCCGGGCCGGCCGGGTGCGCCTGGGCGGCTTCGAGGTGGACACCGGTCCCACGGTGCTGACCATGCCCCATCTGGCCGACGAGGCCTTCGCCGCAGTCGGTGACCGCCTCGACCGCCACGTCGAACTGATGCCCCTGCACCCCGCCTACCGGGCGTGTTTCGCTGACAGCAGCTCACTCGAGGTGCACACCGACGGCGAGGCGATGGAGGCGGAGGTGCGGCGCTTCGCCGGTCCTGCCGAAGCGGCCGGCTATCGCGAACTGAGAAACTGGCTGAAGCGGCTCTACCAGGCGCAGATGCGGCGCTTCATCGACGCGAACTTCGACTCCCCCTTCCAGTTGCTGCACCCGGACCTGGCCCGGCTGGCGGTGCTGGGCGGCTTCGATCGATGGGACAGGCGTATCGGATGCTTCCTGTCGGACCCGCGGCTTCGCCGGGTGTTCTCCTTTCAGGCGCTGTACGCCGGAGTCGCCCCCGCCCGCGCCCTCGCCGCGTACGCCGTGATCGCCTACATGGACACCGTGGCCGGAGTCTGGTTCCCCAAAGGCGGCATGCACGCACTGCCCCGCGGCATGGCCGACGCGGCGACCGCCGCAGGTGCAGACTTCCGCTGGTCGGCCGAAGTCACCGGCCTGGAGCAGTCCGCCGGCCGAGTACGTGCCGTACGCCTGGCCGACGGCGAACGCATCCCCTGCGACGCGGTGGTGCTGACCTGTGAACTGCCCGTCGCCCATCGTCTGCTGGGACGGACACCCCGGCGTCCGGTACGGCTGCGTCACGCACCGTCCGCCGTCGTCCTGCACGCCGGCTGCGACCGCACATGGCCCGGCCTCGCCCACCACACCCTCTCCTTCGGTACGGCCTGGGAGCGCACGTTCGACGAACTCACCCGCTCGGGGCGGCTGATGAGCGACCCCTCCCTGCTGATCACCCGGCCGACGGCGCACGATCCCGCACTGGCCCCGCCGGGGCGCCACCTGCACTACGTGCTGGCCCCGTGCCCGAACACGTCCGTCGGCCCCTCCGCTGCCGCCTGGCGTGATCTCGGCCCCCGCTACCGCGACCGGCTGGCCGCAGAGCTGGAGCGCCGGGGGCTGGCCGGGTTCGCCGACAGCATCCGTGAGGAACTGCTGGTCACGCCGCTGGACTGGACGGCACAGGGGCACGCGGCGGGCAGTCCCTTCTCCGTCGCCCATACCTTCGCCCAGACCGGACCGTTCCGCCCGCGCAACCTCGTGCGGGGCCTGGAGAACGTCGTACTGGCCGGCTGCGGCACCACCCCCGGTGTGGGGGTGCCGACGGTACTGATCAGCGGCAAGCTCGCCGCCGCACGCGTCACGGGCGGCATGCACCGCCGCCCCGCCGGCAGCCGCCCGGCACCGCACAGGAGGCGTGGCCTCGCGACCCCGGCCGAGGAGCGTGCCCATGACCCGTCGTGAACTGGACGCCGCCGGCATCACCGACCCCGCGCTGCGCAGCGCCTACACACTCTGCAGGCGTCTGAACGCACTCCACGGCAGGACGTACTTCCTGGCCACTCGGCTGCTCCCCGTGGAGCGCCGCCCGGCCGTGCACGCGCTGTACGGCTTCGCCCGCTGGGCGGACGACATCGTGGACGACCTCGACCGGAGCCGGACACCGGACGAGCGCGACCGGCTGCTCAAGCGTCTGGAGAGCGACCTCGCGGTCGGGCTGCGCACCCGTGGCGGGGACGAACCCGTCGTCCAAGCCGTGGCCGACACCGCCGACCGGTACGACATCGAGCACACTCTGTTCGCCGACTTCATGGCCTCGATGCGCGCCGACCTGAGCGTCACCCGCTACGCGACGTACGCCGACCTGCGGGCCTACATGCACGGCTCGGCCGCGGTGATCGGCCTGCAGATGCTGCCGGTCCTGGGCACCGTCGTGCCCCGTGAGGAGGCCGCGCCGCACGCGGCCGCCCTGGGAGTGGCGTTCCAGCTCACGAACTTCCTGCGGGACGTGGGCGAGGACCTGGACCGCGGCCGGGTCTACCTGCCGGCGGACCTGCTCGCCGCCCACGGAGTGGACCGCCCGCTGCTGCAGTGGAGCCGGCGCACAGGACGGCAAGACAGCCGCGTCCGCGCCGCGCTCGTCGCCGCTGAGGCCCTGACCAGGCAGGTGTACCGGGAGGCGGAACCGGGCCTCGCCATGCTCGACCCGCGCGTGCGCCCCTGTATCCGCACCGCGTTCACCCTGTACGGCGGCATCCTCGACGCGATCGCGGAGCGGAACTACACGGTGCTGCACCGCCGCGCAGCCGTCTCCCGCCGGCGCCGTGCGGCCACGGCCGCCGCCGCGGTCGTACAGATCGCGAGGGCCAGGTGGCACACCCGCGCCGATCGACCGACGCCCTCCGCGAGCGTCGTGGCGCCGCAGGGGAAAGGACCGAGGCTGTGAAGAACCGGAAGGGCCGCCCCGGCTGGACATCGCCGTTGCGCGGGCGCGGACGCTCCCACTGGGCCACGCAGAAGCCGACGTGGCGAGAGGCACGACCGGCGTTGATCGCCGACTCGCTCAAGCGGGCCTGCGCCCGCCCGTCCGGCAACTGGTTCGTCGTCGCCGCCTCCCGTGACGTCCGCGCCGGTGGCCGCCCCTGCGGCAGGACCGTGGGCGGCACGGAGGTGGTGCTGTGGCGGTCGGACACCGGCCGGCTGCACGCGGGGCCGGGCGCCTGCCCGCACCTGGGCGCGCCTTTGCGTGACAGCCGGGTGGTGTGCGGCACCCTGGTCTGCCACTGGCACGGACTCGTACTGGACGGAGCGCCGTTCGCCGGATGGGAGCCGTATCCCGTCCACGACGACGGGGTGCTGGTGTGGGTCCGGCTGGATGCGCTGGGCGGCGAGCAGCCGTCACAGCGCCCCGTGGTACCTCTCCGGCCTGCGGCGGACAAGGGCGTGGCCGCCGTCGTCACCGCGGTCGGCCGGTGCGAGCCGCAAGACGTGGTGGCCAACCGGCTCGACCCCTGGCACGGGGCCTGGTTCCACCCGTACTCGTTCGCGGACCTGACGGTGGTCCGGCCGCCGGACGGCGACGAGGACGACGCCTTCGTCGTCGACGTCTCCTTCCGGGTGACGAGCCGTCTGGTGGTGCCGGTCAAAGCCGAGTTCACCGCTCCCGGCCCGCGTACCGTCGTCATGCGCATCACCGAGGGGGAGGGAGCGACGTCCGTGGTCGAGACCCACGCCACGCCGCTGACCGGCGCGGCGGACGAGCGGCCGCTCACCGCGGTGACCGAGGCGATCGTCGCCGCCTCGGACCGGCGGGGATTCGCACTGGCCCGTACCCTCGCGCCCGCGCTGCGCCCGGTGATGCGCCGGACCGCGAGCCGACTGTGGCGCGACGACCTGGCGTACGCGGAGCGGCGTTGGGCGCTGCGCAGCGCCGGACGCCTGCCTGGTTGAGCACGGCCGGAACCTAGGTCTGGTTGAGCGCGGCCGGGCACCTGCCTGGATGAGTACGGCTGGACCCGTGCCTGGTTGAGCGCGGCCGGGCACCTGCCTGGATGGGCACGGCCGGGCACCTGCCGGGTTGAGCCGGCCGGGCACCCGCCCTGATGAGCCCGGCGGTCGGCTGGACCGGACGTGTCCGGCCGCCGCACTCACCGTGCCGCGACCGCGCCGAGTGCCCGCAGCATGGGCGACCGGCCCGCCCGTGGCACCGTCCACAGCATCTGACCCGTGATGCCCCAGCGGGCGAGGAGGGCGCCTGCGGCCAGGAAACCGGTCGTGGCGGCGCGTTCCATGAGGGCGACGGGCAGATCACAGCGGATCGCGTCGCCGGCGAGCGTCAGCGTGGCGTGCGGGGTCGCCACGGTGGGCCGCCGGTGGTGAGAGCCGGCCAGGAAGAGCGGACAGTCGGCACGCCATTCGTGCCGGGCATCCACGATCCGTGCCTGCCGGGTCTCCGGGTAGACGCGGTGCAGGCTCTCGACGAGGCGGTCCTGCACGGTGCGCGGTCGCGCGTCCGCGGCGACGGCGTAGGCGTGCAGTTCCACCACCGAGCCGCCGTTGCGTGCGGCCCAGTGTGCGGCCTCGCCTTCGTAGCGGTCCAGCACGCTGATGTTGTCCAGTCCGTCGTATCCGCTGGTGCCGAGAAAACCCGGCCGGTCCGCGCGGACGGGCCGGTCGAGCCAGAGCCGGGAGACGAGGAAGGGCGGGGCGGTACGCAGCGCGGCGATGTCGTCGCGCCAGGCCAGGGTGCCCAGACCGGGTGACGCCGCGACGAGTTCGCGCAGTGCGCCGGGATCCAGGGCGAGCACCGCCGCGTGATGGCGGTGGGCTGCGCGGTCGGTGTGCACCACCACGTGCCCGCCGTGGTCCACGTCCATGCGGCGCACGCAGGTCCCGGTGCGCACTGTGGCGTTCAGGCGCCGGAGATAGTCGCCGAGCGGATCCCACAGAGCCTGGGAGAAGGGCTCCGTGGGCACGTCGAAGAGCAGGCCTTCGGCCGAGCCGAGGAAGTAGATGTGGAACATGAGCAGCAGCTCCGCGGCGGACAGTTCGCGTGGGTCGGCGAAGAAGCTGCGCGAGAAGACCTCGAACGCCAGATGGTGCGCGGCCTCGGGGAAGCGGACGCCCTCGAGGAAACTTGTCGCACTGACCGAGTCGAATCGTTCGTAGACCTCGGGCACGCGGACGTCGAGGAGGGGCAGCGCGGCCCGGGCGTCCATGGCGGCCAGGTCGCGCCAGCCGAAGCTGGGGCTCAGGGCCACGAACCCGAGCGCGCTGAACGGCGGTGTGCGGGGCACCCGGGCGAAGCTGTCGGTCATTCCGCCGCTGTGCCGTAGCGGGTAGTCGGGCAGCGGCCGCAGACGCTCGAGCCCGGGATCGGTGCGCCGCAGCAGACCGCGCAGGTTGTAGTACTGACGGAAGAAGGCGTGGAAACCCCGGCTCATGGTCGCCGGGGAACCGTCGGCCAGGCGGGTACGCCAGCCCGCGACACGGCCGCCGAGCGCTTCCTCGCGCTCGTAGAGGGTCACACGGGCGCCTCGTTCGGCCAGCAGGGTGGCAGCGGCGAGGCCGGCGATGCCCGCGCCGATCACGGCGACGCTCGGGGCGTCCGCAGGCGAGAACCGGCTCCGGCCCGGTGCGGGTGCCACCCGTTCGGCCTTGCGGTCGCGGCCGCGGCGGGCCGCGCGCTGCGGGGCACTCACCGGGCAGCCTCCGCGGTTGTGGCGCAGGCGTTGCGGGCGAGGAAGGTGTGCACGATCCCGGTCTGCCATCCGGCGGCGGGGGCTGTGCGCACGTCGGCGAATCCGGCCTCGGCCAGGCGGCCGGCGAAGGCGGGGGCGGTGTCGAACTCGAGGACGCTTCGGTAGAGGTGCCGGTAGAGGGTGCGGTCGCCGCTCAGCGTGCCCGCGGGGAGGATGATGCCCCGGCAGACGGCTGTCCACAGGGCACGGTGGGTGGCCGAGCCGCTGAGGCTGTACTCGTGGACGGCGAGCCGGCCACCCGGTCGCAGCAGGGTGCGGACGATGCGCAGCACCCTGTCGGGGTCGGTGACGTTGCGGAAGAGGTAGGCGGCGAACACCGCGTCGAACGGCCCGTGACCGGCCGTGGCCAGGTCTTCCGCGTTCAGGTGGAGGAAGCGGACGCAGGCCGGCCATGGCTTCGCGAGTGCGCGCCGCAGCATCCCCTCCGAGGCGTCTACGGCGGTGATCCGCGCGTGTGGCGCGGCTCGTAGCAGGGCTCGGGTGGAGGCGCCGGTGCCGCAGCCGAGATCCAGGATGTGCTGTCCGGCCCCGGCCCCTTCCCCGGCCCCGGCCTGCGGCAGTCGCAGCCGTCGCGCCGAGCGGGTGAGGCCGCTGCGATAGCCGGGGTTGAGGCCGGTGAGGCGGTCGTAGGTGTGCGACGCGTGGTCGAAGGCGCGTGCCAGTTCGTGGTCGCGCAGCAGGGTCATCGGTGGCTCTCTCCGGAATGAGGAACGGGGTGGTGACGGCGGGGAAGGAAGGGGAGTTCGACGGCGGTGCGGAGCATGGGTCCGACAGGGGTGCGCAGGCCGATGCCCCACTCCTCCCAGGGCGACGTGGCGCCGTCGAGGAAACGCAGCAGGCGCTCGGGCGGGATGTGCCGGAACAAGCGGGTGAAGAAGTCGGGTCCGTCGATCCGTCCGGTGTCCAGGGCCCGCAGCAGCACCGCGTCCATGGCCCGTGCCCGCCGTCCGTGCGGTGGGGGCGCGCACGCCTGGCCGTTGCGCAGGGCGGCGGCGATGGCCCGGCTCTGCCGCTGCACGGCGGAGAAGGTGTAGCCGGTCGCCGGGCGGGTGGCGCCGCCCGACGTCCCGATACGGAAGACCGCGGGCCCGACCCGGCGCGGAAAGGCCGCGTCCGTCATGGGGATGACGCCCTGCTCCGCCGACTCCACCGTGAACGCGCCCAGGCGCAGGATGTCGCGGCTGTAGTGGGCAAGTGCCGCCTCGTAGGCCGTGGTGGTCAGCGCCGCGCGGGAGAACTCGGTGTACTCGACGAGCGCGCGGTCGGGCGCGAGCGGCAGGACGTAGCCGAAGGCGAGCCCGTGGCGCGGCTGGGGCACCCGGAAGTCCATCAGATCGGCGACCGACGGATCGAACCTGTCGGCGTCCGTGCGCAGGAACCAGCCGCGGAAGTGCTGCAGCAGCTGCGTCCGGGCCGGTGGCAGGACGCGCAGCGGGCGCGAGTCGAAGACGTGGCGGGCGCGCAGCGTCAGCGTCCGGCCGTCGGGTGCCGTGCAGTCGACATCCGCCCCGTCTGCCGTGGCGCGCACGGTGTCGGCCGTGGCGCGCAGGAGGCGCCCGTGCGGGGAACGGTGCAGCCGGGAGTGCACCAGCTGCTCGAAGGCGGAGGAGCGGAGCATGTGGTAGCGCAGCGGAGACGGACTGACGGTGACCGAACCGCCGTCGGTCGCGTGGACCCGCAGCCGTGACCAGGAGGCACTGACCACCTCCTCGAAGTCGCCGGGGCCGCGATCCCAGTAGCACCAGGTCCGCTCGGGCGGTCGCCGTGGACCGTCCGGAGCTTCCACCAGGGTCACCGCGGTGGAGCCGGTCGCCAACAGGTGGTGGGCGAGACTGAGCCCGGACGCGCCGCCCCCGATGATGACCACGTCCGGCGTGCCCTCCGCACGGCCGCGTTCGCGGGTCACCTGGCGCGCCGTTCGGAGACGAGCGTTCCGTCCGGGGCGGTGCGCAGCGACTCGGCGTCCGAAGCCATGGCGTCGGCCATGGCCGCTACGACCCTGCGCGGGTCGTCACCCGGAGGCATCGGCGGGGCCGTGCCCGCCACGCACCGTTCGGCGAAACCGGTCTCCACGTGTCCCGGTTGCACGTCGAGGACACGGATGCCGGCGGCTCGCGCCTCGCGTCGCGTGGCGTGCAGCCAGGCGCTCAGCGCGGCCTTGGAGGCGCTGTAGTCGGCCATGCCCGCTTGCGGGACGTACGCGACCACGCCGGTGACGGCGGCGATCAGCGAACCGGGTTCCATGCAGGTGAGCGCGGCGCGGAAGAAGGCAGCGGGTGCCAGAGCGTTGACCGCCATCAGGTGCTCCGCGACCTCGTCACCGGTCTTGGCCGCCTGGCCGAAGGCGACCGACCCGAAGGCCGTCACGACGGCGTCGAGGCCACCCAGGGCCAAGGCCGCGCCGTGCACGGCGCCGGCGCAGGAAGCGGGGTCGTAGGCGTCGAACACCACGGTCGGGGCGCCCGCATGCGCTCGGGCAGCCCGGACGAGTCGGGCCGCGTCACGTCCGGCCAGCACGGGACGCGCCCCCCGACCTGCCAGTTCAGCCGTGAGTGCGCCACCCAGGACGCCGGTGGCACCGGCCACCAAGACACGCGCGCCGTCAAGATTCACGTCTCACTCCTGAACGCAGGCGGAAGAGGGCGCAGGCGTTTGCCGCACTGTCTGCTTCCTTGCATCGAGGGCTTGCGGATGCGGCCGCTACGGCTGTCCCTGAATCAGGTACGTGTCAGGTCGCCCAGCACCTCCCGCGCGGCACGCGTGCCGGACGCCAGAGCACCCTGTACCGAGCCGGTCGCCCGGTGGTCTCCGCAGACGTACCGGCCGGGCGTGAACCGTGTGGTGCGGCTCAGCGGCCACGGCGGCCGCATCACGGGCAGGGCTCGCTCGACGGTGTACACGGCGACCTGCCGCCAGCCACCGGTATCCGTTCCGTACAGCTCGGCCAGACGATCCAGCAGCGCCGCGCGCTGCGCCGGCCGGTCCGGCCCCAGCACGGACGTCGAAACCAGTGCCGTGCCGGGCGGCGCGTAGGTGGGCGCCACTTCGGTGAGCACACAGGTGTTCAGCAACGTTCCCGTGCTGTCCACCATCAAGGTCGGCTCGGCCAGGGGGGTGCGCGCCGTGGCGTGGTAGTAGGTGGTGACGGTCCGGCCGTCCGGCACGTCCAGGCCCGGCAGCAGGCGGGCCGCACAGGCGGCGTCCGTGGCCACCACGACTGATGGGGCCCGCAGCTCGCGGCCGTCCGTCAGGAGCACACCCGAGGCAGTGACCGCAGCGACGGGCGTCTGAAGCCGCAGAACGTCCTCGGGCAGGCCGGCGGCCAGCTGAGTGGGCACGGCGCCGATGCCGTCGGCGGGCAGACACAGCGTGCCCCTGACCATGGTGCGCCACACCAGGTGAAAGAAGCGTCCGGAGGTCTCCAACCGGTCTTCCAGGAACACGCCGGACAGGAAGGGCCGCAGAATCTCGCTGACCGTCCGCGCCGACACCCCGGCCTGGGACAGGGCCGCCATCGTGGAGCAGCGGTCGGGTCGGCGTGTGAGTAGACGTGCCGGCAGCAGACCGTCCCGTAAGGTGAGCGCCGCCATCGCGATCAGGTCACGGGCCGGCAGGACTCGGCCGTGCAGCAGTGCCCCCGCCGACGCGGGCTGCCGGGTCGGGTCGGCCAGCCGGACCGGCCCCGTCGAGGTGTGCGCGATGACGCCCGGGGTGAGGGGCCTCAGCCGCAGTGCGCGCAGATCGAGGCGTCGCTTCACCTGCGGATAGGACGTGTTGAACACCTGAAAGCCGCGATCCAGAAGGAAGCCGCCTTGCCGATCCGTGCGCATGCGGCCACCCACGCCGTCGGATGCCTCGAGCAGCGCGACACGCCGCCCCGCCTCGCACAGATCCAAGGCGCAGGCCAGGCCGGCGAGACCCGCGCCGACGACGATGATCTCCGGATGCCCGCCGTGCTCAGTGGTCATGTTCCTCTTCCTTCGCTGCGACCACCCCTACCTCGCGACCCGGTGAGCATGCCCCCGGCACGCCCGCCACTGCGGGCAAGTCACACCCGTTCCGCCGCACCACGCGGTGACGCGAGCGGCTGTCCACGAACGGATGAAGGGCGGTACCCCAAGGAGCGAACAGACCGAGCGGAGCGGTGATCGTATGCACCATCCTGTCGGCGTGCCGCCCAGGCGTGCCCCCCCGCTCGCTCACCCGCCGTACTGCAC
This sequence comes from Streptomyces sp. NPDC051133, assembly GCF_040682635.1. NCBI lineage: Bacteria > Bacillati > Actinomycetota > Actinomycetes > Kitasatosporales > Streptomycetaceae > Streptomyces > Streptomyces sp. NPDC051133. Next base: position 37,530 of record NZ_JBFBBK010000061.1, read on the forward strand.
CGGCGACTCATACGGTTGCCTTTCGACGGTGGGGGAGAGGGAGGAGCGTGGCCCTGTCCGCACCTCCCCGCCGACGGCCGGCTTTCGGCGCGATGCCGATCCGCACCGCGCCCCTCGTGCGGGACACTGGGTGGCAGGACGGGAGGCCATGATGCTGACAGACGTACGGGAACAGCTGGGCAAGGCCTTGTTCGGTCGGGTGGCAGGTCCTGAAGGGCCGACCAACCGGGTTCGCATCCATGCCACGCCCGGCCCCCGATGGTTCGCTACCGGTCGTCCCATCCGCACAGTCCACGGCGACGCCTCGATGTTCATCGGCGGGATCAGCGCCCTGCTGCTGCAGTCCCTGCACCCGCTCGCCATGGCAGCCGTCGCCGCCCACTCCGGCTACCGAGGCGACCCATGGGGCCGACTCCAACGCACCAGCACCTTCCTGGCCGTGACGACCTACGGCACGGCGGACGACGCCCAGCAGGCCGTCAACCACGTCCGCGCCATTCACCAGGAGGTTCGCGGGGAGACAGCCGATGGAGCGGCCTACCACGCGGCCGACCCCCACCTGCTCGGCTGGGTCCACGCCGCCCAGACGGACAGCTTCCTGCGCGCCCATCAGCACTACGGGGCCCAGCCGCTCGACACCGCGGGCTGCGACGCCTACGTCGCCGACAGCGCACGGGTCGCCCGAGCGCTGGGAGTGACCGACCCTCCCCACGACCTCCGGACCCTGGCCGACCGTCTCACCGGCTACCGTCCCGAGCTGCGCGCCACCCCCGAAGCGCGCGCCGCCGCCCGCTTCCTCCTCTTCCGACCACCGCTGCCCCTCGCCGCGCGGCCGTTCTACGCCGGGTTGGCGGCTAACGCTGTCGCACTACTGCCGCCCTGGGCCCGCAGCACGCTGAGGCTGCCCTCGATTCCGATCCTTGAGGACATGGCCGTACGTCCCGCCGGCCGGGTACTGACACGGACCATCCGCTGGGCCATGTCCCCACCACCGACACACCGCACCGCTTGACCCTCGCTCCCGCGGCCCGGCCAGAGCAGCGCGGATCCCGCCTGGCAGCGGCCGCAGTTCAGGGCCCGCATGTTCACCGAGTCGATCGCACACCTCGACCAGTCCAGGGCGCCTCGGGAGCCGAGTTCGTCGAGGAGCAGACGGTGGAGCTCGGCCCACACCCTGGCCTTCGTCCACTCGGTGAACCCGCGATGGGTCGTGGCGCCGGACGGCCCGAACGACGCAGCAGGCAGCCGCTGCCACGTTCAGCCTGACGTCGCCACGAACACGATCGCGGCCGGCACCTCACGGTCACCGTGGCGACATTGAGCTGCGTGCGGCTCCCTTTCAGTGAGGTCACGCCCAACTGGCCTACGCCTGCTCCTTGTAAACGGCTTCGATGTTGTTGCCGTCCGGGTCGTCCACGAACGCGCAATAGGCGCGGTACTCAGGCCAGAGCCGGGGTTCGTACCGGGACGTGCCACCAGCGCTCAGGGCGGCCTCGTAGAAGGCGTCAACCGAGGCTCGGTCGCGTGCGGTGAACGCGATGTGTGCGCCCCGGGTCACCGTGGCGTCGCCCGCGGGGTACAGACCGAAGGAAGGGGTATCCAGCTCCTCTTCCCAGAACTCCGCTCCGCCGTCAGCCGCTTCCCCGACGACACCGAGAGGCTTGAGCGCCGCAGTGTAGAACCGGGTGCTCGCCTCGAGGTCCGAGGCGATGAAGGTGACGTGGTGGATGAAGGGCCATCGTTGTGTCATGACCGCGCAGTCTACGAGTGCCAACGCCAAAGCCTGGCACCGGGCTTGATGCAGCACCGTGTACGTCGCCCCAGGCGACGGCGGGGGCGCACGCCGGACTCCCGACGCCAACTGAACTGGTCGCGATGCGCGATCGATTGCGTCGGCATCCGGGCGGCCAAAAAGGTGGGGGCCACTGACCGGGCTGCCGCCGGCTTCACCGTCGTCACCGGCGTCCGGCCAGGACGTAATAGCGGCGACAGCGATGATCCTGCCGGATACGCTGACCTGCCGTGATCAGCCGAAAGGTACCGCGATGAGTCAATACTTCGACATAGACGACGAGACCTTGTGGAACCCCTCCAACGGAGCTTCCCGTCTGTTCCGACGCCAAGTGGCGGTGTTTGAGGCGGAGCTTGGGCTCTCATCGGGCATCGGGCCCATGGAGAACGACGAGTGCCAGATCGACCCGGCCGCCTTTGAGCTCTTCGTCATTGCCCTACTGGCGCAGCACCGAAGAACGACGCATGCAATAGTGCTAGCGCTCTCCGAAGGGTTCACCGCCACCGTTCTGGTGCTCGCAGAGCGCGCCGGGATCCGGGTGGACTGGGCGCAGCTCGGATCCGCGCCCGATGGCGTACGTGAAGATGTGCAGATTTCCACAGTCAGAGGGACGTCTGCTCCGGCCGAAGGGCGAGCTTGGGCCGCAGGACTGCGAGAGAAGGCACGGCAGCTCGGGCAGCGTATGCCTCGCTGACCAGAGCAGCCCGGTACAACAAACCGGTTACGTCCCGCCGATGCAGTCCACCGAAAGAAACGATGTCTTAGTGGCGTACTTATCTCGGTGTAAACGTGATGTTGCAGCATGCTCGCGCGGGAGCGCCCCGCGGCGCGTGGCTGCGGGGCGCCCAGTGGGCGTTAGTGCCGCTTCGCTTTGCGGACCAGCCAGGCGAACACGTACCCGACAGCGATCCCTATGCCCGTCAGCCGTACCCCAGATCGTCACTGACGACCAATCAGACCGCACCCTTACTGACCGGCGAAGAAAGCAGGTCGGGCGCGAAAGGCGCGCCTCGGGATCGACCATGCCCTCGCGGCTGGGCCCGGTGTCGCCGGTGGCGGAGGTCCGCGGGCACCGGTGCCCGCCCCACCGGTCTCCCGGGAAGAGGGAGCCGCCACTTGTGCCGGGCCGTCGCAGGTCGGCGATCGTCGGGTCGTCGGTGCCGCGTCGCCGCAGTGTCCGGTGCCCGCGTTCCTCGAGCTGGGCGTCGTACCCGTCACGGACGGGCGCACCGACGTGATCACCCCCGACGGCACCGTCAGCTCCTCGCAACTGAGGGCAGGCCAGTCCTACGCCCGCTCGGCCGGCGGCGAGCACGAAGTCGTCAACACCGGCACCGCCCCGCTGGCCTTCGTCGAGATCGAGCTGAAGTAGCAGGCCCCTGAGGTCAGCGGACTGTGTCGGGCGCACGCGGCCGCGCGCGGCTACCGGACGGCGTTGACCACCACCTACGGCCCTGCCGCGGCCCGGGTCGCCACCATCGCGGACACTGACGCCATCGTCTCCACGATGAGCACCGCCGTCTTCCACGACCCGCTGTAGGGCCCGGCCTTCCCCGACGCATCCCGGCGTCCCGTGCAGGCGGCGGCCATGTGGCGCGTGTGCGTGAGCTCCGGCCTGCGCTGGTCCTGGAACACGTCAGCGCCGGCCGCAGACCGCTGTCGTCTCGTCAGCGGGCCCATTCACGTTCGAGGAGGCCCAGGACGACCTCGTCGACAAGGCTCCATATGCCCAGACCGCGCACCGCAGGGTGCCCTCGACCGTGAACCCCGCTTTCTTCGCCGCCGAGATCATCGCAGTGTTGTCGGCAAGGGTCTCCACCTGCAGCCGCTGCAGTCCACGTTGGGCGAAGCCGTATTCGCACAGCGCCCGGACGATGTCCGAGCTGAATCCACGCCCGCGGAAGTCAGGGAGCAGGGCGAGCCCCAGGTGCGCCGACCGGTTGTGCGTGTCGATGCCCCACAGTCCGGCGGCGCCGGCCAGCTCCTGCGATTCGAGTTCCACCACCGAGAAGTGAGCCCCTGTGTCCGAAGGCTCGGCCACGGCGTAGGGAGAGTGGGCCGATCCTGGTGGCAGAGGCTGCCAGGGCCGAGGATCCTGGCGCGACCGGGTCGCCACGTCGTTGTAGAGCACCGTATGGAGTACCGGAACATCCGCCTCGTGCCGGGCGCGCAGCCCGATCTTCTTGCCACGTATCACCCGGTACTACTACCGCAGCCCAACGAGTCGATCAACGGCACCGGCACAGGCACCGCCCCCGTGCCCTGGCCACGTGCGCAACCTCGCGAGGGGCCTCATGGTGTGCAACCTTGCCAAGGGCCTCATGCGCCAGACCCGCTGGGCCGGTGTCACAGCCGCCGCGGATAACTCCCGGTCCCGCCGGTCCCGCCAGCACGGCCCCACAAGCCGACAACAAGAACCACAGCACCAGGGCCGGCATGCCAACGATCGCATCGGGTGCCCGGCGATCAGCACGGTGTTCGCTTTGAGAGTCACCACTTCCCTCCGGGAGCCCATCCGTCGCCACGGGCCCGAGACGGCGTAAGGGCCGCCTCAGACGGTCTTGACGACGATGCCGGTGTCTTCGAGTGCGGATACCTCATCGGCGGGTGCTGAGGTGTCGGTGACGAGGGTGTGCAGGAGTGTGGCGGGGCCGACGTGCGCGAAGGCGGTGTGGCCGAGCTTGCCGGCGTCGGCGGCGACGATGATGCGGCGCGCGGAGGCGATGCCGGCCTTCTTCGCGGCCGCCTCGTCGAGGTCGTAGGCGGTCAGGCCGTCGGCTGCGCTCAGACCGCAGCAGCCCATGACGGCGGTGTCGAAGCGCAGTGCGGCGAGGGATGCGAGGGTGAGGGGCCCGGTGAGGGATCCCTCGGCGGCCCGAGGCCGCCCGCCGGGCACCATGAGCGTGGCCGGGCACGGCCCCTCGCCGAGTACCTGGATGGCCTGCAACGACAGGGGCATCACAGTGACCGGCCGTCGGCGCAGCAGGTGGGCGATTGCCAGGCAGGTGGTGCCGCTGTCGAGGAGGACGGTCTCGCCGTCGGCGATGAGCGAGGCCACCTCGGCCGCGATGCGGCGCTTGGCGTCGACGGCGTCGTGAGCACGCAGCGCGAAGGGCGGCTCCTCGCCCCGGAGCAGGAGCGTGCGCGCCCCGCCTCGGACGCGCTCGAGGACGCCTTGCGCGGCCAGCGCGTCGAGGTCGCGCCGGATGGTCATCTCGGAGGCACCGGTCAGCGCGGCGAGTTCCTGAACCGTGATCCTTCCCGACTCTCTGACGGCCTGCGCGATGATCCCGTGTCGGTCTGCGTTGCTCATGCCGGATTGAACACCTCCCGAAACGAACATTCAGTGTGTGCGAAATGCCAGTATTCAACCACGGGAGTTGTTCGTTACGGTTGTGATCGTGAATCGTTCGCTGCGAGCCGCCAGGCTGGCGACCTTTGCCTACTTCATCCTCTGCGGCACCACCATGGGCACCTGGGTGGTGCACATCCCCGCTGTCGAGCAGCGTGTCGGCATCAGCCACGCGACGCTCGGGGGGCTCCTGGTGATGCTGGGCGTGGGGGCGTTCATCGGCATGCAGGCGGCCGGTCCTCTGACCGACCGGCTCGGAGCGCGCGTCATCGTCCCCACGACCGGCGTGCTGTGCGGCGCGGCCCTGGCGCTTCCCGGTCTTGCCCGTGGCCCGTGGACGCTGGCCGGTGCCCTGCTGGCCTTCGGGTTCTGCAACGGCTGTCTGGACGTGAGCATGAACGCCCACGCCGTACATGTGGAGAAGGCGTACGGCCGTCCCGTGATGTCAGCCTTCCACGCCACGTTCTCGGTCGGCGGTGTCCTCGCCTCGCTCGCCGCAGCGGCCACGGCCGGCGCCGGCCTGACCCCGGCCGCAGGCATGGCCGCCGTGGTAGCCCTGGGCATCGTGATCGCCCTGGTCTCGGCGGGCGCCCTGCTGCCGGCCGCACCCACCGCTGCCGACACGGAGCCGGTGGAGGAGGCCGAGCGGGCGCCGGCCGCCGCGCCCCGCAAAACCAGCGCGCGCATCTGGTTCCTCGCCGCCCTGGCCCTGATGGTCATGCTGTGTGAAGGGGCCGCCAGCGACTGGAGCGCGCTGCATCTGAAGGACATCCTCGGTGCACCCGCGAGCACTGCCGCCTTTGCGTACGGCACCTTCGCGGCGACGATGACGATCGGCCGACTGCTCGCCGACCGCTTCGTCGCCCGCTTCGGGCCCCTGGCAGTCCTCCGCTACGGCGCGGCCGCGGGGTCCGTGGGAATCACGATCGTGGCCCTGTCCCCGTGGATGTGGTCCGCGTTCGCCGGGTGGGCTCTGTTCGGTCTCGGGCTGTCCGGCTGTGTCCCGCAGTTGTTCAGCGCAGCCGGGCAGGCCGATCCCTCGGCTGCCGGGGCCAACGTCTCCCGCGTCGCCGGGCTCGGATACGTCGGCATGCTCGCCGGTCCCGCCGTCATCGGCTGGCTGACCCACCTCGTCGCTCTGAACCATGCCTTCGTACTGCTGACCCTGCTGTGTGCGATCACCGCAGTGGCCGCCGGGGCTCTGCGCACGGGATCCGATCTGTCGCGCGACATGGCAGCAAGTCACTCCTGACCACGACCCTCGGGTGTGGGCCGTGGTCAGGGGTGCCGATGATGATGGGGCCGTCGACCGCGCCGCAGGATCAGCGTTGCCGTTGAGGTCCCGTCCAGGCGAATGACCACCACAGCTTCGCCGAGGCGTATTCGGCGGAAACAGAGAAGGGCTTCGTGAACGCGAACTACGCGCGGCCCGCGATACCGGCCCGACCCTCGCCGGACACGTGGCCGGCCACCGGATCCTGGACGCCGGCTGCGGCTCAGCCCCTCCGTCGGCGGCAGTGCGTCGAAGAGAGGACGAGGCAGCGGGTCGGGTGGGATCGGACCGGGCCCCGACGCCGCCGCGCGGGGCCCGGGAGCGCGCCACCTCCCGTATCCCTCATGCGGTGGGTGCTCGAACGGGCACTTCGTCCCGAACCCGTACCTGACATTCGCTGATGCCCGGGTTGGCGGATGCACCCGCGGGTGGCTCGCGCCGCACCTGTCACCGTCGGTGTTGACATCGTCAACACCCAGTAGCGAACGTTCCGCTCGACCCGCGCAACCTGCCCCCCCCGCAGCGATGGGCAGGGTGCCTTGACCGCAGATGCGGCGTGCGACGTCGCGGAGCTTGATGGTCTTCTCCGGGGAGTAGCGGCGCAGGACGTCGAAGGCCTGCTCGGTGAGGTGGCGGGCGCCCAGGGCGCGGGGGTCCGTTTGCCGCGCGAACCGACCCAAATCCACCGTGCAGAGCCACCATCACGAACTGCCCTGGCATGGATGAGCGTCGCCCTTCCTCAGCCGGCACGGAGGGCCGGGCTGTCAAGGTTCGAGTCAACTGCTGGCCGTACGTGAGGACTTGCTGGCTCATCCCATGGGCATGGCCCGGCCGTGACGGGCAACCAGAAGGGAACCGAAAGTGAAGAGACGTCGACTGCGACTGTTTGGGAGATACCGATGTCGTCCTCAAGTAGAAGCGACGCGCACAAGACGAGCCGGGCCAGCGGACTGGCGATCGCAGGGCTGGTCTGCGGCATTGTCGGCCTGCTGTTCCTGCCGATCATCCTGGGGCCGCTGGCAGTCATCTTCGGCGCCGTAGCGCTGCGTCAGACAGGCTCCGTCATGGCGAAGTGGGACATCGGTCTCGGAGTGGTCGACATCGTTCTCATGATTGTGATGTTCGTCGTCGCCGCGAAAAACGGCGGCAGTTTCTCCTGGCACATCGGCTGAGGCGGTCGCGTCCTGGTCGTGTGCTGCCCGTTCGGCGTCAGTCAGCTTGCCGAGCTCCGAACCGAACGCGAGCGGGGGAGTGGGTCGACCGCAACGGAGCGAGACGGCGGATCTCCGCCCATTCCGCCATGCTGATCCCCACTCCTCCCGGGCCAGCTCCACGAGCCTGCCCTTTGGAGGGGCGACCTGCAAGCGTCGCCACCTAACGGCTTTCCAGTCGTCGCCGGTAGTGCCGATTGTTCACCTGGTGTGACGAATCGTCGGTTAGTTTTCCGAGGGCGGGGCAGAAAGCCCTGTGAAAGGCGGTGATGTTGTGGACGAGAGGATTCGCCGGTATTTCATCCGTTTCTCGCTGGCGGGGTTGCTGACCGGAGTTATGTTCGGCTTCGCCTCGGGAGGTGTCTTCGGTGCTCTGGTGGGAGCGGGAATCGGCCTTGCCACGGCCGTCGGTGGCGTTCTGTACTGGGGCGAACATGGTGGTGCGCGCCGCCGCCGGCCGCCAGGTGAGGTACCGCCAGTTCGTTCGGAGGTCCAGGCGCCGGTGAGGGTTCGCCGGATCCCCAACCAGAGGTCGGCCACGTCGACTGGTTGGCCTCATCTGAGTTAGACCGCGCCCTGTGCCCCGAGGCCGGCCGACTCACCCGAGACAGGCATTTGAGTCGGCGTCAGAGCCTCGGGGCCGCCCTGCCCGGAGGGCGGTCGTGGGGCGGTTGTCCCTAATGCCGGATGCGGCGATGCCGTAGCCCGGTATCTGCTGGTCATTGGTCCGCAGAGCGGCGGTTGGGGCGTCAGAGCTGCGCGTCGCCCTCCGCCCTTGGCCAAAGGGAATCGGGATGCGTCGGGTCGGCGCGCCGGGCAGCATTGACGGGGTGACCGACCTGCTGTGGGATGCCGTGAAGTGTTTCTTCGACCCGGACTCGATGGGGTCGCTGCCGGACGTGCGCGTCCCGAATGCCTCGGTGGGGGACTGGCAGATGGTCCTCGATCTTGTGGCGGAGAAGGGCTGGAAATGCCAGTACTCGGAGGGAGCGATGGTACTTGCGGTGCCCCGGGCGGAGATCGTGCTGTCCCGTCCGGCGGGTGCCGAGTGTCCGAGCTTGCGGGTCTGGCCCAGTGCCGGTGTGCGGGCGATCTTTCGTTTCCTTGATGACGAGGTCGTCGACTTCGACGTCGACCTACGGGAGTTGCAGGGGCAGGAACGACTCGATGTGCTCTGCGGCTTCCTCCGGGAGATAGGGCGGCGGTTGGGTAAACCGGTGCTGATGGATGCGGAGGGTGCCGATGGCCATCCGATCCTCGGCTTCGATGTCGAGACTGATCGAGTGGTCCTCCTCAGGGAGCCGTAAGTCAGACGGCTGAGCCCGACCACTGACATGAGTAGAAGGTTCCGTCGCGGAGCATGATGCTCAGCCGCTCTGTCCTTCCCGCCACGCCCCTGCCAGTCGCCCCCGTGCGGCGGCCTGGATCCGGGAGGGTCCGAGCCCCCACTGAAGGGTGCGCCCGACGGCCGTCGCCAGGGGCCGGTCCCAGCCGGCGCGGACGAGGGCCGGGCGGCGGATGCCCAGTTCGGTGCGGGCCCAGTCGGGGAGGAGCCCGATCGAGGCGTTCATGAGCAGGCCTACGACCAGCCGCTCCCGTCGTGTGCGCCCGAAGTGGCGGAGGAACAGCACTGAGTCCAACGCGGCTGGAGTGGCGTGGAGTTGAGGGCGGAGGCGGGTCAGATAGCGCTCTGCTTCAAGGGCTGTGCGCGGTACGTTCCGCGCGCCCAACGCCTCGGCCATGGGAGCGACTTGGCGGTAGTAGACGTCGCACTCAGCGGGGGTCAGTCGGAACGGCCGGGGTGCGTACGTCTGGTAGCCGGCGAGAAAGCTGCGTACCTCGGCGGTGTGCACCCAGGTGAGCAGGTCGGGGTCGTCCGCGCGGTACGGCCGGCCGTCGGGGGCCGTGCCGTGCACCCGCGTGTGGATCCGCCGGACGAGGTCGATCACCTCTCGGGCGGCGGCCGAGGAGCCGAAGGTGGTCGTCGTGATGAACCGTACGGTTCCGTTCAGCCGCCCCACCGGGTCGGCGCGGAAGTCGGAGTGCTGGTCGACCCCCGCCATGGCCAGCGGATGCAAGGACTGGAGCATGAGCGCGGCGAAGCCGCCGGTGAGCATCCCGGTGGGGTGCCCGTGCACGCGCCACACCGGATCCCCCGGCGCGATCCCGAACAGCCCGGGATCACCGGGCGGCCCCGCGTACCGATCCAGCTTGAGATCCCCGCCGTGCATGGTCGCCGTGAGTTCCGCCGCGATCCGTTCCCGCAGCCCCACCAGCACCCCCTGGGTCCGTCTTCCTCAGCCGAGGGTACCGACCCGCCCGGCGAGCACGGCCACGAGGATGAGTAGGCCGCACAAGGGGTTGGAGCCGAACGCTCGCCCGCAGGCAGCGACATCCGCGAGGTCGGCCCGCCATACCTGCCACCCCAACTGCCCTGCGACGACGCACAGTCCGGGCCAGTGGAGCGGGCCGAACCCGGCGATGACCCCGAAGCTGGCGAGCAGCACCACACACCCCGCGTACACACTGCCCACCAGCACCCGGCTACGGCGCCCCAGCAGCACGGCGGCCGACCGCACCCCGGCCCGCACATCGGCCTCCCGGTCCTGGCAGGCGTAGATCACGTCCGTCCCCACGGCCCAGCAGATCGACGCCCCGTACAGCACGCTGCCCCCGAGCCCGAGACCTCCGGTGAGCAGGACGTACACCAGCGGAAACGTCCAGTTGATGGTGATGCCCAGCCATCCATGTGGCCAATGGGTGACCCGTTTCATGTAGGGATACACCGCCGCGAGGGGCGCCCCGGCCGCCGCCCACACCACGGCCTCCACACTCCAGAACCCCATCACCAGCGGAGCGACGGCTCCCACCACGACACTCAGCGCCAGTGCCCGCCTGGTCGGCAGCCGCCCGGAGGCGACGGGCCGCCCCGCCGTACGTGGCACCTGCGCGTCGAGTCGCGCGTCCAGTGCGTCGTTGAGCCCGCAGGCCGCCCCTCTCGACAGCACCCCGTACACCAGGAGCAGCAGCCCAAGCAGAGACCCGGCCCGGGGCCCGGCGATCGCTCCCAGGGCGATCCATCCGGGCACCACCAGCAGCCAGGCCCCCACCGGCCGGTCCAGCCGCAGCAGCCTCAGAGACGGCCGCACCCCGGGGGGCCTGCGCCACCAACGCGGCGGCATGGCCTTGAGCCGGGACTTGAGTCGAGCCTTCGGCCGGGGCTTGTAAGGCGACAAGCATACCGATTCATGTCCCTTCCCACATGGCCTTCAGCCTCCCCATTTGTCGCGGAGGGGGGCGTCCCGTGCGTTTCGATGTGCCGGGTCAGTAGGGTCCGTTGACGTTGTCGATGGAGCCGTAGCGGTGGTAGGCGTAGTTGCAGGCTGCGGTGATGTTGGCGACGGGGTCGTAGATGTCGGTTGAGGT
>NZ_JBFBBK010000062.1:0-47055 GCF_040682635.1 Streptomyces sp. NPDC051133
CACCCGACCCCGAGAAGAGGCGACGTTCGACATGTCCAGGTATGAATGGAACGGCACCCACCCCGCCATCGAGACGCTCAAGGACGCCATCGAGGGCAGGGGCAGGGGCGGCGACGGGAGCGGGTGCCGGTGCCGGTGCCGGTGCCGGTGCCGGGGCGGAAGCGGGCGCGGGGGGCTGTGCGGCGGCGGGCGCCGGAGCGGCGACGCCCCCCGGCCCCTGCACGGCTGCTCCCGTGGCCCCTCCCGGCGCCCCCGGGGCCTGCGGGGCCCCCGACCGCACCGCCGCCCGGGCAGCGGCCGCGCCGCCGCCCGGCGGGATCGGCGCTCCGCCGCCGTGGGCCTCGGGTCCGGGGACGTAGCCCATGGCGGGCGCGCCGGCGCCGCCCGAGAAGCCGACGCCGCGCTCGATGCGGTCGAGGCGGGCCATCACCGAGCGCTCGTCGCCGTAGGCGGCGGGGAGCAGCACGCGCGCGCAGATCAGCTCCAGCTGGAGGCGGGGCGAGGTGGCGCCGCGCATCTCGGTCAGGCCCTCGTTGACCAGGTCGGCGGCGCGGCTCAGCTCGGCGGCCCCGAAGATGGAGGCCTGGGCCTGCATGCGCTCCAGGACGTCGGCCGGGGCGTCGAGGAGGCCCTTCTCCACGGCGTCCGGCACGGCGGCGAGGATCACCAGGTCGCGCAGCCGCTCCAGCAGGTCGGCGACGAACCGGCGCGGGTCGTTGCCCCCCTCGATGACCCGGTCCACGACCTCGAAGGCCGCGGCCCCGTCACCGGTGGCGAAGGCCTCGACGACGGAGTCGAGCAGGGAGCCGTCGGTGTACCCGAGCAGCGAGGTCGCCATGGCGTACGTCACACCGGCCTCGCCTGCGCCGGCGAGGAGCTGGTCCATGACGGACATGGAGTCACGCACGGAACCGGCGCCGGCGCGCACGACGAGCGGGAGCACGCCCTCCTCGACCGGGATCTCCTCCCGCCCGCAGACCTCGGCGAGGTAGTCGCGCAGGGTGCCGGGCGGCACGAGCCGGAAGGGGTAGTGATGGGTCCGGGACCGGATGGTGCCGATGACCTTCTCGGGCTCGGTGGTGGCGAAGATGAACTTCAGATGCTCCGGCGGCTCCTCGACCACCTTCAGCAGCGCGTTGAAGCCGGCCGACGTGACCATGTGGGCCTCGTCGATGATGTAGATCTTGTACCGGCTGCCCGCGGGGCCGAAGAAGGCCTTCTCGCGCAGCTCACGGGCGTCGTCCACACCACCGTGGGAGGCCGCGTCGATCTCGATGACGTCGATCGAGCCCGGCCCGTTGCGCGCGAGGTCCCGGCAGGACTGGCACTCCCCGCAGGGGGTGGGAGTGGGGCCCCGCTCACAGTTCAGGCAGCGGGCGAGGATGCGCGCGCTGGTGGTCTTCCCGCACCCACGCGGACCGCTGAACAGGTACGCGTGATTGACCCGGTTGTTCCGCAGCGCCTGCTGCAGCGGGTCGGTGACATGCTCCTGCCCGATGACCTCCGCGAAGGTCTCCGGGCGATAGCGGCGGTACAGGGCGAGAGACGACACGCATACGAGGTTATAGGCGCCCACCGACAACGGGCTCCGCCCGAGGCTCCCGCCCCTCGGCGGTCCACCGCATTTCCGCGCCCTCGGGGGAACGCAAGGGCCCCCCACGCACCCGCCAGAGCCGACCTACCCTTGCTGCCTTCCGGCCCTGGGGGAGTTCAGTCAGATAGCGCCACGTGAGGGGCTGGGCCCCACAGTACCCGATCGCGGCCCGCGGTCTGTACCCGGTGCGCGCCGCGGACCGCACCCGAGGACGGCCTGCGGGAACGGGTTCGCGAGCACTCCCCTCGGTCATGTAATGTTTCCGGCGGAGGATTCGCCTAGAGGCCTAGGGCGCACGCTTGGAAAGCGTGTTGGGGGCAACCCCTCACGAGTTCGAATCTCGTATCCTCCGCCAGTGCCTCACCGGGCACGATGTCGAAGGGCCCCGCCGCAAGGTGGGGCCCTTCGACGTTGTCCTCAGACCTCGTTGTCCTGGTTTTGTCCACAGCGGGTGTTTCCGAGGGGCCCCAGATGGCTTCGGCGATCTTCCGGGCCACGTCCTTGAGCATGGCGTCCGGCACATGCAGGTACCTCGCCCGCATGCTCGCGGAGGTGCCGGCTCCCACCCCATGATCTGATCGATGACGCCGTCCGGGGACGCCGAGCAGCATGAGCACGGTGGCGGCCGTGTGACGTGCGTCATGCGGCCGGGCGTTCCGGACCCCCGCGTCTTCCAGGAGCCGCTTCCAATCGCGATAGTCCGTGTTCGGGCTCAGCGGGCCGCCCAGCGGCTTGGTGAACACGTAGTCCGACTCGGTCCACAGGTCGCCAGCCGTCTTGCGCCCGCGCTCCTGCGTCTCGGCATGGGTACGGAGCATGGCGACCAGTGGGCCCGGCAGGGGCACGGCGCGCCGGCCCGTGCGCGACTCGGTGTTCTTGGTCTCGCGCCGCCCCTGCACCTTGGCCGGGCAGTACCCCGCCTTCCGGCCGCACGGTGAGGCTTCCGGGCACCCGTGCTCGCACCGGGGGCGCAGACGGTTGCGGCGAAGCTTCAGGTACTCGTTGTCCAGGTCGACGTCAGACCAGCGCAGTCCGAGCGTCTCGCCCTGCCGCAGTCCGAGCGCCAGAGCCAGCATCCAGCGGGCGCTGATCCTGCGCTTGTTGGCTTCCAGCAGTAGGCGCTGAACCTCTTCCACGGAGTAGGGCTCAACCTCGGATTCGTCCTCTTCCACCTGGGGCGACTTCGCCAGCGCGGCGGCATTCTTCGTACGGTGTTGTGGATGTGTCGCCGGGTCGGGCGGCACGATCGCAAGTGCTGCTGCAGCGCCCTGGCCAGCACCCCGCAGGCTTGCACGGCCGGTAGCGTCGGGGCCCCAGACGGGGGTGGCGCGCACGTGAGGAGTGCGCCTGCCAGACCGGACCGCTGCTCATTCTCCCTTTGGCCGGGCAGTTTGCAAAAATCAGTGCGCGGCACTTTACGGTGTGCGTATTGAGTCGATCTCCTGGTGCCCTTCATACTCGGCGCCATCCTTAAGGGAATCCCTCACCGCATTCCAGCGCACTGAGATGAGGGAGAAGCCCCAGATCTGGACTGTTTCCATCCAAAGGAGACGGCTGTGCGGCCTTTCATCCAGGCGAGCACTCTGTAGCAAGCCCCAGGTGAACAAGGTGGCGGCTGTGTCACCGATCGTTGTCACAGCCACATCTAGCGGATTGAATCGTAAGGCCATCGGCCAGTTTCTGCTCTCCGGCCGGATGGCGCATATGGCACCGCGCAGGGAAATCAAGCGGACATGTCGGTGAAATTGTCGGCGGAATTCTTCACTGGATTCACCTTACAACGCGGCAGCCATTCCGTCTGAAATAGGCAGGAGTAATCTTTACTCTATTCCATTGGAGATTCAGTGAAATCCTTCATTTATCGACGGTTTGCTACATTCATTTGCCCGGCTGCAGCGTGCGCTTCGGCTGCAATGGTACTCGTAGCGCCTCTCGCACATGCCACGAATCTTGTGCTGCCGATGTCAGGCGCGGACAACGATGCTCTGAACCGGGTCGTCGGCTTCGGCCCCTCCTACAGCGGCCCCCCGCGCGGATTCACCAACTCGGACTATGAGAAGTACTGCGACCAAGCTGGATACGGTACCGGTTGGGGCCAATGCGCGATTAGTACATATGTCGAAGAGGAGCGTGCCGCAGACATCAACTACCACAAGCAGGTATCAAATCCGGTCACTAACTGCAATACCGGCACCAGCGACATGATCATGCGCAGTGACGGCTATCAATACGGCGCTACCTACAAGGTAGGCCAGAAAGTGTCGATCGCAGTGACGATCGCCTTCAAAGAGTCACCTCTCGGATTTGGAGCCAACGAAGCAGCCTTGTTCAGTGCCAGCGTCAGCCAGGATGTTTCGTGGGGTGACACAGCCGGTGAGACCGTGAGCCAGACCAAGCAAATAAGCCCCGGCTATCAGGGATGGTTTGAGTTTTACACGGATCACGGCACCTCGCACGGGATTGCCCATGTAGTGATCGTAGGCGCGCCAAATCCTAATATTTATCAGTCAGGTTCCCTTATTCCGTATCCTCGCCCCAGCGCTACCTTGTCCTTCCCCATGGAGTTTAAGGGAGACCTTCCCGCACCACTCGATGCGGCTACGGCAGCAGCCGATGAACCTATCCATGGCCTTGTGCCGATCGAGGTAGCCATTAATTGCTAGCGCAAACACGCTGCACAGAGATTAAATCCGAAATAAGGAACCGCAAAGAGCTTGAGGCGGAGGAAGTCCCGCACGGGGTGTAATAACACAGTAAGGCACTAATGAATGAACAATTCAAAATTCCTGCGCATCTTCATCCCACTCTAGGAGATCACATGAAGCCCTTCAACCGTCGACGATTTGCCAGACTCTTTTGTCCAGCGGCAGTCTCTGCTTCGATCGTCATGGCACTTGGCGCGCCTCCCGTTCAGGCCGCAGGATCATTGACCACGCTCGACAATGCGATGCTGGGTAAGATTGTCGGATTCGGCCGCTCGAGTACCGGGAGCCGCGCATTTACGAATCAAGACTACTGGAATTACTGCAAGAAGGCTGGATTCGGCACGGGCTGGGGTCAGTGCGCGACCAGTGCATTCGTTGAAGAACAGCGCATCCAGGAAGATCAGAACTATAATCAGCACATCCTTCATAAGCCGAACTGCGGACCAGACCCCGAAACTTGGACCGACATCAAGAATTACACTCATTCAACAACCTATTCTGTCGGAACTTCGATCGGGACCGGGTTCTCTATTGAATTTGATCAGGCGCCGTTGGGTGTCGGCATTACCGAAAATGTCACTTTCCAGATAGAAGCCAGCTTCTCGGCCACTTGGACCCATGATGTCACGTATTCGAACGGAGTGGGCCTTACCATTCCCGGTGATAGTTGGGGTGACATCTACTTCTACACGTATCATGGACAGTCGCATGGACTCGGCTCGATTGAAATCGTTGGCGGGCCGAGGCAGGATATATACCAGCCGAGCACTAGTATCCCCTACCCGGCACCCAGCGCCACCGTGTCAATCCCCATGGACGTGAGTGGCGATCTGCCGAAGCCGCTGGATCCAAGTATGGCTGCCTTGCAGACATTGACCGGCTGGAAGACGATGACGCCGGCCATGAGCGCTGACGACAAGAGAAATATTTGTCATGAGGCATAGACGCTCATTCCACGTCTTCCTCTGAGAACCGGGATGGGTTTCGAGAAGAAGGCGCAAGTAATCGAGAAGTGATCCGGGCCGCGAGGGACGAGGGCGGCCCGGATCACTTCTCGTTCGCCTAACATTATTTCCCGACGCAATCGCATCGTCCGGTGGCCTGCACACACTGTCACGTTCGTGTCCATCGAAGTCTGACCGTCGGGTGACAGTCCCCCCATAACGGATCAGCCCTCAACACCCCACACATACAAGCGAAATTCCCTGATCGCAGCCTTCACCCGGTCGCCAAGCGACAGACACCGTGGCCGCCCGATTCGCGGCCCGTCGCCACCCCGCTCCCCCACCACCTTCAACAGTCGCTCAAACTGCTTCATCCGCAGCCCCGTGAACGTCTGCTTGTGGTGGCTGTCTACTACCGGACGAACCTCACCATGCGGCAGCTCGCTCCGCTGTTCGGGGTCTCGCCGACCACGGTGTGCAGGGTCATTAAGCGGCTTTGGCCTCTCCTCGCGCTCGAGCCGGCCGCGCGTCCCGTCGATGCCGCGGACCGGCTGTGGATCGTGGACGGCACGCTCGGTCCGGTCCGGCGCGGCCTACCTCCGCAACATCGCGATGGCCTCCGCGGCACTCGACACGATGAGGTCGGGCTTGCGGGGGCCATCGCCCGATTCACGGCCGCCGGCCACCCCGGCGGTCCGCAGTCCGGCCGCCTGTGCCCCCGCTATGTCCGTCGCGGTGTTGTCACCCACCAGCCACCCTCCGGCGCTCAGCGGCACGCCACAGGCCGCGGCTGCGGCATCAAAGAAGGCGCGCTCTGGCTTCCGTGCTCCGACACCTTCCGAGATGGTGACTCCGTCGAAGAGTCCGGTGAGTCCGGTTACGTCAAGCTTGGCGCGCTGGATATCAACCGCCCCATTTGTCGCAATCCCCAGTGTCCATCCCTCGCGGCGGAGCTCTTGGAGACCTTCCAGGACCCCGGGAAAGCAGCGCATCGAGCGAGTCACTCCGTGGACGTACTCACGCCACGGGTCCTCAGCGCCGTCCGTGAGCCGTAGGACGTCTCGCAGGTAATCGAAGTCTTCGGGGTACGCCCGGTCTCGCAGCCTGGCAGTCAAATGCCACGGCCTGATCTGACAGTCCACGGGAGCGGGCGAAGGCACTCGCCCATGCGTCCAAGCCGCCCTGTCGGTCAATCAGGGTGTTGTCGAGGTCAAAGAGTGCCAGCACACGCCGGACGCTACGCGACGACTGCTGAGCCAGATCAGCAAAAGCCGTGCGCGGGGATCATCGGTCAGCTGTCATGGAACAGACCGAACCCGTTTGGAGGGAAGCGTGCCTCAGAGTCACGAGGGAATCCTCGTTCCAGTGCAGCGGGACGTAGGAAGGTGGAGCATGCAGTGGCAGCTCAATTGCCCTGCGTGCGGCATCGCGGAAGTGGAGCAGGGGCAGGTCGGCGCCGACCACGAGGCGGTCACGGTGCATCCCGACCGCGACAGCAGTGGGAGCCCGCTTGGAACCAGAGGCGGATACGTCAGCGTGGAACTGACCTGCGCGGCAGGCCACGGCTTTGACTTCATCGTCAGCAACCACAAAGGGGCCGAGTTCGTTGGGGTAGTCGCTCGTACCTGATCTCGTTGTCCTGGTCTTTGCCCAGTGCACCGACGGCCGCCACCGTTCACCGCCGTACGCGCACCCCCTCTGACCTGCCCCGCCAACCCGTCCGTACGCCCCTGTACGGCCACGCGGACAGTTGGAAAGCGTGTTGGGGGCAACCCCTCACGAGTTCGAATCTCGTATCCTCCGCCAGTGCCTCACCGGGCACGATGTCGAAGGGCCCCACTGTTCGCAGTGGGGCCCTTCGACGTTGTCCGGCCTGCTGAGCGACCTAGCGGAGCATGACTCCCGTCACATGCATCGGCGGTCAGTCGATGCCTTCGACGATGCGGAAGTCGCGCTCGACGCCGTCGGAGAGGGCGGCCAGCGCCTCCTGGTAGGCCGCACTCTCGTGCGCCGCGACGGCCTGCTCGAAGCTGTCGAACTCGATCAGGACGGTGCGCTCGGCGATTCCGGCGTCATGCGCCTCGACCCGGCCGCCACGGACGAGGACCCGGCCGCCCCCGGCCTTGACGGCCGGACCGGCCAGCTCGTTGTAAGCAGCCAGCTTCTCAGGGTCGGAAATGGTGCGGTAGGCGCTGACCCAGTAGCCCTTGGGCATGGAACCTCCAGTGTCGGGATGAGTGCATCTGACTGTGTCGGGATGAGTGCATCTGACTTACGGGTTGGTCTCGGACGAGCGTCGGCGGGCGAGAGCGAGGCTCGTCAGCGTCGTGATCGCCATGGCGCCGATGCCGATCAGCGCCGCGGTGGTGTAGGCGCCGTCGTCGGGGAAGAGGTGGCCGGGGCCGGTGCCCGCGGCGAGGATCAGGCCGCCGATGGCGCTGCCCAGGGAGTACCCGACGCTGCGTACGACGTAGTTGAAGCTCATGGCGCTCGACGTCTCACTCTTGGGGGTGACGGCCAGGATGACGCCGGGCATCGCGGCCGAGAAGCCGCCGACGCCGAAGCCGAGCACGCCCATCGCCGCGAACAGTTCGGCCAGGTCCGACCGGGCCGCCGCGAACAGGGCGAACCCGCCGCCGACCACGACGGAGCTGCCGGCCAGGAGCAGGGGGCCGGCGATCCGCGTACGGACCCGCGGCGTGAGCTTGCCGGCGACGAACCCCAGCACCGAGAACGGGATGAGGACCAGCCCGGCGACGAAGGTCGTCAGCCCGAAGCCGTAGCCGGCGCCGTGCGGCGTCTGCGCGTACCGGGTGATGAGCGTGAGCAGGAGGTACATGCCGATCCCGCCGACGAACATGGCGAGGTTCGCCCCGGCGACCGCCGGGTGCCGCACCGCCCGCACATCGACCAGGGGCGTCGTGCCGCGCAGCTCGATGACGGCCCAGACGCGGAGCAGCACCACCGCGACGACGGCGAGGCCCGCCGCCACGGCGAGGTGCCGGCTCCACAGATTCCGTTCGCCGGCGAGGAACAGCACCAGGAGCAGCGCAGCGGCCAGGACGACCGCGCCCGCCACGTCCACGTGGGCGGAGCGGCCCTCGGGGGCTTCGGGCATGGAGCGCCACGCGGTGAGGAGGGCGGCGGCGGTGACGACCAGGCCGAGGCCGTAGGCGGCCCGTACCCCGCCGAGCTCGGCGAGCAGTGCGGCCAGCGGGTAGCCGACGCCGGCCCCGATGATCGAGACCACCGAGATCAGGGCGATCACGGCCGCGCCGCGCTCCTCGGGGAGGTGGTCCCGGGCCACGCCCATCATCAGCGCCGTCAGCCCGAGCCCGACGCCCTGGGCCGCCCTGCCGGCCAGCAGCCACGCGAACGGCAGCGGCAGCACGGTGAGCGCGCTGCCGGCGACGACGACCGCCAGCGTGGCGAGGATCGTGGCCCGGCGGTGCGGGCCGGCTCCGAGCCGGCCCAGGACCGGCGTGGCGACGGCGCCGCTGAGCAGCGCGACGGTCAGCGTCCACTGCGCGCTGCCGAGCGAGACGTGGAACGAGGTCGCCACGCTGGTGATGAGCGGCGTCCCGAGGCTGGCGACCGCCGCCACGACCAGAGCGATGAACATCAGGGCGGGAACCAGCAGCCGCGCCTCGGAACGCGCCACCGGGAACGCCTTCACCGCGCTCCCGCCGGCCGGCTGCCCGGTCACCGCTTCGGCACTTCGCGGTCCTGGCTCTCGAGCTCTGCCAGATGCTTCAGCGCCGGAAGGGCCGCCACCAGCGCCTCGACCTCGTCGCCGGTGAGCGCGCAGATCAACCGCTCGAACGCGTGGACGCCCGCCTGGCGCCGCGTCCGGACGTAGGAGGCGCCGGCCTCGGTCAGGCACACCAGCGTGACCCGCTTGTCGGACGCGTCGCCCCGCCGCTCGACCAGGCCGGACTCCTCCATCACCCGGACCAGGGCGGTCATCGCGGGCTGGGTGACGCCCTCGACCGCGGCCAGATCGGTGATGCGCCGCGGGCCGGTCCGGTCCAGGGTGGCCAGGGTGGCGGCGGACGTCAGGCTCATGTCCCGGGGCAGGCGTCTCGCGGCCCTGGTGGCCAGGCCGTAAAGGGCTGCCCCGATGGCGGCGGACGCGTCAGGAGCGGTGTCTTGACGACTCATGCTCGAAGCATAGCATTTTTATATTCATAGTTTATGGAAATATCTCGTGTGCCCCCGCAAGCCCAGAGGGCCGGACCACATCAGCGGTCCGGCCCTCAAAACCACGGTCGCAGGCCCCCCGAGCGCACGCCCGGAGAGCCCTGCGGGGCTGTCTGCCGAACCCCGTACGGGCCGAGTAGCCCGTCCCGCGTGGAGCCATGCCGGGTCTCGCCCTATCGCTGCACCCGGATCGGTGCCGAGACCGTCACCTGGTCCAGGGCGGAGACCCGTACCGTCGCCTTCACGGTCCACCGGCCCGGGATCGGCAGGTCGAAGGAGTCCGCGGCCCAGTAGCCCCCGCGGTCGGTGACCTTGGCGTCCAGAGGGCCGATCCGCTGGGCGGGGAGAGTGAGGGTGATCCGGAGTTCGGGGACCGTGGAGAGGCCGCCGTCGGGGCCGTAGACGACCGCCTGGACGGAGTTCGTGCCGACCCGGCCCGGGTCCAGGGTGATCTGGACGCTGCCGTGGCCACCGGGCGTGCCGACGTCGAACGGGATCGTGGTGACCGAGGCCGCGGCGATGCCGGCCGCCGGCGCGGCGGTGTCGGCCGCCTCCGCCGCCGTGCGCCCGGGCGGCGTGGTCGTCAGGAGGGTCGTCAGGGCCAGGACCACTCCGGCCACGGCCGCCTCGGCCAGCACCGAGCGGCGCAGGAGGTGGAAGGAGACCGCGGGGGGCGGGGTGGGGCGGCTCGGGGGCGGGGGCGGAGTGGGGGGCGACGGGGGGACGGTGACCGGTTCGGGGGTGCGGGCCCGGTGGGGGGACGGGGCCGGGGCCGGGGAGGGCTGGGTCAGGCGTTTCGTCCAGGTGCGGGAGCAGGCCGCCGCCAGCAGCAGCGCCGTCACCGCCGCCAGTTTGGCCAGCAGGGTGCGGCCGTACGTGGTGTCCGTGAGCGCCGGCCAGGAGCCCAGGCCCCGCCAGGACTGGTAGACGCCGGTGAGGGCCAGCACCGTCACCGAGGCGAGCGCCAGGCGGGAGAAACGGGTGAGGACCGGGACCGGGAGGGCCGACGGGTCGTGTGCCGTCCGCCGCAGGGTGCGCAGCAGCGCCGCCAGGCCGCCCAGCCAGGCCGCCATGGCCAGCAGGTGCAGGGTCGCCGAGGTGACCGCCACGGGGACCTGGAGGCCCGCGGAGGCGTGTTCGGCCGTCGTCCAGGTCAGGGCCAGCGGAAGGGTGAGGGCCGCGGCCAGGGTGAGAGCCGTACGGCGCGGCAGCCTCCTGCGGCGGGCCCGCAGGAGGGCCGCGCCCGCCCCGGTCACGAGCAGCAGCGCCAGCCGGGCGAGGAGCAGCTCGCCGGGCCGGGTCGTCGCCGTGCGGGAGAGCGCGGACAGGGAGAGGGCCGTCACCGGGGACGAGCCCTCCTCGTACGGGGCCCGCAGCAGGAACAGGGCGGCCGTCGAGACGAGGAGGGTCACGGCGGCGGCCAGGGCGGGGGTGCGGAGCGGGGACGTCACGGGCGGGCGGCAGTACGCCACGAACGCCGCCGTGCCCAGCAGCAGGGCCAGGGAGAGGTAGGCGAGGTAGCGGGCGATGTTGTACAGGGCCGCCGTCGCCGGGTTCTCCGCGTCGTCCGCGACGGGGCTCGCCGTGGTCGCGGTGCGTCTGCCGACCGAGAACGTGAGCGCGCCGGACACCGGGTGGCTGTCCGCCGAGACCACCCGCCAGGCGACCGTGTAGGTGCCGGTGGCGAGCTTGGCCGGGAGGGCGGCGCGGGCGGTGGCGGAGCGGCCGGAGGCGTGCTCGGT
This sequence comes from Streptomyces sp. NPDC051133, assembly GCF_040682635.1. Classification (NCBI taxonomy): domain Bacteria; kingdom Bacillati; phylum Actinomycetota; class Actinomycetes; order Kitasatosporales; family Streptomycetaceae; genus Streptomyces; species Streptomyces sp. NPDC051133. The sequence goes on from NZ_JBFBBK010000062.1 coordinate 11,186, forward strand.
GGGGCCGGTGCGGACGCGGTGGTTGCGGGGGTCGTAGATCCGGAAGGAGTCGTCGAGCAGGCCGACCGACTCGCTGAAGGTCAGGGTCACCTCCCGGGGGGCCGTCTTCAGGACCGTGCCGTCGGCGGGGTCGCTCCGGCGCAGGGCCGCGTGGGCCGAGGCGGGGGCCGCGGTGCCGAGCAGGAGCAGCAGGACGGCCGTGCCGAGGAGCGTCAGGTGGCGCAGGGAGGGCCGCAAGGGGGCGCGGAGGGACGCCGGGAGAGGTGCCCGGAGAGGTGCCCGCCGCCGTTGACGGCGTGGCTCACGGCGTGTTTCCCGGCCTGGGCCTCGGTCCCGCTCTCGGTTCTGGCGTGTCTGGTGCACGTCGTTCCTCCGTCCCCGCGCGCGCGTGTGCCTCGTACAGGTACGCAGAGATCGGCCGCCGTGCTCACCAGGTCGGCCGCGCCGAGACTCCGCCGTCCACCACTAGGTCGTGACCGGTGATCCAGGAGGCCAGCGGCGAGGCCAGGAAGACGCAGGCGCCGGCCACGTCCTCGGGGCGGCCCAGGCGGCCGGTGGGGGCAGCGGCGAGCCAGCGGTGCACGCCCTCCGGCCAGGCCCCGGCCAGGCCCTCGCGGTCGATCAGGCCGGGCGAGACCGTGTTGACGCGGATGCCGGCCGGGCCGTACTCCAGGGCCGCCGCGCGGGCGTGCATGACCACCGCCGCCTTGGCCGCGGCGTAGTGCGCGTGGCCGGGGGCGGGGCGGGCGGCCTCGATGGAGGCGATGTGGGTGATGGTGCCGCCGCCGTGCTCGCGCAGCCGCGCGGCGGCTGCCTGGGTGCAGGCGAACACGCTGGTGAGGTTGGTGTCGACGACCGCGCGCCACTGCGCCGCCGTCATGCCGGGCAGGGGCTGGACCGGCTGGACGGCGGCGTTGTTGACGAGGGCCGTGAGACGGCCGCCGGACCAGTCGGCCGCCTCCCGGACCAGCCGGTGGCAGGCGTCCTCGTCCGTCAGGTCCGCCTGGAGCACGACGGCCTCGCCGCCCGACTCCCGGATGCGGTCCGCCACTTCCCCGGCCGCCTCCAGCGCCGTACGGCAGTGCAGGGCCACCGCGGCACCTTCCCGGGCGAAGCGCAGGGCGATGGCGCGGCCGATGCCGCCGCCCGCACCGGTCACCAGGGTGGTCTGTCCGTCGAGCAGGGTCATGGGCGGCACAGTTCCGTGATGCGGGCGGCTTCGGACGGGTAACGCGCCGTCAGCTCCTCCGCGTTTGCGTGCGCGTAGTCCTCGTAGGTGAATCCGGGGGCCATCGTGCAGCCGAAGAACGTCCACGCGCCGCCCGGTGCCACCCGCGCGCCCATCCAGGTGCGGGCCGGCACGGTCAGCTGGAGGTGCTGGCCCGAGCGCAGGCCGGGGCCGAGGACGGTGGTGCGGGCGGTGCCGTCCGGGGCGAGGAGCAGCAGGTGGAGCGGATCGCCGAGGTAGAAGTGCCAGACCTCGTCGGTGGGGAGGCGGTGCAGGGCGCAGAAGTCGTCCGCGGTGAGCAGCACGACGATGGCGGAGCCCTCGGGCCGGCCGTCCGGCCGCTGGGGCCCCGCCCAGGTCTGCCGGAACAGTCCGCCCTCGCGGGGGATCGGCTGGAGTCCGTAGTGGGCGATCAGCTCTTGTGGCGTCGTCGTCACCCGGGGAAGGCTACCGCCCGGTCGAGGAAGGCCAGTTGGGCGCGCTTCTCGGGCAGGTGGACGTCGGGAACGTCCACCTCGGGGAGGACGACCGCCGGTCCGCGGACGAAGCCCTGGCGCTCGAAGCGGTCGATCGCCTTGGTGTTGCGTACGTCCGGGTCGACCACGAGCCGTCGCCGGTCCAGGCCGAGCAGCGCGTACGCCGTCATCGCCGTCAGCAGCGCGGAGGTCCAGCCGGGCCGGGGGCCGGCGGGGCCCGCGGGGGCGAGGAGGACGTGGATGCCGAGGTCGCCGGGGCGTACGTCGTAGCACTCGCCGACCCGGTCGGCGGCCGGTTCGTACGTCTGGAGCAGGGCGGCCGGTGCGCCGTCCTTGGTGACGAGGTGGGCGTGGTGGGTGTCGAGGCCCGCCATGTGGGCGTAGACCTCGGCGACCTGGTCCCGGGTGAGGCCGGTCATGCCCCAGAAGGCGGCGCGTTCCTCACGCGCCCAGGCGTGGACCACGGCCGCGTCGGCCGCCGGGTCGAGGGGGCGGACACGGACGGTGCCGTAGCCGTCGACGTGGTGCTCGTACAGGTCAGACATCGGTCTCCTCGGTGCGGTCGCGGGTCAGGAGGGCCCAGTCGGTGACGATCGGGGCCAGTTCCCCCGTGAGCCAGAGGGGGAGTTGGTCGGTGTGGTGGGGGGCGCCGGGGACGCCGTCGGCGCCGAAGGGGACCACCCAGCGGCTGTTGTCGCGGTCGGCCAGGTCCCAGACGTAGCGGGCCGCGGGGCCGCGGGCGGCGCGGTCGGTGAGGCCGGGGACCGCGGAGGTGCAGAGCACGCAGTCGTGGTCGCCGGCGAGGCCGGGTTCCGGGTACGGCTCCGCGGACGACTCGGGCGCCGGGTACGGCAGCGCGCGCCAGGGGATCAGGCGGTGGGTGTCGGACCAGGTGCCCGCCGGGGGCCGGACGGCCACCTCCTGAAGTGCGGTGCGGACGGCGGCCGGGCGGTCGATGCCGTACAACTCCTCGGCGCGGAGCAGGTGTTCGAGGGCATGGCCGATGCGGGGGACGAGGGCCAGCCAGGGGAGCAGGACCTCGGGGTAGGCGGGGGGTTCGGCGAGCGGGGCGAACACGGGATGCGCGGCGAGGTGGCGTACGACCGCGGAGCGCACGGCCGCGTAGGCCGCCGCGTCGGTGCTGCCGGCGTCCATGTGGCGGTCCCAGGCGAGCAGGCGGTCGCGGAGACGGGCCGCTTCGGGGGTGAGGCCGTCGAGGGCGGCGAGGTGGTCGAGGAGGGGCGCGGCGGAGGCGAGACGGGTGTCGGTGTGGATCGCGGGCATGGCCTCGGCGGTCCAGGAACGGCGGGTGTCGAGGAGGGCGCGGATGCGGTCGGCACGGTGCGGTGGGGCGAACTCGACGCCGAGGGGGGTGGCCAGGCCGCGCTGGTTGGCCATCACCGCGATGCCGTCGGCCGGTTCGGCGTACGGCGTCCGGTGCGTGCCGTGCCAGTCGTGGCCGGGGTGCCAGGCGGGGACCGGGTGGAGCCGGTTGGCCTCGGCGCGCAGGGGGACGCGGCCGGCGACGCGGTGGAGGGTGTGGCCCCGGGTGTCGGCGGCCTGGACGACGTTGACGGGCTCGGCCCAGGCGTCCAGGGCCCGGTCGATGTCGGCGACGGTGCGGGCGCGGAGGAGGGGGAGCAGGGCGCTGAAGCCGAGGTCCTCCGTGACGCGGGGTGGGTAGCGCAGGGCGAGCGCCTCGGCGTCGGCGTGGGCGGCCCGCGGGGTGTGCGGGGGTTCGCGGGTGAGGCCCGCCTCCAGCCCCTCCGGGCCGCCGGCGATCACCGGGCCGCGGGGTGTCTCGATCAGCTCGATCTCGACGGGTGCCTCGCCCGCGATCCGCACGGTCTCGGTGTGGCGTGCGGCCCGGCGCCAGTGGCCGTCCGGGCCGAGGGCCTCCACGCCTGCGCCGGTGCGCCGCAGCCGTTCGCGGTAGAGGTCCTGGTAGTCGGCCATGGCGTTGGTGATGGCCCAGGCGGCCGTGCCGGTGTGGCCGAAGTGGGCGATGCCGGGCACGCCCGGGACGGCGAGGCCGATGACGTCGAACTCGGGACAGGCGAGGCGGATCTGCTGGTAGACGCCGGGGTCCTCGATGAAGCGGTGCGGGTCGCCGGCGATGAGGGCGTGACCGCTCGCCGTACGGGCGCCGGTGAGCAGCCAGCCGTTGCTGCCGGCCGTGCCGGGGCCGTCGGTGGCGAAGAGGCGGGCGGCGTCGGGTCCCAGGTGCCGTATCGCCTGCTCGCGCCAGAGCTTGGCGGGGAACCCGGCGAACAGGATGTGGGTGGCGAGCCAGACGCCCAGCGGGGTCCACGGCTGCCAGCGGCCCGGGGTGAGGCCGGTGCGGGGGAACTCGGGGGCACGGCGGGCGCCGGCGGGCAGGCCCTCGTTGACGCCGTCGGCGTAGGCGCGGACCCAGTCGGCCGTCTCCGGGTCCCGGCGTTCCAGTGCCGCGAAGCAGCGGCGGGCGGTGTCGTCGAGGCGGGCCCGGCGGGCGAGGACGTCCCAGGACAGGGCGTCGGCGCCGAGGAAGGAGGCCGAGGTGCCCTGGGCGCGGTGGCGTTCGACCTCCAGCTGCCAGGCCCGGTCGAGGGCGGTCACCCGGCCCTGGGCGTGGGCGAGTTCGCGGGCGCCGGACGCGCGCAGGTGCGGGACGCCCCAGGCGTCGCGGTAGGTCTCGGCGGTCACCCCGGGGGCCCCCTCTGATCTCAGGCCTTCCTTTTAGGTAAGCCTTGCCTAAGTTGTGTGGGGGAATCGTACGCGAGCGGCAGGCGGCCGGGCGCCCCCGGGACCGGCACCCGCCGCGTACCCCCGGACCGGCGCGCGCCGTTCCCGGGCCCGCGAGATCATCGACCCATGGACGTGACGCTGCACCTCGCCCAGGACCCCGAGGCCGACGCCCTGCTCGGCCGCTCCCCGCTCGCCGCCCTGGTCGGGATGCTGCTCGACCAGCAAGTGCCGATGGAATGGGCGTTCAAGGGGCCCCGGACCATCGCCGACCGGCTCGGCGCCGACGACCTGGACGCGCACGACATCGCCGCCATGGACCCGGAGGCCTTCGCCGCGCTGCTCTCCGAGAAGCCCGCCGTGCACCGCTACCCGGGATCGATGGCGAAGCGGATCCTGCAGCTGTGCCAGTACCTGGCCGAGCACTACGACGGGGACGCGGAAGCGGTCTGGCGGGACGTCCGGACCGGTCCTGAGCTGCTGCGGCGCCTCGAGGAACTGCCGGGGTTCGGCAAGCAGAAGGCGCAGATCTTCCTCGCGCTGCTCGGCAAGCAGCTCGGGGTGGCGCCCACGGGGTGGCGGGAGGCCGCGGGCGCGTACGGCGAGGTGAAGTCCTTCCGGTCCGTCGCCGACATCACCGGCCCCGAGTCGCTGGCCAAGGTACGCGCCCACAAGCAGGAGACGAAGGCGGCGGCGAAGGCGGCCAAGGCGGGCGGGAAGCAGGCCGGGGCGAGGTAAGCCGACCGGCCCACCCGGGTGGCGGGAGTCCCCCGCGCGGTCCAAGCATGGACCATGACCGAGGCACCGAACAGCGGCCCCGAGTGGGGCCGTGAGTACGACGACCGGCATGTCCACGCGACTCCGCCCGCGGGCGGGCACCACGAGCCCGAGCCGCCGTTCGAAGGCCCCCTGCACGCCCTGTCCCGGGCCGCCTGGCAGGTCGTCCTGGTCACCGGGATCGCCTCGCTGATCCTCGGGATCCTGGTCCTGATCTGGCCCGGCCACTCGCTCCGCGTGGCCGGCGTCCTCTTCGGCGTCTACCTCGTCGTCAGCGGCGTCTTCCAGCTGGTCTCCGCGTTCGGCACGCACAAGGCGACCTCGCTGCGCGTGCTGGCCTTCATCAGCGGTGCGCTGTCGATCCTGCTCGGCCTGTTCTGCTTCCGCGGGCCCATGCAGTCGATCCTGCTGCTCGCCCTGTGGATCGGCATCGGGTGGCTGATCCGCGGCATCACCCAGACCGTGGCCGCGCTGCACGACTCCCGGATGCCCGCCCGGGGCTGGCAGATCTTCCTCGGGATCGTCACCTTCGTCGCCGGGATCGTGCTCATCGACTCGCCGTTCCGCTCGATCGCGGTGCTGACCCTCGTCGGCGGCATCTGGCTGCTCGTGGTGGGCGTCGTCGAGATCGTCACCTCGTTCGGCATCCGCAGCCGGGCCAAGGCGGTGCCCCGCACGCTGTGACCCGCGGCGTCAACCCGCGGCCCCTCACCTACGCCGTGCGGGCGGATCCCGGGCCCTGCGTGCTGCACGCCCCGCCCGCGGGGGGACAACCCTGCCGTGAGCAGAACCGCGCGCAGTCCCCGCAGCCGCACCTGGCTGCGGGCGCTCGTGCTGCTGCTCGCCCTGTGGGTGCCCGGCGCCCATCTGCAGGCCCAGGCCGCGCCCGCCGCCGGCGCGGCGGCCGAGACCTTCGAGCACGACGTCCTCGACACGCTCGTACGGCCCTGCGCCCGCGCCATCCACCGGGCCGACGTACCCGAACGCCCCGCACCCCTCCCCGACCCGGCGCCACCGGCCCGGCCCGCTCCGCGCCCGTGCTCCGCCACGCCCCGGGAGCCGTACGCCCCGGCCCTGCTGCGCACGGTGGTCCTGCGCTGCTGACAGACCCGCGCCCCGCACAGGTCAGTCGGCTCGACGCAAGGAGCACAGCCATGCCCATGGACCCGTACGCCGTTCTGCGCGCTCTGCTGCGCGCGGAGGCCAGGCGCGGTACGGCACCCAAGCCGGAGCAGAAGGAGGAACCGCAGCGGCCGACCGGGAAACGGAACCGCTGAACCGGTGCCGGCGGGGGCGGGCTACCGTCTCCGCCGGGCCGTGCCGAACAGGGAGCGCGTGATCTCACGGCCGAGCTGCGTGCCGACCGAACGGGCCAGGGACTTGAACATCCCGCTTCCGACGACCTGTTCGACCAGGGACGGCTCCTCATCGGGGGCCCGGGGAGCCCGCGGGGGCGGTGCCTGCGGTGCGGGCGCGGCGGCGCTCAGCTTCTCGTAGGCCGACTCGCGGTCCACAGCCTGTGCATAACGGCCGTGCAGCGGGGAATCGCGGACCGCCCGGTCCAGTTCGGCCGCGTCCACCGGGCCCATCAGGGACTCCGGGGGGCGCAGCCGGGTGGCCGCGACCGGGGTCGGGGCGCCGTTCTCGCTGAGCACGGTCACCACGGCCTCGCCGATGCCGAGGCCGGTGAGCAGTTCCTCCAGGTCGTACGCCGACCTCGGGAAGGTCTGCACGGTGGCCCTCAGGGCCTTCTGGTCGTCGGGGGTGAAGGCGCGCAGGGCGTGCTGGACGCGGTTGCCGAGCTGGGCGAGGACGTCGGCGGGGACGTCCTTGGGGGTCTGGGTCACGAAGAAGACCCCGACTCCCTTGGAACGGATGAGGCGGACCGTCTGCGTGATGGAGTCCAGGAACGCCCTGGAGGCGTCGTCGAACAGCAGGTGCGCCTCGTCGAAGAAGAAGACCAGCTTGGGCCTGTCGGCGTCCCCGACCTCGGGCAGGTCGTGGAAGAGGTCGGCGAGCAGCCACATCAGGAACGTCGAGAACAGCAGGGGTCTGTCCTGCACGGCGGGGAGTTCGAGCACCGAGACGATGCCGCGCCCGTCCTCGGCCGTACGGAGGAATTCCGCCGTGTCGAACTCCGGCTCGCCGAAGAAGTCCGCCATGCCCTGTGCCTCGAAGGCGGTGAGCGAGCGCAGGATGACCCCGGCCGTGGCACTGGACAGGCCGCCGATGTTCCGCAGCTCGGCCTTGCCCTCGGCCGAGGTGAGGAAGGCGACCACCGCCCTGAGGTCCTTGAGGTCGATCAGCTCCAGGCCCTTGGTGTCGGCGTAGTGGAAGATCAGGCCGAGGGACTGCTCCTGTGTCTGGTTGAGCTGGAGGACCTTGGCCAGCAGCACCGGGCCGAAGCTGGTGACGGTGGCGCGCACGGGAACGCCGTGACCCAGGCCGCCGAGCGCGAGGAACTCCGCCGGAAAGCCGGCCGGCGTCCACGGCCGGCCGACCTCGCCGGACCGCTTGCGCACCCGGTCGTTCTCCTGCCCGGGCCGGGCGATGCCGGACAGGTCGCCCTTGACGTCCGCGAGGAACACCGCAACGCCCTGGGCCGAGAGTTGCTCGGCGATCAGCTGGAGGGTCTTGGTCTTGCCGGTGCCGGTGGCGCCCGCGACCAGCCCGTGCCGGTTGAGCATGGACAGGGGGATGCGGACGGCGGCGTCCGGGAGACAGGTGCCGTCCCACAGCAGCGCGCCGAGGTCGAGGGCGGGGCCCGTGAAGGCGTATCCGGAGGCGATCTCCCGTGCCTCGGCGGGGAGGTCCGCGCCGCCCCCGGGGGCGGCGGGCGGCACGGTCTCGCTGTCGCTCATCTCCGGCCCCTCTTCCCACGATCGGCCCATATGCCCCTTTTGCGGCATCTTTTCAAGCGTTGCACTCCGCCGCCATGGCTGCGCCCGGAACGTCTGGGCCGGTAGGCTTTCCGTGTGATCTTCAAGCGCATCGGAAACGGCCGGCCGTACCCCGACCACGGCCGGGAAAGCACCCGGCAGTGGGCGGACGTCGCGCCGCGCCCGGTCCGCCTCGATCAGCTCGTGACGACCAAGCAGCAGCTCGACCTCGAGACCCTGCTGGCGGAGGACTCGACCTTCTACGGCGACCTCTTCGCGCACGTCGTGAAGTGGCAGGGCGACCTGTACCTCGAGGACGGCCTCCACCGCGCGGTCCGCGCCGCCCTCCAGCAGCGGCAGGTGCTGCACGCGCGCGTGCTCGAGCTCGACTGACCCCGCGCGGACACGACGGCCGGCTCCTTGGCCCTTTCGGGTTCCGCTGAGCGGCATCGACTGATCATCTAATAGGCATCGCCGCTCAGGCGCACTACGCTGCGCCCATGAGCATGCTGACTCCCCCCGGCATGGGCGGCAAGTACCGGATCACGGGGGACAAGTACCCTCGCATGCGCCCGCCCCGGCGCCGCGGCAGGCTCGTGGCCGTGGTGGTGGCGTCCGTCGCCGTGCTCGGACTGGTCGGGTGGGGCACCCTGCAGCTCGTCGACGTCTTCACGGGCGGCGGCGAGAAGCACACCACGGCCGGGACAGGGACGCGCTGCCGCACCGAGGCCGCGCCCGCCGCGCAGCTGAAGGCCCTGCCCCAGCCGGGCGGGATCACCGTGAACGTCTACAACGCCACCGCCCGCGCCGGGCTCGCGAAGGACACCGCGGACCAGCTGAAGAAGCGCGGCTTCAAGATCGGCTCCGTGGGCAACGCGAGCAAGGAGTTCGACAAGAAGGTGAAGGGCACCGGCCTGCTCCTCGGCCCCGCCGACGCCCGCGACACCTCGCTGGCGGTCCTCGCGACGGAGATCACCGGCGCCGAGCGGCGCGCCGACGCCGGCCGCAAGGGCGCCGCCGTGGACTTCGTCATCGGCGACGCCTTCAAGGGCCTGGCCGCACCGGCCGTGGCGGAGCAGGCCCGGGCGGCCCTGACCGCGCCTCGGCCGACGGCGTCCACGAAGAAGGGCTGCTGAGGAAGCACGCAGGGGCGCGGGGCGAGGACCCCGCACCCCCTCGGACGCGGACCTGCCCGGCCGGACGCGGAACCGCCCGGCCGGACGCGGACCTACTCGGCCGCGCCGTACAGCCGGTCCCCCGCGTCCCCGAGCCCCGGCACGATGTACCCGTGCTCGTTGAGGTGGTCGTCCACGGCCGCCGTGACCACCGTCACCGGCGTACCCGCCAGCTCGCGCTCCATCAGCTCGACGCCCTCGGGAGCCGCGAGGAGGACCACGGCGGTGACGTCGTCGGCCCCGCGCTTGATCAGCTCCTGGATGGCCGCGACCAGCGTGCCGCCCGTGGCCAGCATCGGGTCCAGGACGTACACCTGGCGGCCCGAGAGGTCCTCCGGCATCCGCGAGGCGTAGGTGGAGGCCTCCAGCGTCTCCTCGTTGCGGATCATGCCGAGGAAGCCCACCTCGGCCGTCGGCAGCAGCCGCACCATGCCGTCCAGCATGCCGAGGCCGGCCCGCAGGATCGGCACCACCAGCGGGCGCGGGCGGGCCAGCTTGACGCCGGTGGTCTGCGCGACGGGCGTCCGGATGTCGACGACCTCGGTGCGCACGTCCCGCGTGGCCTCATAGGCGAGCAGGGTGACCAGCTCGTCGGCGAGACGGCGGAAGGTGGCGGAGTCGGTGCGCTGGTCGCGCAGCGTGGTGAGCTTGTGAGCGACCAGGGGGTGGTCGACGACATGGAGACGCATGGCCCTAACGGTACCCGCGCCCCGCACTTCGTCGGCCCTGGCATCGGACCCGCCGTCCGGGGGAAAGTGGGAGGGACGGACCTGGGGTGGTGGTGACATGGCTGACCTGTCGGACCCGCCGGAGACGGCGGGCGAGCGCGAGACAGCCGATCCCGAGCCGTCGGAGACCGACTCCGAGCGGCGCCGCCGCCGCGCCCAGTTCCTGCGCGACCTGGCCGAGGCACGCGCCCTGCGCGCCCGGGTCCAGCCGCGACGCGCCAAGGCCGCCCGGCTGCGCCACGCGATGCGCATGCGGACGTTCCGCTGGTAGGGAGGAACCCCCGTGAGCACGGCACCGCAGATACGTTCTGAGTGAGGAAGATCCGCGCACGCACCGGCGTTTGGGCGGCGGGCGTGCGTGAGCGCGCGGAAAAGCCGCGTACGATCCGCAGGTGGCGGCAACGAACGCTCAACACACAGGGAGCCGAAGACGTCCCCTGACAGCCTTGTTTCTGCCACGATTCCGAGTGGGCGGGGCTCGGAGACCGAGCTCTTCCCGCCGATGTACCTCCGCCGGGGGGACCCCCAACCGGCACGCCTATGACCAGTGGGAGAGTCACGGTGTACTTCGCCGCACTGCTCGCGCGCACCGAAGACGGGTGGGAAGCGAGCGACACAGAGCTCGACGATGTGGAAACCCTGTCGGATCTGGCCGACCTGGCCCGGGAGGCCAACCCCGACGAGGACACGGTGCTCGTCCTGATCGAGCAGGAGGACGCCTGGTTCGGCGTCGTCCGCGTGGACGGCGAGGACGACCCTCGCATCTACGTCTCGGACGCGGCCGCGGCCCAGCGCAGCGCCTACGGTGAGCTGCTGCTCACGGACGAGCTGCTCGGCCGGGACCCCGGCGCCGACGACGGCACCGACCTGGACTCCCTGGACCTCGACGGCACGGAGGACGGTGAGTCGGAGGACGACGACGACGAGGACGAGGACGGTGTCGCCGCCGACGCGGTGCCGCACAGCCCGGTGGGCGACGGCGCGATCCTGGACGACCTGGGCGTCAGCGAGAAGGAGCTGCGCACTCTGGACGCCGAGGAGGCCCTGAGCTCGATCGCCGAGGCCCTGGGTGCCTCGGAGGTGCTGGAGACCGTCCGCTGACCGCGGCACGGCTCCCCGGCGCCACGGCCGGCGCACCGGACCCGGTCCGCGACCCCTGGCGGGCGGCGATGCGGCTCGCCCTGGACGAGGCCGAAGCGGCCGTCCGGGGCGGGGACGTCCCCGTCGGCGCCGTCGTGCTGTCCCCGGACGGTACGACGGTGCTCGGCGCCGGGCACAACGAGCGCGAGGCCACCGGCGACCCCACCGCCCACGCGGAGGTGCTCGCCATCCGGCGGGCGGCGGCCCGGCTCGGGGAGTGGCGGCTGACCGGCTGCACGCTGGTGGTCACCCTGGAGCCGTGCACGATGTGCGCCGGCGCCCTCGTGCAGTCCCGGGTCGACCGGGTGGTCTACGGCGCCCGGGACGACAAGGCGGGCGCGGCCGGATCCCTGTGGGACGTGGTGCGCGACCGGCGGCTCAATCACCGTCCGGAGGTCGTCGAAGGCGTGCTCGCGACGGAGTGCGCCCGGCTCCTCACCGATTTCTTCCGGGACCGGTGAATACCGATTTCAGACCTTGCCCCACCTTGCTGTAGGGTCTCCCTCGGTAGCGTGTCCGAGCGGCCGAAGGAGCTCGCCTCGAAAGCGAGTGTGGCGCAAGTCACCGAGGGTTCAAATCCCTCCGCTACCGCTTGTGGAAGGGCCCCGTCGAAAGACGGGGCCCTTCCTGCGTCCCGTGGAAGGGACACAAGAAGGGCCGCACGGCGAGGGACCTCCAAGTGCCCGCCGCTTTCCGGAGGATGGCGCGCCGCGCGGCCGTACGGGCCCGGCAAAAGACCTCGGCCGCCGGGCCGTTGATCCCCGGAAAGCGCGCGAAGGTTACACTCGCCGCCGGCAGCAGGGGCCCACGGGGCACGGGACAGGGGAGGCCGCGGTGGCGGTGAACGCGAAGAAGATCGCCGTGTACGCGCTCGTGGTCTTCGCGCTGTACGTGATCATCACGGACCCGGCGAAGGCCGCCGACTACGTGCAGATAGGCTTCGAGGGCATTTCGGACGCGGCCAAGGCCATCGGCGACTTCATGACCTGGGTCGCCCACGGAGGAAAGAGCTGAGGTACACCCCATGATCCGCCACCTGGTCCTCTTCAGGCTCAACGAGGGCGTCGAGCGCGACGATCCGCGGGTCGTGGCGGGTGTCGAAGCCTTCCGCGCGCTCGGCGGGCAGATCGAGGAGCTGCGCTTCTGGGAGTGCGGCTGGAACATCAGCGACCGGCCGATCGCGTACGACTTCGCGATCAACTCGGCGGTCGAGGACACCGACGCCCTGGGGCGCTACCTGGAACACCCGGCCCACCAGGCGGGCGTCGCGCTGTGGCGCGAGTTCGCCACGTGGGTGATCGCCGACTACGAGTTCTAGGGCATCTTCCCGAAAGCCCCCCGCCGGATCGGCGGGGGGCTTTCGTGCGTCTTTACGTCCCAACTTGTCGATGTTTGACCACAACACGACGTTATGCGGTGCTTGCACACAGTGCACATGTCTTGTGATGCTATGACCGCTTTTGACGGATGATTGAGCGATGAAGAGGTGGCGTTGACCGTGTCGGCCAGTACTGCGCCACCCCAGGAGGAGGCGCCCGCTCCCGCCCCCGAGCCCCCCGAGAAACGGCGTGGCGCCGACACCCGAGCCCTCACCCAGGTACTCTTCGCCGAGCTGAAGGAGCTGACCCCGGGCACGCCGGAGCACAACCGCGTACGGGGAGCGCTGATCGAGGCGAACCTCCCGCTCGTGCGCTATGCCGCCGCCCGCTTCCGCTCCCGCAACGAGCCCATGGAGGACGTGGTCCAGGTCGGCACCATCGGCCTGATCAACGCCATCGACCGCTTCGACCCGGACCGGGGCGTGCAGTTCCCGACCTTCGCGATGCCGACCGTGGTCGGCGAGATCAAGCGCTACTTCCGGGACAACGTCCGCACGGTCCACGTACCGCGCCGGCTGCACGAGCTGTGGGTGCAGGTCAACAGTGCCACCGAGGACCTGACCACGCTCTACGGCCGCTCGCCGTCGACCGCCGAGATCGCCGAGCGGCTCAGGATCAGCGAGGAGGAGGTGCTCTCCTGCATCGAGGCGGGGCGTTCGTACCACGCCACCTCGCTGGAGGCCGCGCAGGAGGGCGACGGGCTGCCCGGCCTGCTGGACCGGATCGGCTACGAGGACCCGGCCCTGGACGGCGTGGAACACCGCGATCTGGTCCGCCATCTGCTCGTCCAACTCCCCGAGCGGGAACAGAGAATCCTTCTGCTGCGCTACTACAGCAATCTCACCCAGTCTCAGATCAGCGCGGAACTCGGTGTCTCCCAGATGCATGTCTCCCGGCTACTCGCGCGTAGCTTTCAGCGGCTGCGGTCCGCCAATCGCATCGACGCATAGCGCACACCGGCGGTGCACAGCGGGCGTTCGACCGGTGCATAGCAGGCGCACGGGAGCACACGAACCGAACGCCACTGCATCGCAAACTCGATCGAGCGCTAACCGGCGCGAGCGAATCGCTCACCTGGGCTGTTTCCGACAGTTGCCCGCCGAATAACCGTCAGACCCCTTGTTTCCAGGGCTGATTCGCCTCTCGCATGTCGACATGTCACTACAGCGTGTTGCCGACATGTGACATTCTGCGGGAAGCGCGTTTGCCGGGGCCCCGGCGCCGGTATTCAGGTGAAGGCTGCGTCGCTCGAAAGACAGGCGCCGCCCCGACCGTCCCGCGACCCAAAGGGGGTGGCATGTCCGCAGAACAGGGCAGCTCGAAGGTGCTGACGCCCACGAAGAGCGAGGCAGCGCCCAAGGAGCTCGACGCTCTCGACGTCCTCGACGGCATCGAGGGCGTCACGGCCCTCGACGCCGTGCCGGCCCCGGCCGTCCCCGCAGCCGATGCGGAGGCCGCCGCCCCGGCCCTGCCGGCCGCCGGGGACATCGACACCCGCACCCTGTCCCGCTCCCTGTTCCTGCGGCTCGCCGCACTCGACGAGAACAGTCCCGAGCGCGCCTACGTCCGGGACACCCTGATCGAGCTGAACCTGCCGCTGGTCCGCTACGCGGCGGCCCGCTTCCGCTCGCGCAACGAGCCGATGGAGGACATCGTCCAGGTCGGCACCATCGGCCTGATCAAGGCGATCGACCGCTTCGACTGCGAACGGGGCGTGGAGTTCCCGACGTTCGCGATGCCGACGGTCGTGGGCGAGATCAAGCGCTTCTTCCGGGACACCTCCTGGTCGGTGCGCGTCCCGCGCCGTCTGCAGGAGCTGCGCCTGGCCCTCACCAAGGCCAGCGACGAGCTGTCCCAGAAGCTGGACCGGTCTCCGACGGTGACCGAGCTGGCCGCGGTGCTCGGCGTCTCCGAGGAGGACGTGGTCGACGGCCTCGCGGTCGGCAACGCCTACACCGCCTCCTCGCTCGACTCCCCCGCCCCCGAGGACGACGGCGGCGAGGGCTCCCTGGCCGACCGGCTCGGCTACGAGGACACCGCGCTGGAGGGCGTGGAGTACCGCGAGTCCCTCAAGCCCCTGCTGGCCAAACTCCCGCCCCGGGAGCGCCGGATCATCATGCTGCGCTTCTTCGCCAACATGACCCAGTCGCAGATCGGCGAGGAGGTCGGCATCTCCCAGATGCACGTCTCCCGGTTGCTCACCCGGACCCTGGCCCAGCTGCGCGAGGGTCTGATCTCCGACTGACCCTTCTTTTCTGACATACCGTCAGTCACACTGGCCCGATGCCGCGAGCGACAGGGCCGGACCGCACCGCACGCACGGCCGGGATGACCCGGGCGACATGGACGCGTGGCCGCCGAGGCGCCGTTACGGCAGCGTCGGCGGCCGTCGTCTGTCTGGGCGGGGTGCTCGCCGCGTGCGGGGGCGGGAACTCGGGCGGCGGCTACGTCGCCGTCGGCGCGGGCTCCCCACGGGACGATCCGAGCGCCACCGCACCGACCGGGTCGGTGACGTTCGTACCGCTCGACGGGGCGAACGGTGAGGGCGGAGCCAACTCTTCCGAAGGCACGCGGGGTTCGGGCCGTACCGGCGCTTCGGGCCGGCCCGGTACCGCGGAGGGGGCGGCGCCGGACGATTCGGTCACCCCGGACGCGGGCGGCGACCCGGGCACCCCGGGCGCGGGCGGCGGCTCCGGCACCCCCAGCGGAGGTGCCACCCCGGGCGGTCCTGGCCCGGGCGGCGGCGGGGGCGGTCGTACGACACCGGCGCCCGGCCCTTCCGGCCCGGCTCCGAGCCGTACCGCGAGCCCTTCCCCGGCCGACCTCTCCTGGGGCGACCCGGCGACGGCAGCGGCGGACCGGCGGTGGTGCCAGAAGGTGACCGTCGCCTTCCACAACTCCGGCGGTACGGCCGTGCGTTCGGGCTCGGTGACGTTCGGCACGCACATCATCGGCGCGCTCGGCATCGACTGGGGGACGGTCGAGTCGACCGTGGACCTCCCGGCACCGATCGGTCCCGGCGCACACGAGAAACCCACCTGGACGTTGTGCGTCGACACCTGGCGGGTGCCGCTCGGGATGCACATCGAGACGCGGGACGTGTCCGTCCGGTGGGAGTAGGGCCTGCGGGAGCGGGCCCGGTACGTCCTACATCATCGCGAGCCAGGCGACGCCCGCGATCACGGCGACGGCCACGACGATGCCGACGATCAGGCCGATGCGGGGGCCCGAGGAGGCGGCCGCCGCCTGCTGCTGCCGGCCCTGCGGGGCCTCGTCGACGAACGCGCGGAACATCTGGGTGCTGCCGGCGGGGTCGTAATTGCCCTGGGGGCCCTGGGTGTTAGCCATGGCCCGAGACCTTAGCGAAGACGGGCCCGGCGGCCCAAGTGGGGGGCCATCGGGACAGAGGGGGGCACCCCACCCCGCCTCACCTCGATGTTTACGATCGCAATACTTGCCTTTGTCAAGTTTTTACGCCCGCACCCCCCTACTTGTTTGCCTGCAGCAACCAACCGCCGTTATGGTTGCCCCAAGCAACGATTACGGGAGGTGTGATGGCCGAGCAGGCGCAGTTCGAAGAGCTGGCACGTCAGCTCAGTGCCGTCGGAGCCGTGAAGCGGGACATGGGGCGCATCCTGCCCCCCGACTGCCCGGCCGGCTCGGCCGCCGTGCTGACCCTGCTCAGCCGACACGGAGACATGCGCATGAGCAAGCTCGCCGAGCTGCTCGCCGTCGACATGTCGGTGACCAGCAGGCATGTCGCGCACGTGGCCGCACGCGGCTGGATCGAGCGGCACCCGGACCCGGCGGACAAGCGCTCGCGCATCCTGCGCCTGACGCCCGCGGGCCTGGAGCAGTGCGACGAGCTGTCCCGGCGCACCACGCACCTGCTGGCCGAGCGGCTCGCCGACTGGACCGACGACGAGGTCGGCCAGCTCATCCGGCTGATGACGCGCCTGCGCGCGTCCTTCGGCGACTGCCGCTCCGCCCCCGTCCGGCTCCCGGCCCCGGTGGCCGGGGAGACCGCTCCCGTCGTCGCACAGACCACCCGTACACCCGCAAGCACGTAAGAAAAGGAAGCCCATGGCAACGACCACACCAGCCGGTGTGCGGGCTCACGCCAAGCACGGGGGAGGTTCCTCGGCGAGCGAGGCCCCGATGACGCACCGGCAGATCATGGAGGCGCTCTCCGGCCTGCTGCTTGGCCTGTTCGCCGCCATCCTGTCCTCCACCATCGTCACCAACGCCCTGCCGACGATCATCAAGGATCTCGGCGGCGGCCAGTCCGCCTACACCTGGGTCGTCACCGCGGCGCTGCTCGCCCTGACGGCCTCCGTGCCGCTGTGGGGCAAGCTCGCCGACCTGGTGAGCAAGAAGGCCCTCGTCCAGATATCCCTGGTCATCTACATCATCGGCTCGGTCGTCGCCGGTCTGGCGCAGAACCCGGCGATGCTGATCAGCGCGCGTGTCATCCAGGGCCTCGGCGCCGGCGGTCTGTCCGCCCTGGTGCAGGTCATCATGGCCGCGATGATCTCCCCGCGGGAGCGCGGCCGGTACTCCGGCTACACCGGCGCCACCTTCGCCGTCGCCACCGTCGGCGGCCCGCTGCTCGGCGGTGTCATCACCGACACCTCCTGGCTCGGCTGGCGCTACTGCCTGTACGTCGGCATCCCCTTCGCGCTGATCGCGCTGGTCGTCCTGCAGAAGACGCTGCACCTGCCGGTCGCCAAGCGGAAGGTCAAGGTCGACTGGACCGGCGCCTTCTTCATCACCGCCGCCGCCTCGCTGCTGCTGGTCTGGGTGACCTTCGCCAACGACAAGTACGACTGGCTGTCCTGGCAGACGTACACGATGGTGGGCGGCACGATCGTGCTCGCGCTGCTGTTCGTGTTCACCGAGACCAGGGCCTCCGAGCCGATCATCCCGCTGCGCCTGTTCCGCAACCGCACGATCTCGCTGGCCTCGCTGGCCTCGCTGTTCGTCGGCGTCGGCATGTACGCGGGCACCGTCTTCTTCTCGCAGTACTTCCAGCTGGCCCGCGACAAGTCCCCGACGATGTCCGGCGTCATGACCATCCCGATGATCGGCGGCCTGTTCGTCGCCTCCATGGTCTCCGGCCGGTTCATCACCAACACCGGACGCTGGAAGGGCTGGCTGGTCGCCGGCGGGCTGTTCCTCACGGCCGGTCTGGCCCTGCTCGGCCTGATGCGCTACGACACCCCCTACTGGCAGCTGTCGATCTACATGGCGCTCCTGGGCATCGGCGTCGGCATGATGATGCAGAACCTGGTCCTGTCCACCCAGAACCAGGTCAGCCCCAAGGACCTCGGCGCCGCCTCCTCCACGGTCAGCTTCTTCCGCTCCCTCGGCGGTGCGGTCGGCGTCGGTGTGCTCGGCTCCGTCATGGCCGAGCGGATCACGCACTACGCCAAGGACTCCATCACCGACCTGAGCCCGAAGTCGCGGCTGGCCGCGGCCAAGGCCACGGGCGGCGGCGCCCTGCCCGACATGAACGCGCTGCCGGGGCCGGTGCGCAACTGGCTGGAGGGCGCCTACGGCCACGGCATCGCGGACGTCTTCCTCTACGCGGCCCCGTTCGCGCTGGTCGCGTTCCTCACGGTGCTGTTCATCAAGGAGGTCCCGCTGCGGACCACCGGCGCGCTGGCGCAGGCCGCGCAGGACAAGGCCGGGGCGGTCGCCGAGGCCGCCGCATCCCTCGAGACGACCGTGGAGAACGTCGTGCAGGAACCCGCACAGCAGAACGTGCCCGGCTGGGCCCAGCCCGTCGTGTCGGACACGTCCGGCCCGGCGGCGGCCACCGCCGCGGCGCCCGTGGCGACCGCCGTGGCCACGCTCGCCGAGCCCACGTCGGGCGCGGGCGGCGGCACCCCGGTGCACGGCTTCGTCCGCGGCGCCGAGAGCGCCCCGGTCCCGCAGGCCGCGGTCACCCTGATCTCGCTCGGCGGACGCCAGCTGGGCCGCTCGGTCGCCCAGGCCGACGGTTCCTACTCGCTGGCCGCCCCGGGCACCGGCAGCTACGTGCTGATCGCCTCCGCCGACGGCTACCAGCCGCAGGCCTCCACCGTCGTGGTGGGCGAGGAGCCGCTGTCGTACGACATCCTGCTCAGCGGCACCAGCGGGCTGACCGGTGTGGTCCGGGCCGCCGGGAGCGCGCTGCCGGTCAAGGACGCCATGGTGATCGTCACCGACGTGCGCGGTGACCTGCTGGCCACCGCCGCCACCGGCGAGCAGGGCGAGTTCGCCTTCACCGACCTGGTGCCCGGCACGATGACCGTCGCCGTCAACGCGAGCGGGTTCCGCCCGCGGGCGCTGCCGGTCGAGGTCGGCGCCACCGGCATCACCCGCCTCGAGGTCGACCTGGACGCCGGCGCCCGGCTGCAGGGTGTCGTCAAGGCCCCGCACGGTCCGCTGGCCGACGCCCGGGTGACCCTGGTGGACCAGGCCGGCAACGTGGTCGGCACCGCCACCACCGGTACGGACGGCGCGTACGCCTTCACCGACCTGAACAGCGGCGAGTACACCGTCATCGCGACGGGCTACCCGCCGGTGGCCACCGCGCTGACCGTCTCCGGCACCGGTGCCGACGGCCACGACATCGAACTCGCCCACCCCGGCGAGTAGTTCGACCACGGCCCGTGGCGCGCGCCGCTCCCGGAGGTGGCGGCGCGCGCCACGGGCCGGTTTCATGAGACCAATTTGTAGGGCTTTTCAGGGAGAAAACGGGATGGGACTGACCGCGAAGATCCGTACGCGGGACGGGTGGGCCGTGTCGCACGCGGTCGTCACGGTGACCGACATGACCGGCACGCAGGTGCTGCGCGCCGAGGCGGACGCCGAGGGGGCCGTACGGGACGCCACCGAGCTGACGCCGGGGGCGTACACCGTGATCGTGACGGCCGTCGGGTACGCGCCCGTCGCGTCCAGCACGATCGTCACCGCGAGCGGCCGGGCCGAGGTGGGCTCGGTGACGCTGGCCCGGCAGGGCGGCACCGAGCTGCCGCCGCCCGGCCCGTGGACGATCGACCCGGTGCACTCCTCCGTCGCCGCCGTCGCCCAGCACCTGGGGATCTCCAGCGTGCACGGCCGGTTCACGGAGTTCGGCGGCACGATCGAGATCGCGCCCGACGACGTCATCAAGTCCCGTGTGGAGGCGGTGATCAGGTCGGCGTCCATCGACACCGGCAACGGCATGCGCGACACGCATCTGCGTTCCGCCGACTTCCTCGACGTCGAGCGGCACCCGGAGATCACGTACCGCTCCACGGGGGTGACGGCCGCGGGTTCGGACCGCTGGACGGTCCACGGCGAGCTGTCCATGCACGGGATCGTCCGGCCGGTGGACCTGGACCTGGCCTACCTCGGCACCGGCGCCGACCCGTGGGGCGGCACCCGGGCCGCGTTCCGCGCCACCGCGGAACTGCACCGCGAGGACTTCGCGATGAACTACAACCAGGTGCTGCAGGCCGGCATCGCCGCGATCGGCACGACGCTGAGGGTCGAGCTGGACATCCAGGCGGTGCAGGGCGACTCGCTGCCCCAGGCATAGGCACAGCAGGGTCAGCCACAGGGGCACGCGCTGCCCCTAGGCTGCCCCCATGGCACCGAACATCGCGAGCAACACCCGGGTTTCGCTGGACGAGCTGCTGGACTTCGTACGGCCCCGCCACCGCGCTCTGCTGATCACCCGCCGCACCGACGGCAGCCCGCAGGCCTCCCCGCTGACCTGCGGCGTCGACGACTCGGGCCGGATCGTGGTCTCGACCTACCCCGAGCGTGCCAAGACCCGCAACGCCAAGCGGGACCCGCGGGTCAGCCTGCTCGTCCTCAGCGACGACTGGAACGGCCCCTGGGTCCAGATCGACGGCACGTCCGAGGTCATCGACGCCCCCGACTCCGTGGAACCCCTGGTCGAGTACTACCGCAACATCGCCGGCGAACACCCCGACTGGGACGAATACCGGCAGGCGATGCTCAAGCAGGGCAAGTCCATCATCCGGGTGACCCCCGAACGCTGGGGCCCGGTGGCCACCGGCGGGTTCCCGGCGCGGCTGGTGACGGACGAGCGGTAGGCCCCGGCGTCAGCCGCGGTCGACCATCGCCTCGATGCCGGCGATCAGCAGGTCCAGGGCGAAGGTGAAGTCCCGGTCCAGCATCTCGGCGACCGTGTCCCCGCCGCGGGCCGCCAGGATGTCCTTCGCCTCCTCGATGACCCCGGCGGTCTCCGGGGCCTCGGCCACCATGGCCATGGCCTGCCGGTGGTACTCGTCGGCGCTCAGCCCGGTGTCCGCGATCCGCGCGGAGAAGTGGGCCTCCATCGTGCCGAAGCCGTACACGAACTGGAAGACGGCCGAGATCGCCCCCATCACCCCGTGCGCGGGCAGCCCCGCCCCGCGCACCACCCGCTGGACCGCACGGGAGAAGGCCAGCGAGTTCGGGCCGATGTTGAGGTAGCGCCCCGCCAGCGGCGACAGCCAGGGGTGGCGCACCAGCAACGCCCGGTACTCGGTGGCCAGCCCCCGCAGCTGCCCGCGCCAGTCCTCCCCCTCCGCCTCCGGGTCGGGCAGCGGCAGCTCGCCCAGCGCGGCGTCCAGGGCGAGTTCGAGCAGGTCGTCCTTGGTGTCGACGTACCAGTACAGGGACATCGCGGTGACGCTCAGCTCGGCGGCCAGCCGCCGCATGGAGAACTTGGCGAGTCCTTCGGCGTCGAGGAGCCGTACGGACACGCTCGTGATCCGCTCCCGGTCCAGCCCGGACGGCTGTCCGCCGCCACGGCCGCCCCGGCGGGCCTTCCCCTCCAGCCACACACTGGCACGCGCCGACCGACCCGCTTCCTTCACCACGGCGCACCCTTCTCCCGTCCGCTCACCGACCCAACCTACGGGGACCCATACCCTCCCGGGCTCCCAGACGCTCACCCGCGCCTCCCGCCGATGAGCGGACCGGCCGCGACGCTACTTCTTCCGCGTCAGGTCGTAGAAGGTGGCCGAACCGGCCGTGACCTTCTTGAAGGTGCTCTGCACCCACGAGCTGATCCGGGAGGACGTGCCGCTGTCGCCGCCACCCCCGCCGAACCCGCCGCCCGCGATGAAGTAGTGGACCTTGCCCTCGGCCACGTACTTCTCGAACTGCGCCAGTGTCGGGGACGGGTCGGTGCCGTTGAAGCCACCGATCGCCATCACCGGGTCACCGGTGGCGAGCTGGTATCCGGCCGCGTTCTGCGAACCGATGGAGGCGGCGACCCAGGTGTACTTCGAGGCGTCCGTCTCCAGCAGCTTCTCGGCGGCGGAGGACACGGTCGCGCCGTTCAGCAGGCCGCCGGCGCCGCCGCCCATGCCGCCCTCGCCCATCCGGCCACCACCGGGGAAGCCATTGCCGTTCTGGCCCTGTCCCTGGCCCTGGCCCTGGCCCTGTCCCTGTCCCTGTGTGTTGCCGTTGCCCTGCTGCTGGTTCTGGCCCGGCATGCCACCACCGGGGAAGCCGCCGCCCCCAGGGAAGCCGTTGCCGTTCTGCCGATTCTGCTGCCCCGGCATCCCCCCGCCGAAGCCACCCCGCATGCCTCCGCCGGCGCCGCCTCCCGGGCGGCCGCCGCCGAAGCCCATCGTGCTCGCGCCCGCCGGACCGGCCGTCGGGATGGAGCCGGTGTGCGCGGAGTCCACCGTGCTGAGCGTGTACGCCGTCGGACCGGCGAGCGCGGCCACCAGGCCCACCGCCGCCGCCAAGAGCGCCGGCCGCCGGGAGATCCGGCCGGCGAAGATCAGGCCCAGCGCCGCCGCCAGACCACCGATCAGCACCAGCCACTTGAGCCAGGGGAGATAGGTGGAGGTGCGGTTGAGCAGGACGTATCCCCAGGCCGCCGCGGCCACCACGGACGCGGCGAGGGTGATCGACGCCCAGGTCTCCCCCCGCCGCTCCCACAGCAGTCCGGCACCCATGCCGACGACGGCCGCCAGGTACGGCGCGAGCGCCACCGTGTAGTACTGGTGGAAGATGCCCGCCATGTAGCTGAAGACCACCAGCGTCATCAGCAGCGAGCCGCCCCACACCAGGAACGACGCCCGGGTGACGGACGTCCGCTTCAGCTTCCGGGTGGCCACCAGCCCCGCGGCCAGCAGGATCAGCGCGGCCGGGAGCAGCCAGGAGATCTGGCCGCCGATCTCGGAGCCGAACATCCGGTCCCAGCCGGTCGCGCCCCAGCGGCCGGAGCCGTTGCCACCGCCACCGCCGCCGACGCTGCCGGTCTCGTCGCCGTTGATGCGGCCGAGGCCGTTGTAGCCGAAGGTCAGCTCCAGGAAGCTGTTGTTCTGCGAACCGCCGACGTAGGGGCGGGAGGAGGCCGGCCACAGCTCCACGATCGCCACCCACCAGCCGCCGGAGACGACCAGCGCGACGGTCGCGAGGCCCAGCTGGGCCAGGCGCCTGAGCAGCTTCACCGGACCGCAGACGGCGTAGACGAGCGCCAGCGGCGGCAGGACGAGGAACGCCTGCAGCGTCTTGGCGAGGAACGCGAAGCCGATCGCGGTGCCGGCCCACACCAGCCACCCCGTCCGGCCGTCCTCCACCGCCCGTACGACGAAGTAGCAGGCCAGCGCCATCAGCAGGGCCAGCATGGCGTCCGGGTTGTTGAACCGGAACATCAGCGCCGCGACGGGGGTGAGCGCGAGCACCGCACCCGCGATCAGACCGGCCGCCGGGCTGAACCGGCGCCGCACGCCCGCGTACACGACCGCCACCGTGCCGACGCCCATGAGGACTTCGGGGGTGAGGATCGCCCACGTGTTCAGGCCGAAGACCCGGACCGACAGCTCCATCGGCCACAGGAAGGCCGACGGCTTGTCGACGGTGATGGCGTTGCCCGCGTCCAGCGAGCCGAAGAAGAACGCCTTCCAGGACTTGCCGCCCGCCTGGACGGCCGCCGAGTAGAAGGAGTTGGCGTAGCCGGAGGCGCTGAGGCCGTAGAGATAGAGGAGGAGGGTGGCGGCCAGCAGGCCGAGGAGGGCCGGGCGGGCCCAGCGGGGGTCCTCGGGCCGGCCGCGCCACAGTCTCCGGGCGAACGGCTGCCCGGGCTCACCGGCCTCGGGCGCGCTCGGGGGAGCCGTGGGAGGCGGGCCCCACACGGTCGTACCGCTCTCCTGGTGGATGGTCATCGGGGGTCCCCCGGGTCGGTGTCGTGAGGGCGCACCGGCTGCAGTCGCATGGTGGCGTCCCTCCAGCTGCCGTCCGCGGCGTCACCGGCGCGGACCTGGGTGGTCGTCGGGTAGGGGCCGTACGGCTGCGGGTGCGGCACCGGCCGCTGGGGCAGCGGTGCGTACGGGGCCGTAGGGGCCGTCGTGCTGTAGGTCGGCGAGGACGGGGTGTGCGCGGCGACCACCGTGGACGGGGTGGTCTCCCCCCGGTCCGGGAAGACCCAGGCGCGGAAGAGCAGGAACCGCAGCACGGTCGCCGCGAGGTTGGCGGCGATCAGCACCGCCAGCTCGGTGGAGTGCGCCGGGCCGGCGCTGGCCGTGTTCAGGGCGGCCAGGGAGCCGCTGGTCAGGGCGAGTCCGATGCCGAAGACGACCAGGCCCTGTGCCTGGTGGCGCACGGCGCCGCCCCGGCCGCGCACCCCGAAGGTGAGCCGGCGGTTGGCGGCCGTGTTGGCGACCGCGGAGACCAGCAGGGCGAGCGCGTTGGCGATCTGCGAGCCGGAGAACTGCCGGAAGACGCTGTAGAGCAGGAGGTAGAACAGGGTCGACAGGGCGCCCACGACACAGAACCCGACGAGCTGGCGGGCCAGTCCCTTCGGCACGTCGGTCAGCTGCCGGTCGCGCGGGTCGTCCCCGAAGGGCCGGGTCAACCGGTCCAGCGACAGCGAACCGGTGGTCAGCGCCTTGCCGACCCGCCACACGCCCTTGAGGTCCTCGGTGGCGGTCCGCACGATGTGCACGGTGGAGTCGGGGTCGTCGACCCAGTCCACCGGCACCTCGTGGATCCTGAGCCCGGCCCGCTCGGCGAGCACCAGCATCTCGGTGTCGAAGAACCAGCCGGCGTCCTCCACCAGCGGCAGCAGCACCTGCGCCACATCGCGCCGGATGGCCTTGAAGCCGCACTGCGCGTCGGAGAAGCGGGCCTGGAGCGAGCCGCGCAGGATCAGGTTGTAGGCCCGGCTGATGAACTCCCGCTTGGGGCCGCGGACGACCCGGGAGGTGCGGGCGAGCCGGGAGCCGATCGCGAGGTCCGAGTGCCCGGAGATCAGCGGTGCCACCAGCGGCAGCAGGGCGTTGAGGTCGGTGGACAGATCGACGTCCATGTAGGCGAGGACCGGCGCCTCGGAGGCGGACCACACGGTCCGCAGGGCGCGCCCGCGGCCCTTCTGCTCCAGCCGGAAGTTGGTGACCTCGGGGATCTCCGCCTCCAGCCGCGCCGCCACCAGCGGGGTGCTGTCCGTGGACGCGTTGTCCGCGATCGTGATCCGGAAGGCGTACGGGAAGGTCCGCGTGAGGTGCTCGTGCAGTCCGCGGACGCACGGCTGGAGGTCCTTCTCCTCGTTGTGGACGGGGACCACTACGTCCAGGACAGGCGTACCGGCGTCCGCGGCCGGGAGGTGCTCCCGCGCCGGCAGGGTGCCGGGAGAAGAGTCGGTTCGCATGGGACCGACTTTCGTCAGGCGCCCTGTCGCACCCATGTGGTGGTGCTGTGCTGGGCCTGTGAGTGCGCTGCCCAGTTCGTTTCCGGGGCCGGGTGCGGGACGGCCGGGGCGAGCGCGGGCAGATGCACGGTGAACACGGTCCGCCCGGGGGCGCTGTCGACGGTCACGGCTCCGCCGTGGGCGGCGGCCACGGCCTGCACGATGGCGAGCCCGAGCCCGGTCGACCCGGTGGCCCGCGAGCGGGCGCTGTCGCCGCGTGCGAAACGCTCGAAGACGTGCGGCAGCAGCTCGGGGGGAATCCCCTGGCCGTTGTCCTCGACGTCGACGCACATCCAGGGCCCGCGCCGCTGCACGCGCGCGGTGACGGTCGTACCGGGCGGGGTGTGCTTGCGGGCGTTGCCGAGCAGGTTGACCAGCACCTGCTGGACGCGGGCCGCGTCGGCGGACACGAGGGCGGGCTCGTCGGGCAGGTCGAGGCGCCAGTTGTGGTCCATGCCGGCCGCGCGGGAGTCGCTGACGGTGTCCACGACGAGCGGGATGAGGTCGGTCTGCTCGCACTGCAGCGGCCGGCCCGCGTCGAGCCGGGCGAGCAGCAGCAGATCCTCGACGAGGAGGGTCATCCGGCCGGCCTCGGACTCGATCCGCCCGAGCGCGTGCCGGGTGTCCGGCCCGACCTGTTCGCGTCCGCGCCGGGTCAGCTCGGCGTACCCGCGGATGGAGGCGAGGGGCGTGCGCAGCTCGTGGCTGGCGTCGGCCACGAACTGCCGTACCCGCATCTCGCTCTGCTGCCGGGCGTGGAGAGCGCCGTGCACGTGATTGAGCATGCGGTTGAGCGCGGCTCCGACCTGGCCGACCTCGGTGTGCGGGTCGCACTCCGACTCCGGGACCCGCTCGCTGAGGTTCACCTCGCCGGTGTGCAGGGGGAGTTCGGAGACGCGGGTGGCGGTGTGGGCGACCTTGCGGAGGGGGCGGGTGGCGAGGCCCACGATGACGGTCCCCGCGAGGGTGGCGGCGATGAGGCCGGCGGCGGTGACACTGATCTCGACCAGGATCAGGGTGTTGACCGTGTTGGTGACCGTCTCGGTCGGCAGGGCGACGTAGTAGGCGCCCTCGGCTCCGGGGACGTACCGCACGAGGTACTCACCCAGGTGCGGGATGTCGACGCTGTGCGTGCCCGTGGCGGGCACCTTGTTCAGAGCCGCCTTCTGCTCGTCGCTGAGTTCTACGGCGTCGTTGCGCTGGTAAGGGCCTTTGTCGCCGGAGGTCTGCCGGGCGATGACCGCCCGGGTGACCGTGCCGTCCGTGCCGACCTCGGCGGCGACCGTCTTCGGCTGCGTCGGCCCCTCGACGAAGCCCGTGAGCCTGTCCGTCAGCCGGGAGCCGTTCATGCCACCGGGCTTCATGGGCCCCGACACACGCTTGCCCGCCTCCGCCACCTGCCCGTCCAACTGCTCGTACAGATGCGAGCGCAGCGCCAGTGTCGTCACGGTGCCGATCACCGCGCACACCACCGCGATCAGCGCCACCGACGCGACGACGAGCCGGGTCCGCAGGGTGCGCGGCTGTCCCGCCCGTCGGCGTTTGCGCGGACCCGGCCGTCGTCGCCCGCTCATGACACGGCGGGCTTGATCAGGTAACCGGCCCCGCGCCGGGTGTGGATCATCGGCTCGCGGCCCGCGTCGATCTTCCTGCGCAGGTAGGAGATGTACAGCTCCACGACATTGGCCTGACCACCGAAGTCGTACGACCACACGCGGTCCAGGATCTGCGCCTTGCTGAGCACGCGCCGCGGGTTGCGCATGAGGAAGCGCAGCAGCTCGAACTCGGTGGCGGTGAGGTGGATGGAGTCACCGCTCCGCGACACCTCGTGGCTGTCCTCGTCCAGGGTCAGGTCGCCCACGACGAGCACGGAGTCCGACCGCCGGTCGGCGGCCCCGGAGCGACGTATGAGCCCGCGCAGCCGGGCGACGACCTCCTCCAGGCTGAACGGCTTGGTGACGTAGTCGTCGCCGCCGGCGGTGAGCCCGGCGATACGGTCCTCGACCGCGTCCTTGGCGGTCAGGAAGAGGACGGGCACGTCGGGCAGCTCGCGGCGCAGCCGCCCGAGGACGGCCAGCCCGTCCATGTCGGGCAGCATCATGTCGAGCACGACGGCGTCGGGCCGGAACTCACGGGCCGTCTGGACCGCCCCCTGACCGTCTCCCGCGCTCCTGATCTGCCAGCCCTCGTAGCGAAGGGCCATGCTCAGCAGTTCGGTGATCGACAGCTCGTCGTCCACCACCAGCACTCGGACGGGGCTCCCGTCCGGCCTCAGCAGTTCGGTGCGCCCCTGGGGCGAGGTCGTGGTCATGGTGCACACCTTGGCCGGGCCCTCTGAGAGGACGCTTTCCCCAGTCTGTGATTTCCCTGAGAAACCCACAGGTGTCTCTCAGGGAACTCCTGGGGCCCCTCGAGGGCGCTCATTGACGGGTGAAGGCGTGCGCGTGCTCGACCCGGGCGATGTGGATCGCGTAGCGCTCGTACCACCGCTCCCGCCCGCGTCTCTTGGCCGCGAGGTGCTCGGGATGCCGTCGCCACCGCTCGATGCCGTCGAGGTCCCGGAAGTAGGCGACGCTGATGGCGAGACCGCCCGGGGTGTGGGCGAAGTCCTCGCCGAGGAAACCGGGGATCTCCCGCACGAGCCGGGAGAGGTGTTCGGCGGTGCGGCCGTATCCGTCGGCGTCGTCTCCGGTGCGCAGGGAGGTGAACACGACGGCGTAGTAGGGCGGTTCGGGAGCGGCGGTGGGGGCGACAGGACTGTGCGTGTGATCACTCATGACGACCACCGTCGTCGGTGGGACCCGTCCGCGTCCACGGACCTTGCCCGAAGGGATCCGTACGGGATCCGATTCTTTACCCGCGCCCTCGCGCCCCCCGCGCCCGCGCGCCCCCGCGTCCCCGCGCCCTTCAGAACAGACCGTCCGGCTTCCTCCTGAACTCCCGCACCGGCAGACCGACTTCACCGGTCGTCGCGCCCGCCGGCACCAGCTCCCACCCGGTCATCAGCCGGGTGTCGAGGACGACGGCCCCTCGCCCCTCGACCGCCAGGTGCAGATCGGGGCCGGCCGCCGCGGCCAGCTCCCCGCTCACGGCCCCGCCCGGGACCAGCTCCAGAACCTCACCGAGCGCGGCCGGTGCCCCGACGAGCCCGAACACGCCCATGTGGTCGACGACGTGACACTCCGCCGGGCGCAGGGACTCCGGCCACTGGGCGAGCGCGCGGGCCCGGGCGTGCAACTCCCTCACTTCCGCGCCCCGTTCGTCCGCCGCCGCCGGCAGGGCGGAGCGCACCGCCCGCTTCTCGGCGTACGGAATCCGGTCCGGCACCCGCAGGGCCGCCCGCAGCAGTTCCTCGGTGCGCCGGGCGGCCATCAGCGGACCGGTGCCGAGCCAGCTGAAACAGACGGCGCCCTGTTCGAGCAGCCGCGCCGGCCCCCGCTCCAGGGCGGTGATGCCGACCTTGACCATCCCCGGCCCGAACCACGCCAGGTACACCCGGTACGGCCGGGGGTCGTCGGCGATCGTGTCCGCGGCCACCGAGTGCGCCCGGTCCAGCCGCGCGCACTCCTCGCACCGGGCCCCCGTACTCCGCCCCGACACGGCGGCCCGCACGGGACAGACATGCCCGCGCGCCCCCACACACGTCCGCCGTGCCCCCTCCGGCACGGCGAACGCGACCCGCTTCCCCCAGGGCAGCGCACTGCGCCGCCCGCCGCCCCACACCAGCACGGGCCCGCCCGACGACCAGCGGAGCCCCGAACACGTCCATACCTGTGCCATCACCTGCGAGGGTAGGCGGTGGGTCCGACAACGGGGTCCGGGCCGGGACCGCCGGCCGCAGGGCGCCCGTTCACTCGACGGGCGGCACAGGGGCCGGCCGCGCGGAAAGCCCCTCCGGCGCCGAGACGGCCCCCTTCCCCGACACGGCCTCCGGCATCGACACGGCCCCGGGTGCCGAGGCGGCCGCCGTTCGCCGCCCGCGCCCCGCCAGCCGGCAGCTGACGCACCCGGGATGCCCCTCCCGCGCCCGCGCGTCCCGGACCCGCATGCCCCACTGCTCCCGAGGCCGCACCCCCGGCGGCTTGCCCCAGCCCGACAGATGCAGGACCCACGTCACCAGGACGCTCCCGGCGGCGACGGCGAGCCCTCCCGCGACCGCCACCGGCGAGGCCGTGCACACCCCCAGGCCCAGCACGGCGCCACCCGCGGTCGCGATGCCGAAGCCGGTCCACCCGGCGATCGTGTGACCCTCGTCGTACAGACTCATACCGCCACCTCCACGGAGGGCAGTCCCTCACGAACTAAGAAGTTCATCAATCTGAATATCTCACTAGCTAAGGGATTCTGAAAGATGCACGGCACGCCGCGACCGCCCGCCACCCCGGCCCAGGCGCTGTCGTCGATGGACCACCTCATCGCCGCCCACCTGATCGGACAGCAGGAGCTGGCCCGGCGGCTGGGGCTGAACGTCACCGACCTGACCTGTTTCGCCTTCGTCCTGGAGGCCGGCGACGAACTGCTGACGGCCGGCGGCCTCGCGGCCCGCGCCCACGTCACCACGGGCGCGGTGACCGGCATCCTCAACCGCCTCGAACGCGCCGGTTACGTCACCCGCCGCCCCGACCCGAAGGACCGCCGCCGGGTCCGGGTGGCCGCCGTACCGGCCGCGGTGGCCCGCGTCGAGGCGGTCTACGCGGGCCACTACAAGCGCCTGACGGCCCTGTTCTCCGACTACTCGCCCGGCGAACTGGCGGTCATCACCGACTGGTTCACCCGGGCCACGGCGCTGGCCCACGAGTACCTGGAGAAGCTGAACCGGAACGACGCGGCCGAGGAGTGCTGAGGCCGGGCGGACAGGAGCCCGGTCAACTCCCCTGACCGCTCCCCACGTCCGCGCGCATGGCCGAGCGCAGCGCGGCCAACGCGTCGGCGTACGGCAGGTGGGCGTCCCGCCACGCCGACGCCCCGGGACCAGGGTCGTCCCCCTCAGGGCCGGGGCCGGGGCCGCTGATGGTGACCGCGGCCGTGCCGATGAGGTTCCGTATCTCGCGCAGCGCCCGGTACGCCGTCTCCGCCGCGGCGGCGACCGGCGGCGGGGCCACGAGCGCGATCTCGTAGTTCAGGGCGAGCAGGGAGTGACCGCGCCAGGCGGCCCGGAGATCGGCCCCGTCCACCGGGGCCCGCTGCCGGACGGCGAGCAGCTGCAGCTCGCTGTCCGTGCTGGTGAGCGCTTCGAGATAGCGGGCGTACAGCTGCCGTCTGAGCTGGTGCAGTTGGTGTCCTCGGTCGCGTCGGGACCGCACGCTCTCGGCCAGCAGCGTCGATCCCACCCCGACCAGCCCACCGAACAACGTGCTCACGGGCGTAGTCCAGTCCATGACAGACAACCGTAGGTCCCGGAGAAGCCAGGGACCCCGGATCTCTCCGGGGCCCCTGTTCCGTGCGCACGCGGCAGGTTCGGTGCCGGACCTCAGCTCACGGCGTACGCGTTGTACACGGTGGTCGTCGAGGTGTCGCTGTGGGTGTCGGTGACCGTCGAGCGCAGGCCGACGCGGCCGGAGGCCGGGTTGTGCACGGCGATGGTCCACCTGCCGCCCGACGACTTCGCGGTCGTGGCGTGCCAGGTGGTGCCGTTGTCGGTGGTGTACCAGGCACGCACGGACTTCACGCCGTCCGACAGCTGCCGGATCGTGCCGTCGTTCGTGCCGTCGCGCTGCATGCCCAGGTCGACGGTCGTGGTCGATCCGGGAGCTGCCTGGTTCCTGCTGTTCAGTGCCTCGGGCCAGAACCGGGTGAGGTAGTCCCGGATCTGCTGGTTCTTGCCGGCGTCGGCGTAGAAGTGCAGGGAGAGGCTGGAGGAGGTCGACAGCGAGCCGGAGGGCAGCCCGGTGCGGTGGGCGGTCTCGGTGATCGTGTACCAGCCCGATCCCGGGATCCGCGGATGCGGGTCGATCTCCTGGGAGGGGGTGTAGCTGTGGTTGTAGAGCGTCTTGCCCGCGTGGGTCAGCTTCACGGTGCCGGAGGCCAGCACTCCGCCCCCGGTGAGCTTGGGGTCGGCGAACGGGTCGTCGCCCCCGAAGTACAGCTGGTGGTACCAGGTGTACGGCAGCTGCCCGCCGGGCCCCCAGACCGCGTGCCCGAGGGACAGCGAGGTCGTCCTGCCGGCCGCGTACGTGCGGAACCCGCTGTAGATGTAGTCGTGGCCCTGCTGGCCCACGCCCCAGCGGCCGGCCGGGACGTGGACGCCGAAGGAGGCGGGCAGGTCGCGCTGGAAGTCGAGGATGTCCGTGTACGACGAGCAGTCGCCGCCGCTGGTCGACTCGCCGTTGAACGAGAACATCGCCTGCCCGCTGTCGGGACCGGAGTGCGCGGACACCTTGAGGTTGGTCAGCCCGGACCTCTTGAGCGTCGCGGACACCCCGGACGGCACACCACCGTGGTGTGTCGCGGACGCCAGCCAGAAGTCGCCGCCGGTCGTCGACCGCGGCTCGTACGTGGTGCCGTAGGCCAGCTCGTACGCCTTGCTGCTGTTCGGGATGACGTACAGGTCACCCGCCAGGGCCGAAATGCTCATGGTGGCCGGGCCGTTGTCGGTGGCGCAGACGGCCGCGACGACCTCGTGGTCGTACCCGCTGCCCGGACTGGGGCTGAGCGAGACCTTGACCGCGCGGCCCTGCCGGGCGTCGAACGTGGTCGTCGTGGCCCCGGAGACCTTCACGCTGTGGCCGCCGAGGGCGGCGTCGTCGCCGTTGCCGCCGACGAAGGACGTGGCGAGCTCGTAACTGCCGTTCGGCAGCGAGGTCTTCCGGTTGCCCTCGATGTAGCGGAAGTCGTTCGTCTTGGTGTTGTAGACCGCCACCTGGGCGTAGACCGGCTTTCCGCTCCGGTCCAGCGTTCTGACGGTCAGTGAGCCGTTGGCCGCGGCCGACGCCGCGGAGGCGCCGGCCAGGAGAAGCGGCGCGAGTACGGTGACGACACTCGCTGCCGCTG
Organism: Streptomyces sp. NPDC051133; assembly: GCF_040682635.1. Lineage (NCBI taxonomy): Bacteria > Bacillati > Actinomycetota > Actinomycetes > Kitasatosporales > Streptomycetaceae > Streptomyces > Streptomyces sp. NPDC051133. The sequence goes on from NZ_JBFBBK010000062.1 coordinate 43,367, forward strand.
TGGTTCGCCGCATCAAACCCCCCATAGGTGCGCGACAAAAGCGAGTCACCGTAGCGCACCGGGGAGCCGCCGCCTTCGCCGGCCCCGCACCGCACCCTCACCGGCCCGTCACCGGTGTCACCGCACCGGAGTCTCCTTTCTTTCCGGCGCCGCGCGGGACGCGGAACTGGCAAGATCCGCCCATGTCCGTACCCATGCCCTCGCCCATGGATCCTCTGCAGGCCGGAGCCCGCGCGCTGTGGGAGGGCCTGGCGGCGGTGCCCGTCTCGTTCCCGCCGGCCGGAGGCGTCAGCGTCGTCGTCTCACCCGCGTCGGGCCTGTGCCCGGCCGGCTGGGTCGGTGTCGTGTCCCTGTGCGGTGCGGCCCTCGTGACCGCCCCGACGAAGCGCGCGGCAGACCTGGTCAGGGACGCACTGGCGACGCTGCCGCAGGACGCGCTCACGGACGCCGACGCGGTGCGTGCGGCCCTGCCCGTAGCCCGCGTACTCGGCCCCGCGGCCCTGTCCTACACCTCCTCGGACCTGTTCCGCCCGGCCGCCCCGGGCGTCCTGCCGGTGCACCGGCTCCCGGGTGGTCACTCCGCTCTACGGCGCCTGGAGGAGGCCGCGGGCGCGGACGACACCGACGAGGCCGCCCTGGACGACATCACCTCGCCGGCCTTCGTAATCCGCGCGGGCGACGCCGGCGGCCCGGTGATCGCGGCTGCCGGGTACCGGTCCTGGCCGGGCCGGGCCGCCCACCTCAGCGTGCTGACCGATCCCGCCCTGCGGGGCCGCGGCCTCGCCCGGGTGACGGCGTCGGCAGCGGTGACCCACGCACTCACGGCCGGACTGCTGCCGCAATGGCGCGCCCGGCTCCCCGCCTCCCGCCGGGTCGCGGCCGCTCTGGGCTTCCGGGAACTGGGCGCCCAGCTCAGCATCCGGCTCCGCTCGGCCGGCGCACAGCGGCACCCGCGTCCCTGAAGGGACACATCGCGGGATCACTCCGGGCAGGACGAGGGGCGCCCGCCGGTCAGCCGATGAAGACGCTGTGCGTTCCGGGCACCTGCACCGCCAGCCCGGGAGGGAGGACCTGGACGACCCCGCCCGCGCAGCCCGGCACGTTGTGGACCAGGGCGAGCGTGTCCGTGAAGTTGAAGACCGTTGACAGGTGAGCTATCTCGAAGCAGCCGTGCGGGGCATCGTGGCGGACTCCGTCGATCGCGAGGAAGCCGTTCGCGGCGCAGGCCGAGCCCGGAACGGCGAGCGCGAGCACTCCGGCGGCGGCGAGTGTGGCGAGTGTCGAGCCGATGTGACGCATCACGAACCTCCCGGCTTGGCAGGCCAGGCGCATCCGGGCCCTGCAACCGACCGTACGGAACCGTGCACGTCGTGCATCCGGGCATCCCCCAAGTGGGCGACGCGAGGCGTACCGGCCGGCGTACGACGGCACCGAGGGCGACCGGCGTGACGTGCCCGGGTCGGGAGCCGTCCCCGTGGAGCAGCGGAGGCTAACCGGCAGGGCGGTCCTCCGCCGTGCCGACCCGGCGGCTTTGCGAAGTCTTGTGCGGCTGTTCCGCATGCGTTTCCTGGCCGGTCCCGGGGCCTCTTCCCCGCCGGTCCTACGATCGGGCGGCCGCCGGGCGGGGAACAGATTTTCGGGACGTGTTGGTCCCGAACCAGTTGGCGGTACCCACGAGCTGCCGTCGGTCGGCGGCTTTTCTCCCTGTCCGCGTGCGCGAAAACCCCTTTCACCGACGGGAGATCCGAGTGTTCTCTGCCCACAGGGCCAGCGGGGGCGTAAGACGCAGGCGACGGGCGCGGAGAGTCGTCCCCGCAGCCGTGGCGCTCGCCGCCGCCCTTGCCGGCGCCATCTCTCTGGCGTCCGCCCACGCTTCCCCCGCCGCCGTTCCCACTCCCGCCCCGGCGAAGGCCACGGTCGCCTCGCAGGCGCAGTTGACGGCGCGTGTGAAGGGCGCGCTGCGGACCGACCACGCCGCGCGGACGCCGTCCAAGCCGTCCGCGGCCACCGCGACGCCGCGCACGGCGACGCCGGCCGCCACGCCCTCGGCCTCCGGGACGTCCACCGCCGACCCGAAGATCATCGGCGGTACGGAGACCACGATCGCCAAGGCTCCGTGGATGGCGCAGCTCTGGTACTACGACGACAAGGGCACCAGCGACACCTCGGACGACATCGGCTTCTTCTGCGGCGGCTCGGTCGTGTCCCCGACGAAGATCCTCACCGCCGCGCACTGCGTCAAGGGGTACGACTGGCACGCGAACGGCACCATCGTCACCGGCACCGCCCAGCTGCCGACCGACAACGCCGACGGCTCGGTCGACCTGCACGGAGGCACCGTCTCCGGCGTGTGGCGGCAGTGGAACCACCCGTCGTTCAACACGAGCACGATCGACAACGACATCGCGGTCCTGACGCTGCCGAACCCGGTCGGCGCCAAGCCCGTCAACATCACCACGTCGAACGACACCTCGTCCTACGGGGCGGGCACGAGCGCCACCCTGTACGGCTGGGGACGCACGAGCTCCACCAGCGACGACATAGCGCAGACGCTGCGCACCGCGACGCTGCCCATGGTCTCGGACGCCACCTGCTCCAGCACCTACGCGACCGACTTCGTCGCCGGCCACATGGTCTGCGCGGGCACACCGGCCTCCGGATCGGACAGCGGCACCGTCGCCGCCTGCAACGGTGACTCGGGCGGCCCGCTGATCGTCGGCGGCAAGATCGTCGGCGTCGTCTCCTGGGGCGTCCAGGACTGCGTGGCCTCCGGCTCGTACAGCGTCTTCACGAAGGTGAGCACGTACGTCGGCGCGGCCTACCCGCGCATCGACGACACCAACCTGAGCGGCGACGCCGACGCCGACCTGTTCGTGCGCCGCGCGTCCGACAACACCGGTTACGAGTACGACTCCAAGGGCACGTCCTTCGCCGGCCGGATCTCCTGGGGCTCCTACGGCGACAAGAACGTCGTCCTGTCCACCGACCTCAACCGGGACGGCTACCAGGACCAGATCATCCGGCGCGCCTCCACCGGCGCCGTCTACTGGCGGCACTACGTCCCGGCGAGCGACAGCTGGGCCACCACCCTGGTGTTCGGCAACTGGTCCACCCGTACGAGGATCGTCGCCCCCGGCGACGTCACCGGCGACGCCCTGCCCGACCTGCTGTCGGTGACGGCGAGCGGGATCCTCTACGTCTACCCGGGCCTCGGCAACGGCACGTTCGGCTCGCCGGTCGCGGTCGGCAGCGGCTGGAACCAGTACAACGTGCTGCTCGGCCACGGCGACTTCACCGGGGACGGCAAGGCCGACCTGCTCGCCCGGAGCAGCGGCAACTCCGCCGTCTACCTCTACCCGGGCACCGGCAAGTCCGGTTCGGGGGCGTTCGGCGCCCGGATCCAGGTCCGCACGTGGGGGCAGTTCAACGCGTTCGACGCCGTCGGCGACATCACCGGGGACGGCAGGGCCGACCTCGTCGCCCGCACCCCGGCCGGCACGCTCTATCTGTACCCGGGCACGGGCAAGGCCACGTCCGACGTCTTCGGCACCCCGGTGACGATCGGCACCGGTTGGCAGCAGTACAACCTGTTCGGCTGGGGGTTCGGCGTGCTCGCGGGCGCGTACACCGCCGCACCCCTCTCCGGCGGTCAGCTCAATCCCGCGGTGACCATCGGCATCGCCGTGGAC